>CAJXTG010000005.1 GCA_913060655.1 uncultured Nitriliruptoraceae bacterium | reverse complement strand
TGCGCTTCTTCGCGGCCTTCTTGGTGGTCCGCTTCTTCGCAGCCTTCTTCGCCGGACGCTTCGCAGCGGCCTTCTTCGTGGTGCGCTTCTTCGCGGCCTTCTTGGTGGTCCGCTTCTTCGCAGCCTTCTTCGCCGGACGCTTCGCAGCGGCCTTCTTCGTGGTGCGCTTCTTCGCGGCCTTCTTGGCCGGACGCTTCGCCGCGGACTTGCGGGCCGGCGCGCGCTTGGCCGTCTTCTTGGCGGCCTTCTTGGCCGTCTTCTTGGCGGCTGCCATCGTGGCTCTGCCTCCCTGTCGATTCGCACGATCCAGATGGATCGCACGTGGGAACACTAAAGCGTCTTCCGTTCGCATCGAAACAGGCCGCACGGCCGCCCGACGGCCCAGGTGCCGCGCGTCACCCTCACGTCCTGCACCCGCGACCTCAGCCGTGTCGTCCGACGCGCGAGCGGACGGTGCGGGACATGCCGCGACGCGTACTGGACGCGTCGTCGGTGGGCGACCGCGCGTGCATCGCGACGTGCACGACACGAGCGCCGGCGGGGGAGTGCGGCCGGGCGCCGTCGGGTGCGATGCGGCTGCGACGGTGGCGACCGCACGGCATCGCGCCACGCACCCCATGCTCCCGTGCGGGTGCGTGCACCACCACGCGACGTGGAGACCGAGTGAGGGGCCCGAATTCCCCAAGAACGCGCGTTTTCACCGCGTTGCCGGGGACGGGCGTCGCACGGCCGGGGACGTGCGCGGCGCGGCGCAGCACGTCGATGCGCACGCGGACCGGCGAGAGACGGCCGACGTCCGACCGTGCGCCGATCGCGGACCGCGCGCCCGCGCGGTGCCCGGCGCCGGCCGCACCGCGAGTCCCACCATGACCGTGCCGGTGCGGGGGAGCGAGGGACAGGTGTCACCGCTCGAGCGCAGTCCTCGACCGTCCGCGGCGACGCCATGAGGGCCCTCACCAGCGCGATGCGCGTTCACCGCGCGCGTTGCGCGTCTTGCGCACGCACCTCGCGGGGCGATCACGGCGGCGGGCCGGGCGCCGCCGCGGCACCTCGGGACCGGAGCGTGTCCTCGCGCCGATACGCTCCGGCCCATGGACCCCTCGAGCGGCAGCACCTCCGGCGGCGCGGGCGGTGGGACCGCCGGTGCCACCGCGGCTGCGCACGTGCCGGAGGTGCGGGCCTGCACCCGGTGTGAGGGGGAGCAGCACCTCGTCGGTGGGGAGCGGGGGTTCGGCAAGTACCGGTGCATCCGCTGTGGTCTGAGCGTCGGGTTCGACCTGGAGGCCGACCCGGCCGAGTTCCTGCTCGACCGGGGGGCGCCGGGGCGTTACACGCGCGGGCTGTTCGGCAGCCGGCTCCTCGGGTCCGAGCAGCGCCTGCCGTGACCACGGCGGACGCGGGGGACCCGCAGGACGGGGTGTTCACCGACGGCTCCGCGACGCCGAACCCGGGTCCGGGCGGCTGGGCGGCGGTTCGGGTCGAGGGGGGAGTGGTCCTCGACGAGCGCAGTGGTGCCGACCCCGACACCACCAACAACCGCATGGAGCTCACCGCGCTGCTCGCGGCCGTCGACCTCGCACCGGTGGGGGTCCCGTGCGTGCTGTGGTCGGACTCCCAGCTCGCCGTGCGGACCGTGAACGAGTGGGCGCCCGCCTGGGAGGCCCGCGGGTGGCGCCGGAAGGCCGGTCCGGTGGAGAACCTCGACCTCGTCCGACCGCTCGTCGAGGTCCTGCGCACGCGTCCCGAGCTGGAGCTGCGCTGGATCCGGGCGCACGCGGGACACCGCTGGAACGAGTACGCCGACCGTCTGGCCGCGGCGGCGTCGGCGGCGCGCTGAGGGCGTCGCGTCAGGCGACGCCGGCCGCCCGCAGCCCTGCGGCCGTGACGGCTCCGACGAGGACGACGAGCGCGAACGGTGCCCGGAGGGCGACGGCCACGACCGCCGCGAGCACCCCGGCGACCTTGGCATCGTCCACGCCGGCGTCGAAGGTCTGCGTCGCGACGAGCCCTGCGATCAGCGCGGTCGGGAGCAGCTGCGCGGCCCGGGCGAGGCGCGGCGGGAGGGTCACGCGGCCCGCGGCGAGCGGGCCGACGAGCTTGAACGCCAGCGTCGCGAGCGCGAGCAGGGCGATGCCCGCCCACGCACCGGGCCCGGTCAGCGGGTTCATGCGGATTCCTCGGGGGTGCGCAGCGCCGGGAGGACCGCGAGCCCCGCGAGCAGCACGGCGGGGCCGGTGGGCACGACCTGCAGGGCGAGCAGGGCGATGATCCCGCCCGTCAGGGCGAGACGCAGCCCACCCGGCCGGCGCAGCGCGGGGGCGAGCAGCGCGACGAACGCGGCGGGGAAGGCGACGTCCAGGCCGTACGCGCGGACGTCCCCGAGGAGGTCGCCGCCGTAGGCGCCGAGGGCCGTGGCCGCGACCCAGAAGAT
Organism: uncultured Nitriliruptoraceae bacterium; assembly: GCA_913060655.1. Taxonomy (GTDB): domain Bacteria; phylum Actinomycetota; class Nitriliruptoria; order Nitriliruptorales; family Nitriliruptoraceae; genus CSBr16-57R1. The sequence continues at coordinate 89,071 of CAJXTG010000005.1, read as the reverse complement.
GCCGACGCTCGCGCCCGCGACGCGGAGCCGGTGCCGGGTCGCCGCCGGCGGCCCCTCGAAGGCGATGGCGGCGGACTCGTCGGTGATGAGGTAGCCGTCGAGCAGGCGTCCGGGCAGCGTGGTCGCCCCGAGCCGCGGTGCGAGGGCCAGGCTGAAGCCGATGATGCGCAGGTTCAGCAGGATCCCGCTGACGGCCCCGGTGATCGGGTCCGCCGTCGCCGCGACCGCGACGAACGCGAACTGCGACGCGCCGGCGAACACCACGACGCTCGACAGCACCGCCAGCCACGGCGGCATCCCCGCCGACGCGGCGGCGACGCCGAACGCGACGCCGAACGCCGCGACCGCCGCACCGACGACGACGGCGTCGAGGACGAGGCGCCGGTCCGCGGAGGGGGCGTCGTCAGCGGGCACGGGCACGGACGGCATGCGGCAGTCTCGCAGGTCCCGGCGGGCGTCCCCGCATCACCCCCATAAGATACATTCTGTAAACTAGAACCGGAGCGGGTCGGCGGGGTCGTCCACCTCGCCCGGCGCCGGGCCCGCGGCACCGCTCCCCGCCCGGGACGGTCCGGCCTCCGTCTCCGACGTCGCCAGGACGCGCGTGCGGGCGGCGTCGCGCAGCTCAGCGTCGTCGAAGCGGGTGAACAGCTGCAGGCGTGCACCGTCCTCATCGGTCAGGTCGAGCGTCAGCGTCGCGCGCGTCCCGTCCGCGGCGCTCGAGCGGCCCTCGAGGCTGTGACGCGGCCCCCAGGTCCCGGGGCGCGGTTCCGGCAGCCCGAAGGGTGTGTCGCCGATGACCGCGCCGCCGAACCGTTCCGAGACGGCCGTGAGCTGCTCCAGGTCGAACGTGAGCAGCGCCGTGCGGGCCGTGCCGTCCGCGCTCGTCGGCCGGGTGACGGTCACCAGCAGCACCGATGCGGGGAAGCACAGCAGCTGGTGCTCCCCCGCCGTGCCCGGGGCCCGCAGCGGGTCCGGCTCGACGGTCACCGCCAGCACCCGGTACCGGGGGTCGAGCTCGATCCCCCAGCACCGGGCGCCGGCGACGACGTCCGTGAACGCCTGCAGCCGTTCCATGTCAGCCGAGCAGCCCCTCGGTCTCGAGCCACTCGCGGGCCACGTCGACGGGCTCGCGGAACTCGAGGTCCGTCTCGACGTTCCACGCGACGAGGTCCTCGGTGGTGATGCGGGCGCTGAGCGCGTCGAGGGCCGCGACGAGGTCGTCGCCGTACGCGTCGATGAGCGACTCGCTCACGATCGGGGCGATGTTCTGGGCGGGGAACAGGCCGAGGTCGTCCTCGAGGACGCGGAAGCCCTCGACGCCGATCTGCGGGGCGGTGTCGTTCCACACGACGGCGTCGACCTCACCGGCCTTCAGGGCCTCCCCCAGCAGCGGTCCGAACTCGATGGTGGTCGTGTCCGCGAACGTGATGCCGTACAGGTCCGGGTCGGTGAGCCCGAGGAAGCACTGCGGCCGCTCGAAGCACTGCGCGGAGGCGCCGAACACGACGTCGAGGTCGGCGAGGTCGCTGATGGTCGTCGCCGGCGAGTCCCCGCGGACGATCAGGGCGTCCCCGTCGATCGCCGGGGCGTAGTCGAGGGCTCGGGCGCCGATGGCCGCGTACGCCGGGCGGATGACCTCCATGATCGCGTCGGCGTCGGCGCTGGAGGGCACGTCCGGCGCGAGGGCCGCCTGCGAGCCACCGATGTAGTCGACGATCAGGTTGACCTCCCCCGCCTCCAGGGCGGCGATGGCCTCGGTCCGGAACCCGGCCGCGGTCAGCAGCTCCACGGGGTAGCCGAGGGCCTCGAGGTGCTGCGCGTACACCTGCGCGATGGTGCGGGCCTCGGAGAAGTTCTGGCCCCGGGTGACGATCGTGGGGCCGTCGGTGACCGGCGCGTCGGTGGTCTCCTCCGTGCGCTCCTCGGTGGGCTCCTCGGCGGTCGGGGCCTCCGCCGTCGGCTCGTCGGCCGCGGGCTCGTCGGTGCCGCCGCAGGCGGCGACGACGAGGGCGACCGCGCCGAGCAGCGCGGCCGCGCGCAGCGGACGTGCGGCGGTCCGGTTCGGACGGGTTCGGGTGCGGAGCATGCGTCTTCCTCTCGTGACGTCAGGGGTCGATCGGGTGCGTCGCAGCGCCCGCGCACCACGACGGGCGCACGCGGACAGGGGGTGGGGTGGGTGGAGGGTTCGGAGCAGCGTCCGGCCGGGACCGTGCTGCTCCTCCGCGAGGGTACGGGGGTGTGCGGCGGTCGGGGGTCAGGCGGGGACGTCGCGGCTGGCGCCGACGGCCTGCAGCCGTCGGACGCCCCGCGGGACGAGCAGTCGCTGCAGCGCCGCCAGCGCGAGCGCGACGAGGCCGGCGAGCACCGCGACGAGCGCCGCCCCGCCGACGATGAGGGTGGTGTTGCGCTGCCCGAGCCCGTCGCGCACGTACCGCCCGAGCCCGTCACCGCCGAGGAACGCGCGGATCGGCTCGGTGGCGATGACCTGCACGGCGGAGACGCGCACGCCGGTGAGGATGATGCTCAGCGCCAGCGGCAGCTCGACCTGCCGCAGCACGGCACGGCCCCGCAGGCCGACGGCGCGCGCCGCGTCGACCGCGGCCCGGTCGACGCCGCTGACCGCCGTGTAGGTCCCGAGGTACATCGGCGGGAGGGCCATGAGGGTCAGTGCGGTGAAGATCGGCCACGGTTCGAAGCCGTACCCGGCACGCAACGAGATCGGCACGAGCAGCGCCGCGAGCGCGAACGTCGGCACGGCGCGGCCGACGTTGACCAGCCACGCGCCGATGAGTCGGGCACGACCCAGGTGCGCGAGGACGGCGGCCGTCGGGACGGCGAGGAGCGTCGCGACGAGCATGACGGCACCGAACAGCGTGAGCGTGTCGACCAGCGACGGGAGGATGCCCCCCTCCCCCGTCCACGACGCCCCGTCGAGCAGCCACTCCCGCAGGGTGATGTCGCGCGGCAGGGCCGCCTGTGCCAGGCGCACGCCGCTCATGGTCGGGCGGTCCGCCGCACGGCCCACGGGGCGAGCCGGCGCTCGAGGAGGACGAAGGCGGCGTCGAGGAGCAGGGCGAGGACGATGGAGAGCACGGCGCCGACGGTCAGCGGGGTCCAGAAGGCCCGGCGGAGGCCGTCGAGGATGAGGCGGCCGAGGCCGCCCTGCCCGACGATGGCGGCGAGGGTCACCAGGCCGACCGTGGTCACCGTCGCGACCCGCAGCCCGCTGATGATGACCGGGAGGGCGAGGGGGATGCGCACGCGCAGGACCCGCCGACGCGGGGTGAGCCCCAGCGCCTCCGCGGCCTCCTCGACGGGCCGCGGGACCTGGTCGAAGCCGTCGAGGATCGCGCTGACGAGCACGACCAGCGTGTAGGCGACGAGCGGGATGAGTGCGGTCGAGCGCGACAGCCCCGTCGAGGGCACGAGCAGCGCGAACAGCGCGACCGACGGGATGGTGTACAGCGCCGCCGTCCCGGCGGAGATCGTGGGCCGCAGCCACCGCCAGCGCAGGGCCACACCTGCGAGCAGTGCGGCGAGCAGCAGCCCCAGGGCGACCGTCGCGACGGTCAGCTCGAGGTGCTCGAGCACGGCGGCGACGATCGCGGCCCGCTGGTCGACGAGGTAGTCGAACCGGAGCAGCGGGTTGGCGTCGCTCACCGCGATCCCTCCGGCGACGGCTCCGGCGACGGCGGGGTCTGTGGTGACGGGGTGTGCGGCTCGGCCAGGGCACGACGGATCAGCTCGAGGGTCACGACACCGCGGAAGCGGCCGTCCTCGACGACGACGGCGACGGCGGTCCGTGCCGTCATGATGCGGTCCATCGCCGCGCGGAGCGTGTCGTCCGGGCCGACGAGGGCCGCCGGCGCCTCGAGGTCGTCCTCCGGCACCGGCCCCTCCCCCGCGAGCCCCGCGGCGGGCACCCAGCCGAGGAAGCGCACGCCGTCGGTGATCCCGAGCCAGTCGCCCCCCTCGCGGGCGAGGACCGCGCGCGCCGTCGCGCGGTCCGTCCCGCGCGTGACGACCGGCCCGTCGCGCAACGACAGCTCACCGACCTCGCGCAGGGCGAGCCGGCGCAGGCTGCGGTCCGCCCCGAGGAACTCGGTGACGAACGGTTCGGCGGGTTCCTGCAGGAGCCGGTCGGGCTCGGCGTACTGCGCGAGGCGGCCGCCCCGGTCCAGCAGCGCCACGCGGTCGGCGACCAGCAGCGCCTCGTCGAGGTCGTGGGTGACGAGCACGATCGTCTTGTGCAGTCGGGCCTGCAGCGCCAGCAGCTCCTGCTGCAGGCGCCCCCGCACGACCGGGTCGACCGCACCGAACGGTTCGTCCATCAGGAGCAGCGGTGGGTCGGCGGCCAGCGCACGCGCGACGCCGACGCGCTGCTGCTGCCCACCGGAGAGCTCGTCGGGGAACCGCTGCAGCTGGTCCTGCTCGAGCCCGACCAGCTCGGCGAGCTCCGCGACCCGGGACGCGATCCGGGCCCGGTCCCAGCCGAGGGCGCGCGGGACGACGGCGATGTTGTCGGCGATGCTCCGGTGCGGGAACAGCCCGACCGCCTGGATGACGTAGCCGATGCCGAGCCGCAGCGCGATCGGGTCGACGGTGCTCGTGTCACGCCCCTCGACCTCGACGCGCCCGGCGGACGGTTCGATGAGCCGGTTGATCATGCGCAGGCTCGTGGTCTTGCCGCAGCCCGACGGCCCGATGAGGGCGACGACGGAGCCGCGCGGGACGTCGAGCGACAGCCGCTCGACCGCGGCGCCCTCGGCGCCGGGGAACGTCTTGCGCACGTCGACCAGCCGCACCGCAGGGGTCGACGCGTCGCTCACGGCCTGCTCCTCGCTCCGGGGCGGCGCTGCGCGTCGGGTGACGGCGGGGCGGGACGGTCGGGCGGGTGCGGCGGCCATGGCGAGCGCGCCGTCGGGGTGGCGTCAGCCGGCGACGGCCTCCGACGCGAACGGCGCCTCGATGCGGTCCTCCTCATCGGACGACTCGAGCGCGGTGACCTCGCCCCGCAGCTCGTCGACGAGCGGGTCGACGGCGATGGCGAAGACGCCCTGCCCGCGCTGGAGCAGGTCGAGCAGCTGCTGGTCGTCGTCGATCGCGTAGACGGTGCTGCCGTCGGAGGCGAGGGTGACGTCGGCGAGGGTGCGCCCCTGACGGGCGAGCTCCTCGAGGGCCGTGCGGATGCGTGCGAGCCCGACGCCGGCGTCGAGGAGGCGCTTGATGACGCGCAGGCGGACGATGTCGTCGAAGCTGTAGAGGCGCTGCGACCCCGAGCCCTGTGCGCCGCTGATCGACGGGCGCACCAGGTCGGTCCGGTCCCAGTAGTCGAGCTGGCGGTAGCTGATCCCGACGACGCGGTGGACGAACGCGCCCCGGTAGCCGACCCGTGTGTCCACGGGCAGGTCGAGCAGCAGCTGCCCCTGGCGGGCGGCCGCCCTGCGCGGCCGTGCGTCGGACCTCGGCGCCATCGTCGTCCTCCTCCTGCCGCGGCCACCGGCCGCGATCCTGTCCCTGCCGCGCCCCCGCCCCCGTCCGGGGCCCTGGTGGAGGTCCCGGGGGGCCATCCCTCCACTGGGAACCACCCCTGCGCGGTGGAGGGAACCTCCCCGGAGCGCACCACCGGCCGGGGATCGACCGGCAGGACAGGGGTGGAACTCCGCTGATGGCAGCAGCGTACGGAGGGGCGCGGAGGGCGTCAACCGCCCGTCGGGGCCCGCCGGGCACGGCCGGGGCTGACCCTGTACCTGAGGTCGAGGGTCAGCCCTCGAGGAAGTCGTCAGGGTCGAGGTCCTCGAGGAACTCCCGGAAGCGTTCGACCTCGAGCTCCGGGTCGACCCCCTCCCCCGCGTCGTCCTCGTCCTCGACGTCGCCGAGCTCGATCGCCACGCGCTCGAACAGCTCGTCGTCGACGAGGATCGGGACCGGACCGAAGCGGATCGCGATGGCGATCGCGTCGGAGGGCCGGGCGGAGACGACGATGTCGGTGCCGTCCTGGAGGAGATGCAGCTCCGCGTAGAACGTCCCCTCGCGCAGGTCCGTGAGGTGCACCGCCTCGAGGTCGGCACCGAGCGCACGCACGGTGTCCACGAGCAGCTGGTGCGTGAGGGGCCGGGGCGGGACCTCGCCCTCGAGGTGCGCGGAGATCGACATCGCCTCGGCACCGCCGATCCAGATCGGGAGGTACCGACCCGACCGTGGTTCGCGCAGCAGCACGATCGGCTGGTTCGCGGGCAGCTCGACACGGACGCCGACCAGCTCGAGAGGGATCATGGGAGCTCCGGTTCCGACCGCCGCGCGCCGCGCAGGCTACCGGAGCCCGTCCCCGACCGATCCGGCCAGCGCCGCGGGCAGGAGCGCGGCGTAGACCCCGTCGACCAGCGCGGCCCCGAGCCCGACGGGCGGCGCGTCCGCCCGGCCGTCGAGGCGCTGGACCGGACGGCGGGTGACGACCTCCCCGTCGACGTGCACGGCGACCGTGCTCGGGCCGCGCTCCGCGTGGAAGCCCGCGTCCCAGCCGAACGTCACGTCCGCAGCCACCGCGACGGTCGCGGGCAGTGGTGCGCTCGCGTACCGGACGGGACCCGCCGCCCGGCGCAGCTCGACGCTGGAGGTGAGGTCGACACGGCGGGTGCCCGCGAAGCCGTCCTCGAGCAGCCGGGTCGCGGCCGTGCGCCGCTGCAGGTCGTCGGCCGCCCCGAGCACCACGGCGACCAGCTCCCGGCCGTCGCGCCGGGCGGACGCGGCGAGGGTGAAGCCCGCCGCGTTGGTGAAGCCGGTCTTGAGCCCGGTCGCCCCCTCGACGTCCGTGAGGAACCGGTTGCGGTTCTCGACGATGCGGCCCGACGGCAGCACGACCGCGTCGACGCCGACGAGCGCACGGATGCGCGGCTCGGCGAGCGCGGCGAGCGCGACCGTGGCCAGCTCGGTCGCGCTGAGGGCGTCCCCCTCCTCCAGGCCCGACGCCGACGCCGGACGGGCGTCGATCCCCAGCCCGGCGAGCACGTCGGCCATCCGGGCGGTGAACGCCTCCTCGCTCCCGGCGACGGCGACGGCGAGCGCGACGGCCGCGTCGTTGCCCGACCGGAGGAGCAGGCCGGCGAGGAGGTCCTCGACGCTGCGCCGCTCCCCCGCCCGCAGCCCGTACGACGAGCCGCCGACGGCGGCGGCCGCCTCGCCGACGGTGACCACCTCCCCCGGCGCCAGCGCCTCGACCACCGTGAGGGCGGTGAGCAGCTTGATGGTGGACGCGATCGGCCGACGGGTCGTCCCGTCGCGCACGGCGATGAGCGCGCCGGTCTCGACCTCGACGAGCGCGAGGCTGAGGTGCGCGGGCAGCGCCGTCGTCCCGATCGCGGGCGCGGCCAGGGCGGTCGACACCGCCGTCGTCAGCGTCGTGTCGGCCGCGACGTCGCGCGTCGTGTCGGCACCGGCGGGCACCGGGCCGGCGAGCAGGAGGAGGGTGGCGGCCAGCGCGCCGACCCGGACGGGCCGCCCGCTCACGTGCGGAGCGTGTCGGCGAGCCGGGCGTCCAGCAGCAGCCGGTGCAGCTGCGCGCCGAGGGTGACGAGCTCCTCCGCCGCGGACGCCGCACCCCGGCGGCTGTCGGGGTTGCGCTGCGCGAGCCGGGGCGCGACGAGCTGCTCGATGCGGTCCGCCTCCCGCTCCGCCGCGAGCCGGTAGCCGCGCAGATGGCGCGGCTCGAGGCCACGACGCAGCAGCTCCGCCGCGACGCGGGCGACCCGCAGGGCGGCGCCGTCGAACGGTTCGCGCGCCGGCAGCACGCCCGCGGCGACGAGCGCGTCGATCGCCGCCCCGTCCAGGCCGCTCGCGGAGGCGAGCTCCTGCCGGTCGAGGACGACGTCGGTGAGCCCCGCGGCGCCGTCGTCGGTGGGCGTCCGGTCGTTCGGGGCCGTGGTCGGGCGGGTCTCCTCGACGGGCAGTCCCGCGTCGAGCCGGGCGAGCTCCTCCTTGATCACCCGCAGGGGGAGGTAGCGGTCGCGCTGCGCGGCGAGCACGTAGCGGAGCCGCTCCACGTCGTCGGCCGTGAACTGGCGGTAGCCGGACTCGGAGCGGCCCGGCCGGACCAGCCCCTCCGACTCGAGGAAGCGGATCTTGGAGATCGAGACGTCGTCGAACTCCTGCTTCAGGTGGGTGAGGACCTCACCGATGGTGAAGCCGTCAGGCACCGCCCGCCCCGTCGTCCGCGGCGTCCGGGCCCTCCCGGAACACGAGGTGGAAGCGGCCGACCTGGACCTCGTCCCCGTCGGCCAGCACGTGGCTGTCGACCCGCTCCCCGGCCACGTACGTCCCGTTCAGGCTGCCCTGGTCGGTCAGGACGACCCGGCCGTCGAGGGTGCTGGCGAGCGCGTGCCGGCGTGACACCGTCACGTCGTCGAGGAGGATGTCCGCCTCCGGATGCCGTCCGATACGGATCTCCGGACGGTCGAGGAGGAACGTCGAGCCCGCACCGGGACCGCGGGTGATGATCAGGCGCCGGTCGCCGCCGCCGTCGGCCGCGCTCGCCGTCGGGTCCGCGCCCGCCGCGAGGGCGTCCGGGTCGAGCGACGCGGTCGTGTCCACCGGTCCGTCGCGACGCTCCTGCTCCGCCACCGTCGTCCTCCCCGCTCCGAGGAGGGAGGCTAGCGGCGGGCCGAGAGGGCCGCGCGGGCGTAGCCGACGGTCGCGAGGTAGGTCAGCGCCAGGTTGATGCCGAGGCCACCGAGCGCGGCGGCTCGCAGCCAGGCGCCGGCCGTGGCCGCCCCCAGCACGTCGGCGAGCAGGAGCCCGAGGATCGACAGCATCAGCCCGGACGTCGCGACCTTCCCGAGCCGCGACGTCTCCGGGATGCGGGTGCCGCGCCGCACGAGCAGGACGGCACCGACGAGGACGACGGCCAGCTCGCGGGCGAGCAGGACGACGAGCATCCACAGCGGCAGCAGCTCGGCGATCACGAGGGCGACCCCGACGACGAGGAACACCGCCCGGTCACCGATCGGGTCGAGGACCTCCCCGAGGCGGGACCGCTGGTCGAGGACGCGCGCGAGGTAGCCGTCGAACCAGTCGCTGGCGGTGACGAGGAGCATGACGAGCAGCGCCCGTCCGGTGCGCCCCGCCGTCAGGTCCACGTACAGCAGCGGGAGCACGGCGAGGCGCGCCAGGCTGAGGGCGTTGGGGACGGTGAGCACGCGGTCCGACGCCGTCCGCGGCGCGTCCGGCCCTCCGATGTCGAACACCCGCACGACACGCCCCCGACGACCTCGTGGTCGGGCTGGCCGGACTTGAACCGGCGACCCCTCGTCCCCCAGACGAGTGCGCTACCTGACTGCGCCACAGCCCGTTGGCCCGCCGCCTGACGGGCGGCGCAACGATACCGCCGTGCCCGTGCCCCTCAGGACCGGCGTGGGCGGCCGCGCGTCCCGCGCCCACCCCGCCGCGCGTCCGCGCTGCGCGCCCGGGTCTCGAGCACGACCGGCGTGCCCGAGAGGTCGTAACGCTCCCGCAGGGTGCGCTCGAGGTACCGCAGGTAGCCGTCCTCGAGCGGGCCGTTGGCGAACAGCAGCAGCCGCGGCGGGCCGACACCGACCTGCACGGCGTAGCGCAGCCGGACGGGGCGCGTGCCGCTGCGTGCGGGCGCGTGGTCCTCCACGGCCCGGCCGATGACCTGGTTGAGCTCACCGGTCGGGATGCGCCGGCGGTGGTTGGCCAGCACGGTCGCGATCGCCGGTCCGAGGCGACTCACGGCGCGGCCGGTCAGCGCGCTGACGTTCACCCGTGGCGCCCAGGTGGCGAACCCGAGGAGCCGGTCGAGCTCCCGCTCGAGCTCGTCCCGCCGCTCCTCGTCGACCGTGTCCCACTTGTTGAGCACGACGACCAGCCCGCAGCCGGCGTCCCGCAGCATCGCCGCGAGGCGCTGCTCCTGCGCGCCGATCGGTTCGCCCGCGTCGATGAGGAACAGGGCGACGTCGGAGCGCTCGATGGCCGCACGGGTCCGGTCGACGGCGTACTGCTCGACGTCCTCACCGCTGCGGTAGCGGCGTCGAAGCCCCGCCGTGTCGACGAACACGAGGTCCTGCCCGTCGACGGTCACGAGCGTGTCGATCGCGTCGCGGGTCGTGTGCGGCGCGTCATGGACGATGGCGCGCTCGTCACCGACGAGCCGGTTGAACAGCGAGGACTTGCCGACGTTGGGGCGGCCGATGAGCGCGACGTGCGGCGTGCCCGGTGCGGCGACCGCCTGCCCGTCCTCGCGGGGCGTGTCGGGCAGCCGGGCGACGACGTCGTCGAGGAGCGCGTCGACCCCGCGACCGTTGCGGGCGGACACGGCGTGGGGCTCGCCGAGACCGAGCCGCACCTCCGCGCCCGTCGCGGGGACGTCCTGCTCCCGGTCGACCTTGTTGACGACGAGCAGCGCGGCGGCACCGGAGCGACGCAGGGTCCGCGCGACCCGCTCGTCGTCGTCGAGCACGCCGACCGTGCCGTCGATGACCTGGACGACCACGTCCGCGCCGGCGATCGCCGCCTCGGTCTGCCGCACGACCTCGCGGCCGACCGCGTCGTCCGTCCCGTGCTCCCACCCGCCGGTGTCGACGAGCAGGAACTCGCGGCCCTGCCAGACGGCGACGTGCTCGGTGCGGTCCCGGGTGACGCCGGGGACGGCCTCGACGATCGTGACGCGCTCGCGCAGGACCCGGTTCACGAGCGTCGACTTGCCGACGTTGGGCCGGCCGACGACCGCCACGCGCGGCAGCCGACGCGGCAGGGCCGCCTCCGCGGCGACGCGAGCCTCGGCCTCGGCACGGACACGGGCGGCGAGGATGGCGACGACCTCGTCGAACGGCAGGTCGGACGTGTCCAGGACGAGGGCGTCGTCGGCGGGGCGCAGGGGCGCCACCGCACGTTCGGTGTCCAGCCGGTCCCGCTCCTCGATCGCGGCCCGCAGGTCGTCCACGTCGTCGCGGCCGAGCTGGGCCGCACGGCGCCGCGCCCGCTCGGCGGCGCTCGCGGTCAGGAACACCTTCACGTCCGCGTCGGGGAGGACGACGGTGCCGATGTCGCGCCCCTCGACGACCGCCCCGTCCGCGGCGAGCTCCCGCTGGTGCGCGAGCAGCACGTCACGGACCGCCGCATGGGCGGAGACCGTCGACACCCGTGCGGAGACGTCGTCCCCACGGATGGCGTCCTCCACGTCCCGCCCGTCGAGCCGGGTGCGACCGTCCTCCTGGTCGATGCGGGCCGCACGCGCCACGGCGGCGCAGGCGTCACCGTCGGCGAGGTCAACCCCGGACTCGACGCAGGCGAGGGTGATCGCCCGGTAGATCGCCCCCGTGTCGAGGTGGCGGGCGTCCAGCTCGGCCGCGAGGGCCCGGGCGACCGACGACTTCCCCGAGCCGGCCGGCCCGTCGAGGGCGATGCGCAGGCGCCGGGCGCGGGCCGCGGTCGCCGCCTCGTCGTGGGGCTCAGGCATCACGCACCTCCACCGCGCCGCCGAGCGCGGCGAGGTCGTCGAGGAACGTCGGGTAGGACGTGGCGACGCTCGCGAAGCCGTCGATGTCGACCGGGCCGGTGCCGAGGCTCGCCGCGACGGCGGCGGTCATCGCGATCCGGTGGTCACCCGCCGCGTCGACGGCGCCGCCGCCGGGGCGCTGTCCGCCGGGGACGTCGAAGCCGTCGGGGTGCGCGACGAACGCCAGGCCGAGGGCGGCGAACAGCGCACCGAGCGTCCCGATCCGGTCGGACTCCTTGACCCGCAGCTCACCTGCGTCGCGGACCGTCAGACCCTCGTCGGAGCAGGCGCCGGCGAGCGCGAGGACGGGCAGCTCGTCGAGGCTGCGCACGACGAGGGCCCCGTCGACGGTGGCGCCGGTGAGCCGTCCGGGGGCGACCGTGACGGTGCCGACCGGCTCGCCGCACCGCTCCTCCGCGTCGTGGACGGTCACCGCCGCGCCGAGGGCCCGCAGCACGTCCAGCGCACCGGTACGTCCGGGGTTGAGCCCGACGGCGGGGGTGGTGATGGTGCCGGCGCCGCAGGCGGCCGCGACGTGCCAGAACGCGGCCGCGGACGGGTCCCGCGGCACCGTCAGCCGCTTCGGCCGCGGCGCCGCACCCGGGGTGAGGTGGACCTCCTCGCCGCCGTCGGCAGCGTGCGTCGTGCGCACCGTGACGCCGCCGTGGCCGAGCATCCGTTCGGTGTGGTCGCGGCTCGGATGCGGCGAGCGGACGCGGACCTCCACGCCGGCGGCCACGCCGGCGAGCAGCACGGCGGACTTGACCTGGGCGCTGGCCACCGGACTGTCCCACGTGACGCCGTGCAGCCGGCCACCGGCGAGGTCCAGCGGTGGGAGCCGGCCGTCCCGTGCCGAGGCGCGCGCACCCATGGCGACGAGGGGGGCCATGATGCGGTCGACGGGGCGCCGGCGCAGCGACGCGTCACCGTCGAGCAGGACGTGGCGGCCGGCACCGGCGGCGACGCCGGCGAGGAGCCGCAGCGTCGTGCCGGAGTTCCCGCAGTCGATCGGGACGGGCTGGGGGTCGGGACCGCCCTGCAGCGGCGCATGGACCGTCCCGGCGAGGCGTCCGTCACCGTCCACCTCGAGCTCGACCCGCACGCCCAGGGCCCGCAGCGCGGCCGCACTTGCGCGCACGTCCCCGGCGTCGGGGACGCCGTCGACCGCGACGGGGGCGGCGCTCAGCGCGCCGATGAGCAGGGCACGGTGGCCGATCGACTTGTCGCCGGCGACGTCGACGCTGCCGCGCAGCGTCGGGGCCGGGTGGATGCGGACGCGATCGGGGACGTCCGGGGCCGTCGCGCTCATGCCGTGGGCCCCGGGCCTGCTGCGCCGTCCGGCCGGCCGCCGTCGGGGGTACCGGGGGTGCCGGGGGTGCCGGGCGTGTCGGTGGCGTCCACCCCACCGAAGCCGGCCTCTGCGAGGACGGTGAGCGCACGCGCGCCGTCGTCCGCCCGGACCCGCAGCTGCAGGGAGCCGCGGTCCGCGGCCGTCGCGTGGCGGATGCCCAGGTCCTCGATGTTGATGCCGGCGCTGCCGAGCGCCGCGGTGATGCGGGCGAGCTCGCCGGGGCGGTCGCGCAGGGGGACGATCAGGTCGCGGGTCGGGGCGGCGAGCTCCTTGGGCAGCAGGCGGCGGCGTGCGGCGCTCGCCCGCCGCAGCACGTCGCCGAGCGTCGTCTCGTCCGCGCTGGCGACGGCCGTGGCGACCGTGTCCAGCCGCTCGCGGAACGCCTCGAGGGCCCGCAGGACCGCCGGGCGGTTCGCGGCGACGATGTCGAGCCACAGCGCCGCGTCGCTCGCCGCGATCCGGGTCGTGTCGCGGAAGCCGGGACCGGCGACGGCCATGACGGCGTCACGACGTGCGTCGACGGCCTCCGCGGCGACGTCGGCGAGCACCGACGCGACCAGCTGCGGCAGGTGGCTGACGAGCCCGACGATCGTGTCGTGCTCCTCCGCGCTGAGCACGAGCGCGCGGCCGCCGACGGCGCGGACCAGCTCGCCGGCGGCGGCGAGGGACGTGTCGGCCGTCGCCGCCGTCGGGGTGAGCACCCAGGTGACGCCGCTGAAGAGGGTTGCGTCCGCCGCGGTGGGGCCGCTGCGCTCGCTGCCCGCCATCGGATGGCCGCCGACGTAACGGGCGAGCGCCGCGGGCGGCAGCGCGCGGGCGACGTCGGCGACGACACCCTGCTTCGTCCCGGCGACGTCGGTGAGCAGCGCGTCGGACGCCGCGACCGCCGCCCCCTCGGCCAGGACGGTGGCGATCGCACCGGGCGGGACGGCGGCGATGACGACGTCCGCACCGGTGGCGACGGCGTCCCACCGCTCCCCCACCGTCGGGCGCCCACCGGCGGGCTCGGGCAGGGCGGTGAGGACGTCGGCGAGCGTCGTGCGGGTCTCCGCCCGTGGCTCGTGGATGCGCACCCGGTGCCCCTCGGCGGCGAGCGCGAGGGCCAGTGACGTGCCGATGAGCCCACCGCCGGCGATGGCGACGGTCCCCGGCTCGGCGAGCGGGCCGCCGCTCACTCGGGCAGGTCGGTGCGCAGCTGCCGTGCACCGTGCAGGTAGGGGTGACGCAGCTCGGACGCGTCCCGGTCCGTCCAGACGTGCAGCATCACGCGGATGCAGCGCTCGACCCCGTCGACGACGTCGAGCTCCCGTGCGCACATCAGCGGGACCTGGGTGAGGCCCGCCTCACGTGCCGCCTCCGCGGGGAACGCGCTGCGGACGTCGTCGGTGGCCGTGAACAGGATGGAGATCAGGTCGTCCGCCTGGAGGCCGTTGCGCTCGAGGGCGGCGGCCACGAGCTCACGCGTCCGGTCGATGACCTGCGTCCTGGTGTCGGCGTCGACCGTCGTCGCCCCGCGGACCGCGCGGACCCGCCCCCCGCTCATCGGGGGACCGCCGCACCGGTGGCCGCATGCAGCCCGGCGATCTCCGGCCGGTCGAGGAAGCGCCACTTCCCCTGCCGCAGGTCGCCGAGCTCGACCCCACCGAAGCCGACCCGTGCGAGCCGCTCGACGGGGGCGCCGACGGCGGCGAGCATCCGCCGGACCTCCCGCTTGCGGCCCTCGGTCATCACCAGCTCGACGAGCGCCTTGCCGTGGTGCTCCTCGACGACGCGGACGCGCCGTGGACGCGCCGGTCCGTCGTCCAGCTCGACCCCGTCGGCCAGCTGCCGCAGCACGTCCCGACGCAGCGGCCCCGGGACGAGCGCCAGGTAGGTCCGCTCGACCTCGAAGGACGGGTGGAGCAGCCGGTTGGCGAGCTCCCCGTCGTTGGTGAGCAGGAGGAGACCCTCGGTGTCCTGGTCGAGCCTGCCGACCGGGTACAGCCGTTCGTCGAGGTTCACGAGGTCCATGACGGTGGGGCGCCCCTGCGGGTCGTGGGTGGTCGAGACGACGCCGCGGGGCTTGTTCAGCATCAGGTAGCGCAGGGTCGTGTCGACGACGACCCGTTCCCCGTCGACCTCGACGACGTCGACGGCGGGGTCGACCTTGTCGCCGAGGGCGGCGACCGCACCGTTGACGGTGACCCGCCCCTCACTGATGAGGACCTCCGAGGCGCGCCGGGAGGCGATGCCCGCCGCGGCCATGACCTTCTGCAGGCGCTCAGCCATCGGCCGACCCGTCGGCCGTCCCCGCACCCGGCTCGTCGGCCGTGGCGTCCCCCGCGGCGTCGCCCGGCTCGGCCGGGTCGGGCTCCTCGGTGCGGACGCTGCGCAGCCGCCCCATCGCGCTGCGTGCGGCCTGCTCCAGCCGTTCGGAGAGGTCACCGATCTCGGGGTCGTCGGAGGGCCGCTCGCGCCGGCGGGGCGGTGCCATCGCGGGCTCGTCGTCGTCCTCGGTGAGGGCCCCGGCGGCGGCGAGGCGGTCGGTGCGGGCCGCCGTGGCGTCGCCCCCCTCCCCCAGCCGGGCGCTCCCGTCGCGCAGGCGCCGGCGCAGCTCCCCCAGACCACCGGCGTCCGGTTCGTCGGGCGCCGGCCCGTCGGGCAGGTGGGGCGGCACCGGCGGGAGCTCGTCGAGGGTGCGCAGCCCCATGCGTTCGAGGAACGCGGGGGTCGTGCCGAACAGCACGGCCTGACCGGGGCCGTCCTCACGGCCGACCTCGGTGACGAGCCCACGGGCGACCAGGCTGCGCAGCGCCCCGTCGGGGTTGACGCCGCGGATCTCCCCGATGGTCATCCGGGCGATCGGCTGGCGGTACGCCACGACCGCGAGCGTCTCCAGCGCCGCCTGCGTCAGCCGCCCGTGGCGCGACCCGACGAGCCACCGCTCCAGCACCGGCCGTGCGGTCGGGTCGGTCATCAGGCGCCAGCCGCCGGCGACCTCGCACAGCTCGATGCCGAGCGGCGCGGCCGAGAGCGTCTCGCCGACCTGGGCGAGCAGGGCGCCGCAGCGGGCGGCGTCGACGCCGAGCGTCTCGGCGAGCGTCGCGGTGCTGACCGGCTCGTCGGTGACGAACAGCACCGCGGCGAGCCCGCGCCGCAGCACGTCGTCGTCGACGTCGAGGGGGCCGAGCGCCCCGTCCGCCGGTCCGTCGGGGTCCGGCAGGTCCGACGGCGGGACCTCCCCCGCGACGGTGACGTCGGGCGTCCCGCTCATGCCGACAGCTCCTCGGCGACGGGCGCGCCGTCCGTGCCGATCGCGGCCTCGAGCGACGCGTCGAGGGCCTCGAGCAGCCGGACGGCACCGTCGACGCTGCCGCGCACGGAGATCTCCATCGGTGCTTCCTCCGCCTGGTGCAGGTCGATCGCGCCGACCTTGAACAGCTCCAGCACGGACAGGAACAGGGCGACCCGGTCGGTCCGGCTGCGTCCGGAGGTGAGCTCCGCGAAGCTGAGCACACGGTCGTCGTCGAGCACACCGAGGACCAGCTCGGCGGCCTCGCGCACGGTGATCGTCGCCCGCCGGATGTGGTGCAGGTCCACGGGCGCGTCGGGGACACGGCCGGAGACGGTCGCGACGAGCCGTGCGAGCCCGTCCGCGTCGACGGGGATGCGCACCGGCGGCAGCACCCGCAGCATCCACGGTTCCGGGGCGGCCTCGCGGGTGAGGCGCCAGGCGTTCGCCTCGTGCCGGTCCCGCAGCAGGCCGGCGAGGTCGCGGTACGCCTGGTACTCGAGGAGGCGCGCGTACAGGCGGTCGCGCGCCTCGCCGAGGAGGTCCTCGACCTCCTCGCGCTGCTCGGCGGGCAGCAGCCGGGCCGCCTTCAGTTCGATGAGGGTCGCGGCGACCATGAGGAAGC
The DNA here is from genome assembly GCA_913060655.1 of uncultured Nitriliruptoraceae bacterium. GTDB lineage: Bacteria > Actinomycetota > Nitriliruptoria > Nitriliruptorales > Nitriliruptoraceae > CSBr16-57R1. The sequence goes on along the minus strand of CAJXTG010000005.1, from coordinate 72,312 downwards.
GCGTCGCCGACTCGAGGTCGAGCTCCTCGAGCCCGCCACGGAGCGACCCGACGTAGTCGGCGGTGATGTCCGCGAGGTCGACCTCGGTGACCTCGACCTGGCGACGGGAGATCAGATGGAGGAGCAGGTCGAACGGGCCCTGGAACACGTCCAGTCGCACCTGGTAGGACATCTGCGCTCCTCGGACGGCGGCGGGACGTGGGACGCCGACCCGCGCTCCCCGTCCTGCACCGACGCGGGAGCGTAGCCCCGACGGGACCGCGGACGACGGGGGTGCGTCGCCTCCCGGCTCAGTCGCCGTCGGCGGCGAAGCCGATGCGACGGTGGATGAGCGGCGGCCCTGCGGCCGCCTCGTCGGCCACCTCGACCGCGTCGGCCAGGGCGGCCGTCGCACGCGCCACCGCCGCGTCGTCCCGCGCGTGGATGCGGACGACGGGGCCGCGCGGCCCGCGGCCCTGCGCGTCGACCGGGTCACCGACCCGCACGCCGACCTCCAGCCCCACGGCGGGGTCGACCGGGTCCCCGGCGCGCTGGCGGCCGGCCCCGAGCGCACCGGCGATCTCCCCGAGACGCCGGCACGCGAGCGTGCGCACCCGACCGGCCGGTGGCGCCCAGTCGACGACGACCGGCGCCTGCGGCAGGACCGCGCGGGGGTCGTCGACGACCCGCACGTCGCCGCCCTGCGCCCCGATGAGGTCCGCGAGGCGGGCGAGGGCCGCACCGCCGTCGAGCGCCGCGGCGGCCTCCTCGGCCGCCTCCTGCGCGGTGCGGCCGAGCAGCTCGAGGGCACCGGCGGCGAGTGCCAGCGAGACCTCACGCAGGCGCGTGCTGCCGCCGCCCTGGAGGACCTCGATGGCGGCGGTGACCTCGAGGGCGTTGCCGACGGCGTCGCCGAGCGGCTGCGACATGTCGGTGACGAGCGCGGCGGTGCGTCGTCCGTGGGCGCGGCCGATGTCGACGCACAGCCGGGCCAGGGCCTCGGCGTCGTCGACGGTCGGACTGAACGCCCCGTCGCCCGCCTTGACGTCCAGGACGATGGTCGACGCGCCCCCGGCGAGCTTCTTGCTCATCACGCTGGACGCGATCAGTGCCGGCGACGGGACGGTCGCGGTCACGTCCCGGAGGGCGTAGAGCCGCTTGTCGGCCGGGACGAGGTCGGCGGTCGCCGAGGCGACGGCGAGGCCGACGTTCGCCACCTGCCGACGGACCTCGTCGACGCTCAGGTCGGTGCGCAGGCCCGGGATCGCCTCGAGCTTGTCGATCGTCCCGCCGGTGTGCCCGAGTCCCCGGCCGGACAGCTTCGCGACCTGACAGCCGACCGCGGCGAGCAGCGGCGCGACGACGAACGTGGTGGTGTCCCCGACCCCGCCGGTGGAGTGCTTGTCGACCGTCGGGCCGGCCAGGGCGGACAGGTCGACGCGGTCGCCGGAGGCGACGAACACGTCGGTGAGGGCGACGGCCTCGGCGCGGGAGAACCCACGGATGACCCCCGCCATCAGCAGGGCCGCCATCTGCGCGTCGTCGACGTCGCCGGCCAGGTACCGGGCGAACAGGCCGCGCAGCTCCTCGTCGGTCAGGGCACCACCGTCACGCTTCCGCGCGATCAGCTGCGGGACCGGTGTGGTGTCCAGGGTCGGTGCGCTCCGTCCGGGGACCACCACGCTAGCCCCGCGCGGACACGCCCCTCAGGCGCGCGGGTGCGCCCGCCGGTACACGTCGTGCATCGCACCGCGGCTGACGAGCGTGTAGATCTGGGTGGTGGTGACGCTCGCGTGCCCGAGCAGCTCCTGCACCTCCCGCACGTCGGCACCGCCGTCGAGCAGGTGCGTCGCGAAGCTGTGGCGCAGCGTGTGGGGGGTGACGGGCACCGTGAGGCCGGCGCGGTCGGCGGCCCGGCGCACGGCCGTCCACACCGACTGCCGACTCAGGCGCGTCCCGCGACGGTTGACGAGCAGGGCCGGCCCGCGGACCGGCAGCGTGGCCCGTCCCCGAACCAGCCACTCGTCGACGGCGCGGGCGGCCGGCTCGCCGTAGGGCACGATGCGTTCCCGGTCGCCCTTGCCGCGGACCCGTACGAGCCGCTCGTCCGGGTCGAGGTCGTCCACGTCGATGCCGACCGCCTCGGAGATGCGCAGGCCGGCGCCGTACAGCAGCTCGAGGGCCGCACGGTCCCGCAGCCCCGCCACCCCCCCGTCGCCGGCGGCCTCGAGCAGGCGCACGACGTCGGCGACCGGCAGCGGATGTGGCAGCGACCGGGCGCCGGCGGGTGCGGGCACCGCACCCGCCGGGTCCGCGGCGGCGTCCTCCTCCGCCTGCAGGTAGCGGTGCAGCCCGCGGACGGCGACGACCGCACGGGCGTTGGACCGCTCCGCGTACGGCCGGCCGTCGGCGCGGCGACGCTCCCGCAGGGCGGCGACGAACGTCTCGACGTCGGTGCGGGTCGCCGCAGCGATGTGGACGCCACGTGCGGCGAGGTGGTTCGCGTACGTGCGCAGGTCCCGCGCGTAGGCCTCGACGGTGGCGGCTGCGAGGCCGCGTTCGGCCCTGAGGTGGCGGAGGAAGCGGGCCACCTCCGGCGGGACGTCGTCGGGCTCAGTCGCGGCGGCCATCCCCGGCCTCCCGCGCCCGCTCGCGCCCGTCGTCGCGCGCGTGGCCCGTCGGGTCGTCGGCGGTGAGCCGGGCGGCCGCCCGCAGGACACCGACCGCGGTCTTCGCGTCCTCGACCTCCCCCGCACGTGCGGCCGTGAGGAGGTCGTCGAGGGCATGCCACTCGACGGCCATGACGGCCTCCTCGTCGGTAGCCACGAAGCCGTCCGGTGAGGGGGCGGGGCGGGTCCGCGCGGCGAGGAACAGGAGGGTGCGCTCGTCGCTCCAGCCGGCGCTGTTCCACATCGCCCCGAGCGGGACGAGCTCGTCGGTGGCGAGGCCGACCTCCTCGGCGAGCTCCCGGTGGGCGGCGGCGATGGGCGTCTCCCCCGCGACGTCGAGCGTGCCCGCGGGCAGCTCGAGCAGCTCGCGGCCGAGGGGGTGCCGGTACTGGCGCACGGTCGCGACGCGGCCGGCGTCGTCGAGCGCCACGATCGCGACGGCGTCGGGATGCTCGACGACCTCGCGGGTGAAGGGGCCGTCGGGGCCGTCGAGCTCGTCGATGCGGACCGTCGAGAACCCCCGGTGGACGATCCGGGACGTGCGGGTGGCGAACGGCGTCACGCGCGCGGCGCGTCGGCGAGCCCGGCCGCGCGGGCGAGGTCGAGCTCCCCCGCGGTCGGCTCGTCGAGCTCGACGGGCAGCCGCCCCACGGCGGCGCGACGGTGGTCGACGGCCGCACCGATCAGGCCGGCGAACAGCGGGTGGGGACGGTTGGGACGGGAGCGCAGCTCGGGGTGCGCCTGCGTCGCGACGAAGAACGGGTGGTCGTCGAGCTCGAGGAACTCGACGAGCTGCCCGTCCGGCGACGTGCCGGACCAGCGCATGCCCAGCGCCGACAGGCGGTCCCGGTAGGCGTTGTTGACCTCGAAACGGTGCCGGTGCCGCTCGGAGATGCGCGCGCTGTCGTACAGCGCCCGCACCCGCGAACCCTCCGCGAGGTCGGCCGGGTACGCGCCGAGCCGCATCGTCCCGCCCTTGTCGGTCACGTCCTGCTGGTCGAGCATCAGCGCGATCACCGGGTGGGGGGTGGCGGGGTCGAACTCGTGGGAGTGCGCGCCGGTCAGTCCGGCGACGTCGCGGGCGAACTCGATGACGGCGCACTGCAGCCCGAGGCACAGGCCGAGGAACGGCACGTCGTTCTCGCGGGCGAAGCGGACCGCGTCGACCTTGCCGTCGACCCCGCGCACACCGAACCCGCCGGGCACGATGACCGCGTCGACGCCCTGCAGCGCGTCGGTCCCGTCGCGCTCGACGTCGTCGGCGGCGACCCAGCGGAGGTCGACGTGGACGCCGTGCTCGAGGCCCCCGTGCCGGACGGCCTCGACGACCGACAGGTAGGCGTCGGGCAGGTCGACGTACTTCCCGACGATGGCGACCTCGACGCGGTCGGTGACCGCGCCGGCCCGTTCCGCGAGGGCACGCCACTCGGTCAGGTCCGGCTGCTCGGTCCGCAGGCCGAGCTGGTCCAGCACGGCCCGGTCCAGCCCCTCGTCGAACATCGCGAGCGGCACGTCGTACAGCGACGGCTGGTCGATGGCGCTGATGACCGCCCCGGTGTCGACGTCGCACTGCAGGGCGACCTTGTGCCGCAGTCCGTCGTCGATCGGCCGGTCGGAGCGCAGGACGACGACGTCGGGCTGGATGCCGATGGAGCGCAGCTCGCGGACGGAGTGCTGGGCCGGTTTCGTCTTCAGCTCCCCCGAGGCCGCGATGAACGGCACGAGCGCACAGTGGACGTAGACGATGTTGGAGCGGCCGCTGTCGTGGCGCATCTGACGGATGGCCTCGAGGAACGGCAGGCCCTCGATGTCGCCGACGGTGCCCCCGACCTCGGTGATGACGACGTCGACGTCCTGCTCCAGCGCGTGGATGCGGTCCTTGATCTCGTCGGTGACGTGCGGGATGACCTGCACGGTCTTGCCGAGGTAGTCGCCGCGCCGCTCCTTCGCGATCACCGACGACCACACCTGGCCGGACGACACCGACGAGCCACGCCCGAGGCTCTCGTCGATGAACCGCTCGTAGTGCCCGAGGTCGAGGTCGGTCTCGCCGCCGTCGTCGGTGACGAACACCTCCCCGTGCTCGAAGGGGTTCATCGTGCCCGGGTCGACGTTGAGGTACGGGTCGAGCTTGAGCATCGTGACGCGGAGGCCGCGGGCCTTGAGCAGTCGGCCGAGGGAGGCGGCGGTGATGCCCTTGCCGAGGGCGGAGGCGACACCGCCGGTGATGAAGACGTGCTTCACGCCACCCTCGGTCGCGCCCACGTGAGCCTCCGACGTTCGGCCCCGCCGGGCCGACGCGCGACCCGTGCTGGGGCGGCCGCTCGCTCGGCCTCGTCGACGGTAGCGCCGTCGCGGGCCGGCGACAACGAGGTCGCCCCGCTCAGCCCGGCCGGCCGCTCCGGGCGGCCGCCAGCAGGCCGCGGGCATGCTCCAGACCCGCGTCGGCGGTCGCGTCGCCGCCCAGCATGCGGGAGATGACGGCGGCCCGTTCGTCGTCGGCCACCCGTTCGACGCGGGTGACGGTGCGACCGTCGACGACGACCTTCTCGACGCGATGGTGGTCGTCGGCCGCGGCGGCGACCTGGGCGAGATGGGTGACGCACAGGACCTGCCGGGCGGCGCCGTCGGGGCCGGCGAGGCGGGCGAGCTTCTCCCCCACGGCGAGGGCGGTCGTGCCCCCGATCCCCGCATCGACCTCGTCGAAGACGAGCACGCCCCGCCCGTGCGCGGCGGTGAGGACGACCTCGAGCGCGAGGGCCACGCGGGAGCGTTCCCCGCCCGACGCCGCGTCGGCGAGCCGCGCTGCGGGCTCCCCCGGGTTCGCCGCGAGGAGCAGCTCGACCCGGTCCAGCCCGTCAGGGGTCGGTGCGGCGGCCGGGCGCACGTCGACGGTCAGGTGGGCGTGCGGGAGGCCGAGCTCGGCGAGGTGCTGCCCGACGGCGGTGGTGAGCCGCTCCCCCGTCGCCCGGCGGGCGGCGGTGAGCGTGGCCCCCGCCGCCACCAGCCGCTGGTGGGCGGCGTCGACCTCCGCCTCGATGCCGCCGGCGTCGGACGTCAGCGCCTCGAGCTCGTCCAGTTCGCGGGCGACGGTCGCCCGGTGGGTGAGGACGTCCTCGACCGACGCGCCGTAGCGACGCAGCAGGCGCGTCACGTCCCGCTTGCGCTGCTGGAGCGCGTCGAGCCGCGCGTCGTCGGCCTCCACGTCCCCGGCGAGGGTGGCGAGGTCCGCGACGGCGTCGGACAGCTCGCTGGAGAGGGCCGCGAGCCGGTCGGCGAGCCCGGCGACGTCCGTGTCGTCGCCGGGGGTGCGCCGCAGCGCCGCGACGGCCCGTCCGAGGCCGTCGAGCGCGCCGGACGGCCCCGCCGCGGTGTGCGCCGTGTCGAGCGCGTCCCGCAGCGCGTCGGCGTTGGCGAGCCGGTCGATGTCACGGTCGAGGGCACCGTCGGCCTCCACGTCGAGCGCGGCCGCGTCGATCTCGTCGGCCTCGGCCCGCAGCCGGTCGAGGCGTGCCGCGCGGTCCCCGGCGTCGTCGGTGAGGCGTCGGAGGCGCTCGCGGGCGGTCTCCCAGGCGAGGTGGGCGGTGCGGTACGCGTCGAGCGCCGTGCGGTGCGCGTCGTCGCCGAACCCGTCGAGGAGCCGCCGCTGCACCGCGGGACGTTCGAGGCGCACGTGCTCGTGCTGGCCGTGGACCTCGACGTGGGGGCCGAGCAGCGCGGTGAGCAGCGACGTCGGGACGAGCCGGCCGCCGACGCGGGCCCGGCTGCGCCCCTCGGCGGGGATCTCCCGGGAGACGATGAGCAGGCCGTCCTCGGCGAGGTCCCACAGCTCCCGCACCGCGTCGGCCGTGGCGGCGGCGTCCGCGTCGTCCTCGTCGTCCCCGTCGTCGTCGGGACGGTCGGCGGCCGCGGTCGGCTCGGGGGCGCGCAGGACGGCCTCGACGACGGCGGTGCGGTGGCCGCGGCGGACGAGCCCCGTGGACGCGCGGGCGCCGAGGAGCAGCTCGAGGGCGGTCACGAGAAGGGTCTTGCCGGCCCCGGTCTCCCCGGTGACGACGGTGAGCCCGTCACCGAGCTCGAGGGTGGCGTCCTCGATGACCCCGAGGCCGCGGATGTGCAGCTCCTCGATCACATCCGGCTCCCGCTCCGGCTCGGCTCCGGCTCGGCGCGCCCGCCTGCAGGGCCCGCCTGCGTCACGGCAGGCTACCGGCGCTGCTGCGCCGCACCCCGGCTGCTCCGGCCCTGTGGAGAGGACCTGCGGACGGACCCGGTGCGGGCCCGCGGCTCAGGTGAGCCGGAAGGTCCGGCGCACGCGGGCGAAGAACGCCGGCGGGCCGAGCCGTGCCACGCGGACCGGCCGCTCCGACCCCCGCACCTCGACGATGCCGCCGGGACCGACGGGGACCGGGTGCAGCCCGTCGGTGCTCACGACGGCGCCGTCCTGGTCGTCCGCGACGCGCACCGTCACCGTGTCCCGCAGGTCGGTGACGACGGTCCGGTCGAACAGGGAGTGGGGGGCGACGGGCGCGATGAGCATCGCATCGAGCGTCGGGTTGACGATCGGTCCGCCGGCCGAGAGCGCGTAGGCGGTCGACCCCGTCGAGGTGGCCACGATCACCGCGTCGGCGGCGACGTTCGCGAACGGGGTGGTGCCGATGGCGACCTCGAGGCGGACGAGCCGCTCCCGTGCGGCCTTCTCCACGGCGACGTCGTTGAGGGCCCAGCCGCGGGCGACCTCCTGCCCGTCGCCGTCGGTGACCGTGACCTCCAGCGTCGAGCGTTCCTCGGTCCGGAAGGTGCCGCCGAGCAGGGCGTCGAGGGCCTCGTCGAGCCCGTCGGGGTCGACCTCGGCGAGGAAGCCGATCCGGCCGACGTTGACGCCGAGGATGGGTGCGTCGACGGCGCGGGCCAGGCGCGCGGCCCGCAGGAACGTGCCGTCACCGCCGAAGGACAGGACGACGTCGGCGGCCGGGCGTGGCGCGTCGGACGGTGCGACGAGCGGGGCGAGGTCGGCGGGCGCGTCGTCGGAGCCGACGCCCTCGGGGATGTGCAGGGTGACGTCCTGCCCCGCCGCCCGGAGCCGTGCGACGGTCCGGCGGACGAGGTCGACGGCACCGGGTCGGGCGAGATGGGCGACCAGCGCGACGCTCATGCGTCGACCTCGGCGGGTTCCTCGGTGGCCGGTACCCCATCGTCCGGTGCGACGTCGTCGGGTGACGGCAGGGCCGCGAGCAGGGCGGGTGCGCGCGCCGGGTCGGCCGACGGGCTGAGGTGCGCGAGGTACTCGACGTTGCCCGCCGCGCCGCGCAGCGGGGACGGGCACACGCCGGCGAGCGGCCAGCCGCTGCGCCGCGCGGCCTCGGCGACCGCGGTGAGCGCGTCGTGACGGGCCGCGGGGTCGCGGACCACGCCACCACGGCCGACGCGGCGGCGGCCGACCTCGAACTGCGGTTTGACGAGCACGATGGCCCAGCCGTCGGGCCGTACGAGCGGCAGCAGGTGCGGCAGCACGCCGGTCAGGGAGATGAAGGAGAGGTCCGCGACGAGCGCGTCGACGGGACCGCCGAGCAGCGCCGCGTCGACGTCACGCACGTGCGTCCGCTCGTGCAGCTCGACCCGCGGGTCCCTGCGGAGCCGGTCGGCGAGCTGCCCGTAGCCGACGTCGACCCCGACGACGCTCGACGCGCCGGCCTGCAGCAGGCAGTCGGTGAACCCTCCGGTGGAGCTGCCGGCGTCGAGCACGCGGGTGCCGGCGACGGGTGGGGCGAACGTGTCCAGGGCGGCCTGGAGCTTCTCGCCGCCACGGGAGACGAACCGTGGTGGTGGCCCGCCGACGAGCAGCTGCTGGTCGGTGCGCACGAGCGTGGAGGGCTTGCCGACCGGCGCGCCGTCCACCTGGACGCGACGCAGGCCGATGACGCGCTGGGCCTCCTCGCGCGACGGGACGAGGCCGCGTCGGACGAGCTCCCGGTCGACGCGGCGTCGGGGCGCGTCAGAGCCCATCGAGGCCCTCGAGGGCCCGTGCGAGGGTCGCCTCGGCACGTTCGAGGAGGGCGAGCCGCTCCTCGAGCGGGAGGGCGTCGGCAGCGTCCAGCTCGGCGCGGAGGGCGGCGAGATCGTCCGCGTCCTCCACGGCGTCCGCAGCGCTCGCCGCGTCCGCAGCGCTCGTCCCGTCCGCCTCGCCGACCATGCCCGCCTCCGGGTCCGGCGTCGTCGCGCCCGACCGGCCGGAGCCTACCGGTGGCCCCCGGCGGCCAGCCGGTCGAGCCGCGTCCCGACGTCGGGGTACTCGGGGTCGATGCTGCGCAGCCGGCGGAGCGCGTCGACCGCCCGCTGGGGCGCGTCGGCGGTCTCCGCGGCGTCCGCGGCCATCCACAGCAGCCGCACCGTCGCCTCCGGGGACGTCGTCGCCGCCTCGGGGCCGTCGAGGAACGGGCGCAGGAGCGCCTCGGCACGCGTGGCCCGCCCCTCGGCACAGTGGATCGCCGCCGCGACGATCGCCGCCTCCGCCCTGCGGTCGCCGTCGGCGGTCGGGTCCTCGGCGAGCGTGCGGGCGAGCGTGAGGGCCCGGTCCGTCTCGCGACCGGTCGCGCGGAGGCAGTCGGCGAGCAGGTGGTTCTGGTCGTCGGCGCCGCTGAGCCGCCGGTAGGCCTGCAGCTCCGGCAGGGCGGCCCGCAGGTCACCGGCGCGGTACAGCGCGATGCCCAGCGCTTCGCGCACGACGGCCGAGCGGGGGGCGAGATGCTTCGCCCAGACCAGTGCCGCACGGGCGGTGGCGTGGTCGTCGTCCTCCGACGCGTGCGTCCCGACGGTGAGGGCGAGCTTCACGTCGTCGGCACGGGCACGGTCCCCGACGAGACGGTCGATGTCCTTGCGCACCCGCGGCGGCAGGTCGATGGTGGCGTCGTCGGGGAACGCGGGCCGCTGCGGGCGCGGTTCCCGCTCCGGCGCCCGACGTGCGGGCGCCCCGGGTGCCGCGCGGTCGCGTCCGATCGGCTCGCGGGGGGTCGGCGGGACCTGTGGCGGGCGTCGCCGCGTCCGACGTTGCTCGCTCACCGCGTGGTCCTTCCCTGGCCGCGTGCCGCGTTGGCGACGCAGTATGCCGGAACATGCGGAGAGGCCGCCCCGAAGGGCGGCCTCTCCTGAAGATGATCCCGCGGCGTCCTACTCTCCCACCGGGTCGCCCCGGCAGTACCATCGGCGCTGGAGGGCTTAACTTCCGGGTTCGGAATGTGACCGGGTGTGTCCCCTCCGCCATGACCACGGGAAACCGTGAAATCGTGGTGGATCTGCAGGCCCCGCAGGGCCGTTGTCAGTCCCTCCGGACACGTGTCATCACGTGTCCGGGGAACTCCATAGCGAGCGCGAGCGCGAACGGCAAGCCCTCGGGCTATTAGTACCGGTCAGCTGCACGTGTTGCCACGCTTCCACTTCCGGCCTATCGACCCAGTCGTCTTCTGGGGCCCTTACCTCCTCGAAGGAGTGGGTGATCTCATCTCCAGGTGGGCTTCGTGCTTAGATGCCTTCAGCGCTTATCCCTTCCGTACGTAGCAAACCGGCCGTGCCCTTGGCAGGACAACCGGCACACCAGAGGTACGTCCACCCCGGTCCTCTCGTACTAGGGGCAGCTCCTGTCAAATCACCGACGCGCGCAGCGGATAGGGACCGAACTGTCTCACGACGTTCTGAACCCAGCTCGCGTACCGCTTTAACGGGCGAACAGCCCGACCCTTGGGACCTGCTCCAGCCCCAGGATGCGATGAGCCGACATCGAGGTGCCAAACCTTCCCGTCGATATGGACTCTTGGGGAAGATCAGCCTGTTATCCCCGGGGTACCTTTTATCCGTTGAGCGACGGCGCTTCCACGTGCCACCGTCGGATCACTAAGCCCGACTTTCGTCTCTGCTCGAGATGTCTCTCTCGCAGTCAAGCTCCCTTATGCCTTTGCACTCGACGACCGATGACCGACCGGTCTGAGGGAACCTTTGGACGCCTCCGTTACTGTTTAGGAGGCAACCGCCCCAGTTAAACTGCCCATCAGGCACTGTCCCTGATCCGGATCACGGACCGAGGTTAGGGACTCGACACGTCAAGGGTGGTATTCCAAGGGCGACTCCACCGACACTGGCGTGCCAGCTTCAAAGTCTCCCACCTATCCTGCACATGACGAACCAAGCCTCAATACCAAACTGCAGTAAAGGTCCCGGGGTCTTTCCGTCCTGCTGCGCGTAGCGAGCATCTTTACTCGCAATGCAATTTCGCCGAGTCTCTGGTTGAGACAGTGCCCAAGTCGTTACGCCATTCGTGCAGGTCGGAACTTACCCGACAAGGAATTTCGCTACCTTAGGACCGTTATAGTTACGGCCGCCGTTTACTGGCGCTTGGCTTCAGAGCTTCGCCCGAAGGCTGACCCCTCCGCTTAACGTTCCAGCACCGGGCAGGCGTCAGAGCGTATACGTCCACTTTCGTGTTAGCACGCTCCTGTGTTTTTGGTAAACAGTCGCTCGGGCCTGGTTTCTGCGGCCCCAGCCAGCTCAGGGAGCGAGTCCCATCACCAGCCGTGGCGCTCCTTATCCCGAAGTTACGGAGCCAATTTGCCGAGTTCCTTAACCAGAGTTCTCTCGATCGCCTCGGTATTCTCTACCTGACCACCTGTGTCGGTTTGGGGTACGGGCACCCTCATAACTCCCTAGACGCTTTTCTTGGAAGCATGGCATCGGTGACTTCGACTACGTCTCGGCATCGTGTCTCAGGCTGCATGTGGTCCGGATTTCCCTGGCCCACGCCCTACACACTTACCCCGGGACAACCAACGCCCGGGATCACCTAGCCTCCTCCGTCACGCCATCGGTGACCTAATGACTGCGGGGTCCGACACCCGTAGATGCCGTTAGCACACAGCGTTCGGTATGAACGCGATGAGGGTGGTACTGGAATATCAGCCAGTTGTCCATCGACTACGCCTCTCGGCCTCGTCTTAGGTCCCGACTTACCCTGGGCGGATGAACCTTCCCCAGGAACCCTTGGTCAATCGGCGGGGGAGTTCCTCCCTCCCCTTTCGCTACTCATGCCTACATTCTCACTCGACACGCGTCCACCACTGGGTTACCCCGCGGCTTCACACGCGTATCGACGCTCCCCTACCACCCGACCCCGCTTTCGCGTTGATGGGTCGGATCCGCAGCTTCGGCGCATGGCTTAGCCCCGTTACATTATCGGCGCAAGATCACTTGACCAGTGAGCTATTACGCACTCTTTCAAGGGTGGCTGCTTCTAAGCCAACCTCCTGGTTGTCTCTGCGATCTCACATCCTTTGCCACTTAGCCATGACTTAGGGGCCTTAGCTGGCGGTCTGGGTTGTTTCCCTCTCGAGCACGGAGATTATCCCCCGCGGTCTCACTGCCGTGCTGTGGGTTGTCGGTATTCGGAGTTTGCCTGAGTTCGGTAAGCTTTTTGGCCCCCTAGCCCAAACAGTGCTCTACCCCCGACAACGAACGCACGACGCTGCACCTAAATGCATTTCGGGGAGAACCAGCTATCACCAAGTTTGATTGGCCTTTCACCCCTATCCACAGGTCATCCGAGCAGTTTTCAACCTACAACGGTTCGGGCCTCCACGAGGTCTTACCCCCGCTTCACCCTGCCCATGGATAGATCACTTGGTTTCGGGTCTAGCGCCGCCGACTCAATCGCCCTGTTCAGACTCGCTTTCGCTTCGGCTTCGTCACAACGACTTAACCTTGCCAGCGACGGCTAACTCGTAGGCTCATTCTTCAAAAGGCACGCCGTCACCCACCACAAGGATGAGCTCCGACGGTTCGTAAGCACACGGTTTCAGGTTCTGTTTCACTCCCCTCCCGGGGTTCTTTTCACCGTTCCCTCACGGTACTGGTCCGCTATCGGTCACCATGGAGTATTCAGCCTTACGAGGTGGTCCTCGCAGATTCGAACGGGATTTCTCGGGCCCCGTCCTACTCGGGATGACATCCGGGAGTCGCACGGAACTTCACATACCGGGCTCTTACCGTCTCTGGCCGGGTTTTCCACCCCGTTCTGCTGTCCGCGCGATTGGTAACTCCCTGATGGAGCGGCAGCCCCACCTGGATGGTCCCACGACCCCGGGTACGCAACGCCTGCCGGCTTGACACGTACGCGGTTTAGGCTCGATCCCCTTTCGCTCACCACTACTCGGGGAATCGCGGTTGCTTTCTCTTCCTCCGGGTACTGAGATGTTTCAGTTCCCCGGGTTCCCTGTACCCACCCTATGTGTTCAGATGGGCCTGACTGGGCATGACCCCAGCCGGGTTTCCCCATTCGGAGATCCCTGGATCAATGGATGGTTGACTCCTCCCCAGGGCTTATCGCAGTCTCCCACGTCCTTCATCGGCTCATGGTGCCAAGGCATCCACCGTGTGCTCTTTGTTACTTGCCGTACAAGATGCTCGCGCTCGCTATGGAGTTCTCAAGGAACGGGTCCTCCTGCCGGTCCGGCGCACCGTCCCCGAGGGGGCGGCCGTTCCGAGGTCCGGGAGAGGATCCGAAGGCGCGACGCGCCCTCAGAGCTGCACAGAGTGCCCATCGTCGAGCGGGAGGTCGAGGGTCGGTGTGCCTTGACCGTGCGAGCACGGAAGGCTGCCGACCGAGGACCCACGCGGACCTCGCAGATGAGTAGCCAGTGGTTCACAGGTTCTCGGCCACGTTCCGGGTCAGGATGACCCTTCGGTGGTCAGCGAGCTCCAGAAAGGAGGTGATCCAGCCGCACCTTCCGGTACGGCTACCTTGTTACGACTTCGTCCCAATCACCAGCCCCACCTTCGACGGCTCCCTCCCAAGGGTTGGGCCACCGGCTTCGGGTGTTGCCGACTTTCGTGACGTGACGGGCGGTGTGTACAAGGCCCGGGAACGTATTCACCGCAGCGTTGCTGATCTGCGATTACTAGCGACTCCGGCTTCATGCAGTCGAGTTGCAGACTGCAATCCGAACTGAGACCGGTTTTCTGGGATTCGCTCCCCCTCGCGGGATCGCAGCCCTTTGTACCGGCCATTGTAGCATGTGTGCAGCCCTGGACGTAAGGGGCATGATGACTTGACGTCATCCCCACCTTCCTCCGGTTTGACACCGGCAGTCTCCTATGAGTCCCCGACATGACTCGCTGGCAACATAGGACAGGGGTTGCGCTCGTTGCGGGACTTAACCCAACATCTCACGACACGAGCTGACGACAGCCATGCACCACCTGTATCGCACGGACGAACCCACCCTATCTCTAGGGATGTAAGCGATATGTCAAGCCCAGGTAAGGTTCTTCGCGTTGCTTCGAATTAAGCCACATGCTCCGCCGCTTGTGCGGGCCCCCGTCAATTCCTTTGAGTTTTAGCCTTGCGGCCGTAGTCCCCAGGCGGGGTGCTTAACGCGTTAGCTTCGACACGGAAGCCGTGAACTGGCCCCCACATCTAGCACCCATCGTTTACGGCGTGGACTACCAGGGTATCTAATCCTGTTCGCTACCCACGCTTTCGCATCTCAGCGTCAGGAGAGGCCCAGAGAGCTGCCTTCGCCATAGGTGTTCCTCCCGATATCTGCGCATTCCACCGCTACACCGGGAATTCCACTCTCCTCTACCTTCCTCAAGCCATGCAGTATCGGCTGCAGTTCCGAAGTTGAGCCTCGGGATTTCACAACCGACTCACATGGCCGCCTACATGCGCTTTACGCCCAATGATTCCGGACAACGCTCGGTCCCTACGTATTACCGCGGCTGCTGGCACGTAGTTAGCCGGACCTTCTTCTGGAGGTACCGTCACTTTCGCTTCTTCCCTCCTGAAAGCGGTTTACGACCCGAAGGCCTTCTTCCCGCACGCGGCGTGGCTGCGTCAGGCTTTCGCCCATTGCGCAAGATTCTCCACTGCTGCCTCCCGTAGGAGTCTGGGCCGTGTCTCAGTCCCAGTGTGGCTGTTCGAGCTCTCACTCCAGCTACGCGTCGTCGCCTTGGTGAGCCGTTACCTCACCAACAAGCTGATACGCCGCGAGGCCCTCCTGTACCGCCTGAGCTTTCCCACCACGACCATGCGATCACGGTGGTGCATCCGGTATTAGCCACGGTTTCCCGCGGTTATCCCGGTGTACAGGGCAGGTTCCTCACGTGTTACTCACCCGTTCGCCGGTTTCCCCGAGTGCAAGCACTCGGTTCGTCCCTCGACTTGCATGTGTTAGACCCGCCGCCAGCGTTCGTCCTGAGCCAGGATCAAACTCTCCGTTGAAAGATGTCGCCACCCGAGGGTGACGCCGTCCTCAGCGGAGAACGGACCGATCGGCTCGATCGGCCCGATCCCCCGTCGTGATGACGGAGTTCGTTTGCACTACTCGCAGACCGTCCGCACCGAGGTGCGGGACGATCGACGGGGTCGTGCCGCGACGTGTCCGAGGACACGCCACGTCACTGGCTTTTGGCACTCTGTGCAGTTCTCAAGGTGCGTGCGCCGCACCACCGGGTTCCGCCCGCGGACGGACGGCTTCCGATGCTGCCGCTTCGAGCCTTCAGCGCGGACGCATCGGCCACAACCGCTGGGTCTCGGACGCGACCGTGAGGCCGGCTGGCCTCGGGCCAGGTACCGCGAGCGGTCCGGGAAGCGTAGGCGGCCCCTGACCGACCGTCAAATCGGCGGAGGGAACGCCGGGCTCGCCCGGTCAGCGGAGTGTAGCGACCGCCGCGTGTGCACGGGTCAACTGCTGCGCGATCGCCTCGGGTGCGGTACCGCCCCGCCCACGGCGTCGCCCGATGGCGGCACGCGGGTCCAGCAGCTCCTGCCACCGCCCCGGCAGCGACGGGTGCGCCGCAGCGATGCGCTGCGTCGGAAGCTCGCGCAGCCCGTGGCCGGCCGCCTCCGCCTCGGCGACGAGTGCGCCGACGAGCTCATGGGCGGTGCGGAACGGCACCCCCTCGAGCACGAGCGCCTCGGCGACGTCGGTGGCGAGGGCGAAGTCGTCCCCGGCCGCCGCGGTCAGACGCTCGACGTCGAACGTGGCCGACCGCACCGCGCCCGACAGCGCCGGGAGGGTGAGCAGCAGCGTGTCGACGGCGTCGAACAGCGGCTCCTTGTCCTCCTGCAGGTCACGGTCGTAGGCGAGCGGCAGCCCCTTGACGAGCACCAGCAGTCCGGTCAGCGCGCCGACGACGCGGCCCGCCTTCCCGCGCGCCAGCTCCGCCACGTCCGGGTTGCGCTTCTGCGGCATCATCGACGAGCCGGTCGTGTAGGCGTCGCCGAGGCGGACGAACCCGAACTCGCTCGTGCTCCACAGCACCAGCTCCTCCCCCAGCCGGGAGAGCGTCGTCGCGAGGATCGCCGCGGCCGACGCGACCTCGAGCACGACGTCACGCGACGCCGTCGCGTCGATGCTGTTCTCGGCGACCGCGGAGAACCCGAGCGCCGTCGCCGACCGCTCCGGGTCGATGCCCAGCGTCTGCCCGGCGACCGCCCCGTTGCCGAGCACCGACACGTCGACCCGACGACGCGCGTCGCGCAGCCGCTCGGCGTCCCGCTGCAGCATCCAGACGAACGCGAGCAGCGGCTGGGCCAGCAGGACGGGCTGCGCCCGCTGCAGGTGCGTGTAGGACGGCGCGACCGTGTCGCGATGCTCCTCGGCACGCTCGAGCAGCGCCTCCTGGAGGTCCACCACGGCGGCGACGAGCCGGTCGATCGCACCGAGCGTCCACAGGCGCAGGTCGCTCACGATCTGGTCGTTGCGCGACCGCCCCGCACGCAGCTTGCCCCCGACGTCCCCGAGCTCGTCGATCAGCCAGCGCTCGATCGCGCCGTGCAGATCCTCGTCCCCCGGCTCGAGCGGGAACGCACCGTCGGCGAACAGTGCGGCGCAGCGCTCGAGCGCCGCCTCGATCGCCGCACGCTCGTCGGCCTCGAGCACCCCGATGCGCTCGAGCTCCGCGGCATGTGCCCGCGACCCGGCGAGGTCCTCACGCCACAGGCGGACGTCGAAGTGCGTGGAGACGCCCAGCGCCCACGCCGCCGCCGCGGGCCCCTCGGCGATGCGCGCACCCCACAGCCGCCCGGCATCCGTGCTCACAGCGTCTCCCCCCGCCGCTGCGTCGTCGCCGCCCAGGTCCGCAGCGGCAGCCCCCACAGCTTCACGAAGCCCTCGGCGAGCGACTGGTCGAACAGGTCGCCCTCGTCGTAGGTCGCGAGGTCGAGGTCGTACAGCGCCGAGTCGTCGCTGCGCCGGCCGACGACGAACGCGCTGCCCTTGTGGAGGCGGACGCGCACCTCACCGTTGACCGCCCGGTTCGACTCCTCGATGAAGCGGTCGAAGGCCTGCTTGAGCGGACCGAACCACTGACCGTTGTAGACGAGCTGGGCGTAGCGGCCCTCGATCAGGCGCTTGAACTCCGCCAGCTCCTTCTCCAGCGTCAGGTCCTCGAGGTCACGGTGCGCGGTGATGAGCGTGAGCGCCCCGGGCACCTCGTAGATCTCGCGGCTCTTGATGCCGACGAGCCGGTCCTCGATCATGTCCAGCCGGCCGACGCCGTGCGCACCCGCACGCCGGTCGACCTCGTCGACGAGCTCGTGCAGGGGCAGCTCCCGGCCGTCGAGCGCGACCGGCAGGCCGGCGACGAAACGGAGGACGAGCTCCTCCGCGTCCGCCGGCGCCTCGTCGATGGAGACGGTGCGCTCGTACACGTCCTCTGGCGGTGCGGCCCACGGGTCCTCCAGGATCCCGCACTCGGCGGTCCGCCCCCAGGAGTTCTCATCGATCGAGTACGGCGAGGACTTCTTCTTGATCGGGATCGGGATGTCCCGCGCGTTCGCCCAGTCGATCGCGGCGTCGCGCGTCAGCCCCCAGTCCCGGATCGGGGCCAGCGTGTCCAGCTCCGGCGCCAGCGTCATCGTCCCGACCTCGAAGCGGACCTGGTCGTTGCCCTTGCCCGTGCAGCCGTGCGCGACACCCGCCGCGCCGCGCTCGCGGGCGACCCGGACGAGGTGCTTCACGATCAGCGGTCGGCTGAGTGCCGAGACGAGCGGGTACTTGCCCATGTAGAGGGCGTTGGCCCGCAGGGCCGGCGCGAGGAACTCCGCGGCGAACTCCTCCCGCGCGTCGACGACGAGCGACTCGACGGCGCCGCAGTCGAGGCCACGCTGCCGGATCTCGTCGAGGTCGTCGACGCCCTGCCCGACGTCGATGGCGAGCGCGATCACGTCGACGTCGCGGTGCTCCTGCAGCCAGCGGATCGCGACGGACGTGTCCAGCCCGCCGGAGTAGGCGAGGACGACGGTGGGCTTGCTCATCGGGTGCTCCTGTCGGGGGTGGTGGACGGTGGGAGGTCGGAGGGTCGCACGTCGTCCGCGGTGGCGCCGAGCGAGCGGTGGCGCAGTGCGTCGGCGACGGCGGCCGGGTCGTGGCCCGGTGCGACGACGGCGAGGACGGTGTCGTCGCCGCCGACGGTGCCCAGCACGGCCGGGCCACCGGAGGTGTCGAGCGCGGAGGCGACCGGCGACGCGCAGGCCGGTGGGGTGCGCAGCACGATCAGGTTGCCGGACACGTCGACCTGCAGGACGAAGCGATGCAGGACGTCGTCGAGCACGTCGGGCGGCGCCGTCGGGACGAGGGGCTGCTCGCCCACGCGGTAGGCGAGCTGCCCGTCCGCGCCGCGCCGACGCCGCGCCCCGAGCTCCTCGAGGTCACGGCCGACCGTCGCCGCGTGCGCCTCGTGACCGGCCTCGGCGAGGGCCGCGCGCACCTCGGCGTGCGTGCGCAGCTCGCGCTCGGCGAGCAGGCGCCGGAGCACACGGAGGCGTGCGGCCCGCTGGCTCATCCTCCGCCCTCCGCGGCGGCGATGGCACCGGGCTGGGAGCCGCCGACGAGCATGGCGAGGACCGCCTTCTGGGCGTGCAGGCGGTTCTCGGCCTGGTCGAACACCCGCGACCGTGGTCCGTCGAGCACGTCCGCGGCGATCTCCTCGCCACGGTGCGCCGGCAGACAGTGGAGGACGATCGCGTCGTCGGCCGCGCGCGCGACCAGCGCACCGTCGAGCGTGTACGGCGCGAACACGGCGGCGCGTGCGGCCTGCTCCGCCTCCTGCCCCATCGACGCCCACACGTCGGTGTAGAGGACGTGGGTCCCCTCGGCCGCCGCCGCCGCGTCCGTCGTCACGGTGACCTCCGAGCCGTGCGCCTCGGCGAGCGCCCGGGCCCGGGCGACGACCGCGGCGTCGGGTGCGTAGCCGTCCGGGTGGGCGATGCGGACGCCGAGCCCGACCGCCGCCCCGGCGAGGAGCAGCGAGTGGGCGACGTTGTTGCCGTCACCGACGTAGGTGAGGGTCCGGCCGGCGAAGGTGCCGAACGCGTCGCGGACGGTCAGCAGGTCGGCGAGCGCCTGGCAGGGGTGCTCCTCGTCGGTGAGCGCGTTGATCACCGGCACGCCGGAGGCGCTGGCGAGCTCCTCGAGACGCGCCTGCGCGAACGTGCGCACGACCAGGCCCTGGACGTAGCGGCCGAGGACCGCCCCGGTGTCGGCGACGGTCTCGCCACGACCGAGCTGGAGGTCGGCGGAGGACAGCGGGAGCGGACGCCCACCGAGCTCCGCCACGCCCACCTCGAACGACACGCGCGTGCGCGTGGACGGCTTCTCGAAGATGAGCGCCACCGTACGACCGGCGAGCAGCGTCGGTGCGGGGCCACCGGACGTGAGGGCGGACCGCTGCGCGCGCAGCGTCGCGGCGTCGTCGAGCAGGGCGACGATGTCCGGGCCGGACAGGTCGGTGGTCGAGATCAGCGAGCGCACGGTCATGCGGTCTCCGTCCGGTCAGCACGTGCGGCGACGATCGCCCGGCCGAGCACGTCCAGGGCCCGGTCCGCCTCCGCGGCGGTCAGGGTCAGCGGCGGGGCGAGCCGCAGCACGTCCGGAGCGACGGCGTTGATGATGACCCGCTCGGAGCGGCAGTGCGCGACGACGTCGTCGGCGATCGGTGCGTCGAGCACGACGCCGAGCAGCAGTCCGCTCCCGCGCACCTCGCGGACCGCACCCCCGGTCCGGGCGGCGACGTCCGCGAGCCCCATCCGCAGTTGCGCGGCGCGCGTCGCGACGTCGGCGAGGATGCCCTCCTGCTCGATCGTGTCGAGCACCGCGAGGGCGGCGGCGGCGGTGACGGGGTTGCCGCCGAACGTGGTCGCATGGTCGCCGGGGCGGAACACGTCGGCCGCGGCACCGTGGGCCAGGCACGCGCCGATCGGCAGCCCGTTGCCCAGGGCCTTCGCGAGGGTGACGACGTCGGGGGTCACGTCCGTCTGCTGGAACGCGAACCACGTGCCGGTCCGGCCGACCCCGGTCTGTACCTCGTCGGCGATGAGGAGTGCGCCGTGCGTGTCGCAGGCCTCACGCGCGGCCGCGAGCATCGCGGGGGACAGTGGCCGCACGCCCCCCTCCCCCTGCACGACCTCGAGGAGCACGGCGCACGTGTCCGCCCCGACGGCCGCCCGCAGCGCCGCGGGGTCATCGTGGGGCACGGTGTCGACGAACCCGGCGAGCGGAGCGAACGGCGCATGCTTCGCCGGTTGCCCGGTCGCCTCGAGCGTCGCGAGCGTGCGGCCGTGGAAACCGCCCGAGAGGGTGACGATCCGCACCTTGTCGGGGTGCTGCTGCTTGCCGTGCCGACGGGCGAGCTTGATGGCGGCCTCGTTCGCGGTCGCCCCGCACTGGGCGAAGAACACCCGACCGTCGGCGAACCCCGCGAGTCCCGCGAGCCGTCCGGCGAGCTCGACGGCCGGGGCGGTGAGGAACAGGTTGGAGGTGTGCACGAGCCGCGCCGCCTGGTCGGCGACGGCGCGTGCCACCGCCGGGTGCGCGTGTCCGAGGGCGGTGACCGAGATGCCGCTGAGGAGGTCGAGCCACTCCTCCCCCGCCGTGTCCACCAGCCACGAGCCGTGTCCCGCGACGAACGCGAGGTCGGTGTCGGGGTAGGTCCGCATCAGGTGCGCGCGTGCGGACGCGACCAGTGCGTCGTGGTCGTTGCGGACCTCCGGCTCGACCGCGCTCATGCCGGGGCCTCGCCCACGTCGGGGCCGACCATGGTGCCGATGCCCTCGTCGGTGAAGATCTCGATGAGCACGGCGTGCTGGACCCTGCCGTCGAGGATGTGTGCCCGTGCGGTCCCGGCGCGCAGCGCATGGAGCACCGCGGCGACCTTCGGGCGCATCCCGTCGTGGAGCTCGTCGGAGGCCGCCATGCGGGCCAGCTCGTCGGTGTGCAGCTCGGACAGCAGCCGCTGCCGCCCGGCATCACCGAAGTCGCGGTACAGGCCGGGGACGTCGGTGAGGACCACGAGCTTGCTGGCGCCCAGCGCACCGGCGACCGCACCCGCGGCCGTGTCCGCGTTGACGTTGTACTCGGCGCCGGCGGCGTCCCGCCCGAGCGTGGCGATGACGGGCACGCGTCCGGCCGCGAGGACCGCCTCGATCGCCGCGGTGTCGACCCCGACGACCTCGCCGACGAAGCCGAGGTCCTCACCGTCGGGCCCGCGGGTCGCCTCGCAGCGCAGGACGGGCCCGTCGCTCCCGACGATGCCCTGCGCGGGCGCACCGGCCTCCTCGACGAGGCCGACGACCTCGGGGTTGACGACGTCGACGAGCGCGTCGTGCACCACACCGATCATGGCGGCGTCGGTGACCCGCAGGCCGCCGACGAACCGGGAGGGGACGGCACGTTCCTCGGCGAGGCGGGTGATCTGCGGCCCGCCGCCGTGGACGATGACGGGCCGCAGGCCGACGAAGTGCAGCAGCGCGACGTCGGCGGCGAACGAGCGCTGCAGCGCCGGGTCGATCATCGCGTTGCCGCCGTACTTGATGACGACCGTCTGGCCGTGGAAGCGCGTGATCCAGGGCAGCGCCTCCCGCAGCACGGCGGCCTTGCTCTGCGCGACCTCCGCCTCCTGGGTGCTCCGGGGCGACGTCGTGGTGATGGGGACGCCGATCGCGGCCTCGCTCATGTCGTGTACTCCGCGTTGACGTGCACGTAGCCGGCCGAGAGGTCGGCGACGAGCTGGGTCGCCGCCGCGTCACCGAGCCCGAGGTCGACCTCGACGTCGACCTCCTCGGCGCGGAGCAGGGCGACGGCGGCGTCGTGGTCGTAGGGCACGGCCGTGCCACCGTCACAGACGGTGACGTCCCCGAACCGCACCCGCACCCGGTCGGGGTCGAACGGCGTCTCCGACGCCCCCATCGCGGCGAGGATCCGCCCCCAGTTCGGGTCGCTGCCGTGCAGGGCCGTGCGGAACAGGGCGGACGCGGCGACCGCACGGCCGAGCCGGTGCGCCGTGGCGACGTCCGGTGCCCCGGCGACGTGCAGTCGGGCGATGCGGGTCACGCCCTCCCCGTCGCTGACGATGCGGTGCGCGAGGTCGGCGGCGACCGCATCGAGGCCCGCCGCGACGAGCTCGAGCGGGAGCGGGCCGGCGGTGCCCGTCGCGAGGAGCAGCACGGTGTCGTTCGTGGAGCCGCAACTGTCGACGCTGATGCGGTTGAAGGTCCGGTCGACGCACGCGCGCAGCAGCTGCTGCGCCGTCGTGGCGTCGAGCTCCGCGTCGGTGACGAGGACGCTGAGCATGGTCGCCATCGCGGGCTCGATCATCCCGGCGCCCTTCGCCACCCCGGCGACGGTCACGGCGCTCGGACCGCCGCGCACACGCACGGCCGTCTGCTTCGGACGGGTGTCGGTGGTCATCATGGCGCGCGCCAGCGTGCCCGCCGCCTCCGGTCCGCCGGCGAGTCCGGCGGCGAGGCGCGGTGCCGCGTCGGTGATGCGGTCGACGGGCAGCGGGACGCCGATGACGCCCGTCGACATCGGGACGACCGCCTCGGGTGCGCAGCCGAGCGCCGCCGCGGTCGCGGCGGCCATGTCGCGGGCGTCGGCGAGCCCCTGCGCGCCGGTGCAGGCGTTGGCGTTGCCGCTGTTGACGATGACCGCACGCGTCGGGCCGGCGGTGACGTGCTCGACGCCGACCCGGCACGGTGCGGCGAGCACCCGGTTCGTCGTCGTCACGATCGCGGCGGGCACGGGCACGCCGACGTCGAGGAGCGCGAGGTCGGGGTCGGCGGGGTCGCGGTGGGCGCTGTCGCGCACGCCCACCGCCGCGGCGGCGAAGCGCAGCCCGTCGATGGCGGCGAGCCCGCCGTCGAGGTGCTCGACGGTCGTGCCGGACGGGATCGGCGCGCCGGTCCAGGAGGTCGCCCCGCTCACGGGTGCACCCCGATCACGTCGAGGCCGGCGGTCTCGTCCAGCCCCAGCATCACGTTGACGTTCTGCAGGGCCTGGCCGGCCGCGCCCTTGACGAGGTTGTCGATGACGCTCGTGACGAGCACTCGACCCGTGCGCCCGTCGACGGTGGCGGACAGCTGGCAGCTGTTCGCCCCGTGGACGGCCTTGGTGTGCGGGAAGTCCCCCTCGGGGAGGACGTGCACGAACGGCTCGTCGTCGTACGCGGCGTGGAGCCGTTCCTGGACGTCGGCGGCGGTCACGCCGGACGCCAGTGGTGCGGAGATCGTGGCGAGGATGCCGCGGGACATCGGCACGAGGTGGGGGGTGAACACGATCGCGTCGGCCAGCCCCCCGGGGGCCGCATGCCGTTCGATCTCGGCCGTGTGCCGGTGGGAGGGGGCGCCGTAGGCGACGACGTCACCGTGGACGACGGCGGCCTGCAGGTCCGGCCGCACCGAGCGTCCCGCGCCGGAGGTCCCGCTCATGGCGCTGACGACGACACCGGCGGTCTCGACGACCGGGACGAGGGGCAGCAGCGGGAGGAGCGTCGCCGTCGGGTAGCAGCCGGGGTTGGCGACGAGCGGAGCGGTGCGGACCTGCTCCCGCGCATGCTCGGTCAGGCCGTAGACCGCCGCGGCGTCACCGTCGAGGGCGAGCTCGGGTGCGGTGTGCGGACGGCCGTACCACGCCGCGTAGGTCGCCGCGTCGAGGCGGAACGCGCCGGAGAGGTCGACGACCCGCGTCCCGGCGGCGAGCAGGGCGGGCGCGAGCTCGAGGGCGACCTCGTCGGGGACGCCGAGCACGACCACGTCGGCCTCGGCGAGGGCTGCCACGTCGACGGCGTCGAGACGGCGTGCGCCCCCCGCGCCCGGTGGCACGTTCGGGGCGAGCTCGTGCAGCGCCGTCCCGGCGTTGGACGCCGCGGCGACCTGCCCGACGCGCAGCGTCGGGTGCCGGTCGAGCAGCCGGAGCAGCTCGGTGCCGCCGAAGCCTGAGGCGCCGACGATGGCGATGGTGGGCACGGGGCCTCCGGTGCGGGACGGACGGGACAGGACGGGACGGGCGAGGGACGGCGCCGCTCGGCGCGGCGCATCCGCCGCGAATGCGGAAGTCTGCACGATGTTGCGAGAATCCGCAAGTCTGCGCGAGGACGCTGCGCGCCTCGCCTCAGGTCCGGAGGGAGGCCCCGAGGGTCGCCACCGCCGTGGCGATGCGGGTCAGGACGGCGTCGGCGTCGGCGTCCTGCAACTGGCGGTCCGGGTCCTGCAGGCGCAGGCGCAGGCCGATGCTGCGGTGGCCGTCGGGCAGCTGGTCCCCGCGGAACTCGTCGAACCAGCGCAGGTCCTCCAGCAGCGCACCCGCCGCCTCCCCCACCGTCGCCATGATGTCGGCGACGGCCAGCGCCTCGGGGGCGACCACGGCGACGTCGACGAACACGGCCGGGTGGCGCACGAGCGCGGGCGCCGTCGCGAGCGTCGAACCGGCCGGACCCCGCAGCAGCGGCTCGAGCAGCAGCTCGCCCGCGACGGTGCGCTCCGGCAGGTCCCAGGCGTCGGCGGTGCGTGGATGCAGCTGCCCGGCGATCCCGATCTCGACCCCGTCCAGCTCCAGGAGGACGGTCCGGCCGGGATGCCAGCCGTCCCGTTCGACCGGCCGCCGGGTCAGGGCCGGCAGGTGGCTGCGGCGGGCGAGCTCGTCGCAGACGGCGAGCACGTCCTCGACGGTCCGCAGGGCGTCGTCGTCCGCCCACCCCTCCCCGCCCGCGCCGCCGTAGGCCGCCAGGCCGAGGGTGCGCGGCTGCAGCGGGAGCGGCAGTCCGTCCGGCCCCTGCCAGCGCCAGGTGGCACCGACCGCCGCGTCGAGGGCGTCGCCCAGCGGATCGCCGACCGGCCGGTGGATGCGACCGAGCTCGGCGACCGCCATCCCGGCGCGCCCCTGCCCGCGGTTACGGCGCAGCGTCGCGAGCAGGCCGTCGAGCAGGCCCGGGCGCATCGCGGCGGCGTCCTGCGCGAGCGGGTTCGCGAGGAGGACCCGACCCGGCGTGGGGTGGACGCCGGCGAACGCGTCCTCACCGACGAACGGGCGCGTGACGATCTCGTCGAACCCGTGGGCCAGGACGGCAGCACGCAGGTCGCGCTCGAGCCGCTGCCGACCGTCGAGGCCGCCGCGCCGCACCAGCGGCGGCAGCTCCGAGGGGACGTGGTCGTAGCCGTGCAGGCGGGCGACCTCCTCGGCGAGGTCGGCGGGACGGGCGAGGTCGCCGCGCCAGGACGGCGGGGTGACGGTCAACCCGTCCCCGTCCACGGCGACGGTGCAGCCGGCGCGCTCAAGCAGTGCCGCCTGGTCCGCGGCCGGCAGGTCCAGCGCCAGCAGGTCGGCGATGCGCCGCGCGGACGCGGTGACGGTGCCGCCGGTGAGCCAGGCGCCCTCGGTGCGGGCGGTGCTGGTCGCCGCGGTCGCGCGGGCGCCGGAGGTGACGCCGAGCAGGTGGGCGGCGCGGGCGACCGCCTCCGCCGCACCGTCGGGGTCGACGCGGCGTTCGAAGCGCGTGCTCGCCTCGCTGACCAGACCGAGCCGGCGGGAGGTGCGGCGGATCGCGGCCGGGTCCCACACCGCCCCCTCGAGGAGGATCCTGCGGGTGCCGGCATGGACCTCGGTGCGTGCCCCACCCATCACGCCCGCGAGGGAGGCGGGACCGTCGGCGTCATCGATGACGAGGTCGCCGCGCTCGAGCGTCCGTTCCGACCCGTCGAGCGTGTCGAGCCGTTCCCCGCCGGTCGCCTCACGGACCGTCAGCCGCTCCCCCACGACCCGGTCGAGGTCGAAGGCGTGCAGCGGCTGGCCGAGCTCGAGCATGACGAGGTTGGTGACGTCGACGACGCTGTCGATGGAGCGGACGCCGCACTGGGCGAGCCGCATCCGCACCCACAGCGGCGACGGCCGCGGGACCGCGTCCTCGAGGGTCCATGCGACGAACGCGCCGACCCCGGCGGTGTCGAGCGTGACGGGCACCCCCGCGGCGGCCGGGGCCGCCGCACCCTCCGGCGCGGGCCGCAGGTCCGTGCCGAGCACGGCGGCGAGGTCGCGGGCGACGCCGCGCACCGACAGGTGGTCACCCCGGTCGGGCTGCACCGCGATCTCGATGACCGGCTCGCCCAGCGGCACCACCTCGTCGAGCTGCGCCCCCGGGACGACGTCCGCACCGACGACCAGCAGCCCCTGGTGGTCGTCGCCGAGGCCGAGCTCGCGCGGCGACGCGAGCATGCCCTGCGACACCTGCCCGCGGATGGTCCGGGCCTCGAGGCGCATGCCCGGCAGCTCGGCACCGACGGTCGCGTGCAGCACGACGTCACCGACGTCGAAGTTCGCCGCCCCGCAGACGACGCGGACGATGCCGTCCCCGCCCTCCCCCGTGACGTCGACCAGCCGCAGGCTGTCCGCGTCCGGGTGGGGCTCGTGGTGCAGCACCCGGGCCGCACGCACCCCACGGACCCCGTCGCCGGGGCGGGTGACCCCCTCGACCTCCAGCCCGGAGGCGCTCATCCGCTCCACGAGCACGTCGAGCGGCAGGTCGAGGTCGACCATGCTCGTGAGCCAGGACAGCGGGAGGCGCATCAGAACGCCGCCAGGAAGCGGGCGTCGGCGTCGTAGAGGTCCCGGATGTCGGTGACGCCGTGGCGCAGCATCGCCACGCGTTCCACCCCGATGCCGAAGGCGAAGCCGGAGTAGCGCTCCGGGTCGATGCCGCACGCCGTGAGGACCGCAGGGTCGACCATGCCGGCGCCGAGGATCTCGAGCCAGCCCGACGCGCTCGCGTAGGACACGTCGACCTCCGCGGACGGTTCGGTGAACGGGAAGAACGACGGGCGGAGCCGCACCTCCCGGTCGTCGCCGAACAGGGCCCGGGCGAACGCGAGCAGCGTCCCCCGCAGGTGCGCCATGGAGACGCCCTCGGCGACGAGCAGGCCCTCGACCTGGGTGAACACCGGCGAGTGCGTCGCGTCGACGGCGTCGGCGCGGTAGACGCGGCCGGGGCAGACGACCGCGAGGGGCGGCTCCTGCGTCAGCATCGTGCGGACCTGCACGGGCGAGGTGTGCGTCCGCAGCACCACGTCCGCGGTCTCGTCGACGTAGATCGTGTCCATCGTGCCGCGGGCGGGATGCTCCGGCGGGATGTTGAGGAGGTCGAAGTTGTACCGACCGCTCTCGACCTCCGGCCCCTCGGCGACGCGGAAGCCCAGGCCGGTGAACACGTCGACGATCTCGTGCTCGACCTGCGTGAGCAGGTGCGGACGACCCGGGCGCGGCCGGCGTGCGGGCCCGGTGAGGTCCAGCCGCTCGGCCTCCAGGCGCTCACGCAGCGCGGCCGCTCCGAGCTCGTCGCGCCGCTCCGCATGGGCGGTGGTGAGGTCACCCTTCAGGGCGTTGAGGAGCGCGCCGACCCGTCGCCGCTCGTCGGCGTCCAGCGCACCGAGCTCCTTCTGGGCCGCGGCGAGCGGCGAACGGCGACCGAGATGCGCGACACGGGCCTGCTCGAGCGCGTCGGGGTCCGCGGCCGCGGCGAGGTCGGCCAGCGCCGCGCGGCGCAGCGCCTCGATCTCCTGCGCGTCCACGACCACCTCCTCCGACGTCCGCGTCGCCGGGAGCCTAGACCCCGCCGGTCAGGAGCCCGTGAGGGCGAACATCGCGACGGCGGCGGCAGCACCGACGTTGAGCGACTCGACGTCCCCGTGCATCGGGATGGCGGCGACGGTGTCGACCGCCGCACGCACCGGACCGCTGAGACCGTGGGGCTCCGACCCGGCGACGAGCGCGAACCCCGCCGGTGGGACCGCGGCGGCGACCCCCTCGAGCCGGCCGGCACCGGCCGCGTCGAGCCCGACGACGAGCCGCCCGGCGCCGCGCAGCAGCACCTCCGCGTCCGTCGCGTCGCCTCGGCGCATCACCGGGGTGCGGTAGCAGGCGCCGGCGGAGGCGCGGACGGCCTTGGGGCCGAACGGGTCCGCGCCCCCGAGCGCGAGGACGGCGAGCCCGAACGCGGCCGCGGAGCGGACGAGGGTGCCGACGTTGCCGGGGTCGCCGACGCCGTCGAGGACGAGGAGCGGGCCGGTCGGCGGGACGTCGTCGACGACGGGGGTGCGGACCACGGCGAGCACGCCGGGCGGGGTCGCCGCATCGGACATGCGAGCCATCACCCGTTCGTCGACCGCGACGACGTCGACGTCGGCGGGGACGGGCCCGACGGTGTGCGGCAGCGGGCCGACGTGATGCAGGGTGCGGACCAGTCCCGCGCCGAGCGCCTCACGGCAGACGCGCGGGCCCTCGGCGACGTGCAGGCCGGTGCGGCGGCGCTCCGACGCGCCGTGGAGCGCGACGACGGCCTTCACGCGCGGGTTGGTCGGCGCGCGCAGCGGCTCGCCGTCGGCCGGCACGCTCAGGCGGAGACCTCCTCCAGCGCCGTCCGCGCCCGACCGGCGAGCGCGCGGAACGCGTCGCCGTCCTGGACGGCCAGGTCCGCGAGGTTCTTCCGGTCGACCTCGATGCCGGCGAGCCGCAGCCCGTGCATCAGCCGGTTGTAGCTGAGGCCCTCCTGGCGTGCGGCCGCGTTGATGCGGGCGATCCACAGGCGGCGCATCTCCCCCTTGCGGGCCCGCCGGTCGCGGTAGGCGTACCGCTCGGCGTGGTGCACGGCCTCCTTGGCGACGCGGAAGCGCCGACTGCGCGCACCACGGAACCCCTTCGCACGGTCCATGACCGCCTTGTGGCTCTTCCGGGCGTTCACGCCCCGCTTGACCCTTGCCATCGTCTCACCTCGTGCCGGTCGGACCGGCGTCGTGTCGTGCGTGTGCTGGTGCGGTCGTCGTGCGCGGCCTCAGTGTCCGAGCAGCCGGCGGACGCGCTTCGTCTCGGACTTCGCGAGCACGCGGTCCCCGGCGAGCCGGCGTCGACGCGCCGCGCCCTTGCCCTCGAGCAGGTGGGCCCGGTTGCGTTGCCCGCTCATGACCTTGCCCTTCTTGGTGATGCGGAAGCGTCGCTTCGCACCGCTGTGGGTCTTCTGCTTCGGCATGTCCGTTCCTGTCCTCCGGGCCGTCAGGCCTCCGTGGGCTCCTCGACCGGCGCGTCGTCCGGTGTCGCGGCGTCGTCGGGCGCGCCACCGTCCTGCGGTGCGGCCGCCCCGTCCTCCGACGGGGCCATCCGTGCGCGGCTGCGGTGCGGCGCGAGCACCATCACCATGTTGCGACCGTCGACCTTCGGCTCGGCCTCGACGCTGGCGAGCTCCGCCATGTCCTCCGCGAGGCGGTGGAGCAGCCCGAGGCCGAGCTCGGTGTGGGCCATCTCCCGACCGCGGAACATGATGGAGGCCCGCACCTTCGACCCCTCCTCGAGGAACCGACGGACGTGGCCCGACTTCGTGCCGTAGTCGTTCGTCGAGATCTTCGGCCGCATCTTGATCTCCTTGACCGTGATGCGGTTCTGCCGGCGACGAGCGTCCTTCGTCTTCTGCTCCTGCTCGTACCGGTGCTTGCCCCAGTCCATGATCCGGCAGACCGGCGGGTCGGCCTGCGCGGCGACCTCGACGAGGTCGAGGTCCTGCTCGCGGGCGCGGCGCAGGGCCTGGGCGAGGGCGACGATGCCGACCTGCGTCCCGTCGGCGTCCACGAGCCGGACGCGCGGGACCTTGATCTCGGCGTTGATGCGGCGCTGCTCTTCGATGCTGTCCTTCTCCTCGTCGGCGTGCCGGGGCACGGGCCGCACGACACCGACGAGGACCGGCGACGGGGTCGCCGGACGAGACGCACGCGAGCAGCGCGCGACCCGCCGAGGAGGTCCTGGCAGGTGGGCCGTGAGGCCGCTTCATGACGGGGCCGGAGCCCCGAGGTCCGACCGTCCGCGTCACTGACGCCGACGGCTGGACTCCAGTCTAGCAGCCGGGGCCCGTGACGGACCCGGACGGGCCGCCGGGGCTCAGCGGCCCGGCACCCACAGGCGGGATCCCTGGCCGCCCTGCGCGGGCGGTGGTGGCGTCGGCGCCGCGGCGGGACCGGCGTCGGGGGCCGTGTCCGCGCCGGACGGCGCGGGACCACCCGCGTCCACCGCCTGCTCCGCGGGGGCGGCGCCGCCCTCGGCCTCCACCTGGGCGAGCCGGAGCTGGCTGACGGCCTGCCCGACCTGGTCGAGCAGCGACGCGTCGGCGCGGCCCTGCAGCGTGTCGGCCATCGCCGCGACGGCGTCGATGAGCAGCCGGGCGTCGGGACGTCCGAGCTTGACCTGGGCGGCCTGCAGGAGCGCGTTGATGACCTCGACGAGGACCTGCTCCGCGGGCGCCTCGCGCATCTGCGCGAGCATCTGCTCCATCTCGGCCTCGCTCGGCCCTCCGGCCGCCGCGTCCTGCGCCATCGTGTCCCTCCGGCATGTCGGGTGCTTCGGCTGCGTCGGGGGGAGCCTACCGACGTGGGCGCGCCTACCCTCCGGCCGGTCCGTCACCGGACGGACGCAGGAGGGTCGTGGTGAAGACGCTCGACACGCTGCACGCGGAGATCCTCGAGCGGGCCCGGACGCGTCCGGAGGGATCCGGCACCGTCGCGGCCCTCGACGCGGGTGTGCACGCCATCGGCAAGAAGGTCGTGGAGGAGGCGGCGGAGCTGTGGATGGCCGCCGAGCACGAGGGTGAGGAGCGCACCGCCGAGGAGGCGTCCCAGCTGCTCTACCACGTGCTCGTGCTGCTGGCCGCCCGCGGCGTCGACCTCGAGCGCGTCTACGCTCACCTCTGAGCGACGTCCCGGCCACGACCCGTCAGGAACGCCCATGCTGCGCATCGGTGTGCCCAACAAGGGCACCCTGTCCGAACCGACGACGGTGATGCTGCGCGAGGCCGGCTACCGCCAGCGCACCGACGGCCGGGACCTGGTCCTCATCGATCCCGACAACCGGGTCGAGTTCTTCTACCTGCGTCCCCGCGACATCGCGACGTACGTGGCCGAGGGGCAGGTCGAGGTCGGCATCACCGGACGTGACCTGCTCCTCGACGGTGCGGCACCGGCCGAGGAGCTGCTCGCCCTCGACTTCGGGCGCGCCACGTTCCGGTACGCGGCGGAGCCGGGCGCGCTGTCGTCGCTCGACGAGCTGGCCGGCCGTCGCATCGCCACGTCCTACCCGGGACTCGTCGCCCGCGACCTCGCCGAGCGGGGCATCACGGCCGACATCGTCCGGCTCGACGGCGCCGTGGAGACGGCCGTGCGGCTCGGGGTCGCCGAGGTGGTCGCCGACGTCGTCTCCTCCGGGACGACGCTGCGCCAGGCCGGGTTGGAGATCGTCGGCGAGCCGCTGCTCGAGTCGGAGGCGGTGCTGGTCGCCCGTGCCGGGTCGCAGCCCGGCGACGCCGTCGAGCTGCTGCTCCGCCGCCTCAACGGCGTCATCATCGCCCGCCGCTACGTCATGGTGGAGTACGACGTGCGGCGTACCGCCCTCGAGGAGGCGTGTGCGCTCACGCCGGGCATCGAGTCACCCACCATCAGCCCGCTGCAGGACGACGCGTGGGCCGCGGTCCGCGCGATGGTGCCCCGCCGCGACGCCCACACGGTGATGGACCGCCTGCACGCGCTCGGGGCGCGCGGGGTGATCGTGTTCGACATCCTTGCCTGCCGGCTCTGACGCGGTCGGGACGGCCGCTGGGACGTCGCCGGCTCAGGCGTCGTCGCCCCCGGTGAGGACGTCGAGCACCGGGAGCGCAGGATCGGCGGTCACCACCGTCAGCGTGCGGGTCGCACGGGTCAGCGCGACGTAGAGGTCGTGCGCGCCCAGCGCCGTCGCGTCCCGGATGCGCTCGGGTGCCGCGACGACGAGGTCGTCGAACTCGAGGCCCTTGGCGCGGCGGGGGTCGAGCACGCGTACCTCCGACGTGGGGACGTCGAGGTCGGCGACGACGGCGCGGACGTCGGCGAGCGCCGCGGCGGGCACGACCACGCCGACGGTGCCGCTGCGCTCCGCCGTGGCGAGCAGCCCGGTGAGCGCCGTGCGCAGCCCCCGACCCAGCGGGTCGGGGTCGACGACCCGGCGTGGCGCGCGCCCGGTGGTGCGCACGGTCGTGGGGAAACCGTCGGGGTCGTGGCCGGCGAGCGCGAGGGCCCGGCGGGCGAGCGGGGCGAGCTCCGCGGGCGTGCGGTAGTTGGTCGCCAGCCGTTCGACGCTGACCTGGCGACGGCCGATGAGGGCGGCGACCTCCTCCCAGGTGCGTGGCGGGGTGTCCCGGGCGCGCTGTGCGAGGTCGCCGACGACGGTCCACGACGCGTACGGGCCGCGCCGTACGACGGCGCGCCACTGCATCGGCGACAGGTCCTGCGCCTCGTCGACGACGACGTGGGCGAAGTCGGCGTACCAGCGGTCCTCGACGTCGGGTGGCCGGGGCGCGTCGTCGTCGGCGGGGGCGGGCGGCGGGGTCGGATCCCCCAGGAGCTGGTCGAGCTCGTCGAGGAGGGCGACGTCCTCCACGCTCCACCCGTCGGCGTCGGCCCACGCCGCGTGGAGCCGCTCGGCGGTGGCGGGGTCGACGAGCCCGCCCGCGTCGGTGTCCAGGCGGCGTTCGCCGCGGGCGTACGGGCCGAGGATGCCCGTCGCGGTCAGCGTCGGCCAGAACGCGTGCAGCGCCATGCGCACCTCGGGCGCCTCGAGGACCAGCTCGCGGAAGCCGTCGGGGCCCGGGTCGGCGGCCGCCGAGGGATGCTCGGCCCGTCGGGCCTCCCAGGCCGCCCGCAGCTCGGCCACGAGCTGGTCGACGACGGCGTCCGTGCGGGCGTGGTAGCGGGTCGCGGGTCGGGTCGGGTCGATGCGCCCGAGGGCGCGCCGGCGGATGGCGACGAGGCTCCGCCGTCCGAGCTCCGCCGACGTGCCCAGGACGGTGAAGCGCAGCCGCTCCGGCAGCGGCGGCAGCGCGGCGGCGAGCAGGTGCGCACACACCTCGACCATGCGCAGCGCGCCCTTCACGTCGGCGACGTCGGGGGCGTCCCAGCCGACGGCCTCGACGCCCGCGGGCCCCAGCGCCTCGAGGGGACGCTGCACGACGCGGTCCTCCCCCAGCGACGGCAGCACCCGCCGCGTGTACTCGGTGAAGGTGCGGGACGGGCCGACGACGAGCACCCCGCGGTTCTCGTAGCGGGCACGGTCCTCGTAGAGCAGGAAGGCGACGCGGTGCAGGGCGACGACGGTCTTGCCGGTGCCCGGGCCGCCGGTGACGACGAGCGTGCCGGTCGCCGGCGCGCGGATGATGCGGTCCTGATCGGCCTGGATGGTGGCGACGATGTCGCGCATGCCCTCGCCGTGGCTGCGCTCGAGGCTGGCGAGCAGCGCACCCTGCCCCGTCGTCGCCTCGAGACCGAGCCGTGCTGCGGCGCTCGCGTCGATCACCTCGTCCATCACGTCGACGACCGTCGGCCCGTCGGCGAGGATGGTCCGGCGCCGCGCCACCCCGAGCGGCCGTGCGGCGGTCGCGCGGTAGAACGGTGCGGCCGCCGGCGCACGCCAGTCGACGAGCAGCACGTCGTCACCGTCCATGACCGAGACCCGGCCGACGGGGAGCGAGTCACCGTCGTCGAGGTCCAGGCGCCCGAACAGCAGCGCCTCACGGTCCCCCACGGTGAAGCGGACGACCCGGCCGGCCTGATGGTGCGCGACGACGTCACGTTCGAACTGGGCGGCGAAGGTGGAGCCCTGGCGGGTGCCGCTGACCTCGGCGAGGCGACGTTCCGCCTGGTCGCGCAGCAGCGCGACCCTGGCGATGACGCGGTCGAGGTGCGCCTGCTCGGCGGCGACGGCGGCCGCGCGCGGCGACGGGTCGCTCACAGCTCGCGCAGCACCAGTGCGGTCGCGACCGCCGCCTGCGCCGCCTCGGCGCCCTTGTTGCCCTCGGTGCCGCCGGCCCGCGCGAGCGCCTGCTCGCGGTCGTCGACGGTCAGGACCCCGAAGCCGACGGGCACCCCGGTGGTCCGGGCGACGGCCTCGCAGCCGGTCGTCACCGCCGAGGACACGTACTCGAAGTGGGGTGTGCCGCCGCGGACGACGCAGGCGAGCACGACCACGGCCGCGGGCCGGCCGCTGGCGGCGAGCCGCTGGGCGACGACCGGCACCTCGAACGCGCCGGGCACCCAGACGGTGTCGGCGACGACGCAGCCGTGCCGGGCGAGTTCGGCCCGGGCGCCGTCGACGAGTCGGGCGACGACGTCCTCGTTGAAGCGGGCGGCGACGACCGCCACCTCCAGCCCGTCGGCGGGCAGCGGTGCTCCGAGGTCGGCCGTCCCGCTCATGCGCCCCTCCCCTGCCGCGGGGCCGCTCCGGCCGCCGTCCCGTGCCCCGTCGCCCCGTGCTCCGCCGCCTCGTGCTCCGCGGGTGGTGCCATCGCGATGCCCCGGCGTTCGGGGCGGCGGACCCGGGGGGTGCCGACCGCACCCTGCGCGGCGATGTCGCCCACCCCCGTCGACACCGGTGCGTCGGTGTCCCCCGACAGTTCGTGGCCGAAGCGCGTCGCCTTGGTGGACAGGTAGGCGGCGTTGCGGGCGTTGGGGGCGACCTCCAGCGGCTCACGGCCGGTCAGGACGAGCCCGAAGCCGCCGAGGGCGGCACGCTTGACCGGGTTGTTGGTCAGCAGGCGGATGCCGCGCAGCCCCAGGTCGACGAGGATGGAGGCGCCGGTGCCGTAGTCGCGGGCGTCGGCGGGCAGCCCGAGGCGCAGGTTCGCGTCGACGGTGTCGGCACCGCCGTCCTGCAGCCGGTAGGCGCGCAGCTTCTCCATCAGCCCGATGCCGCGCCCCTCGTGGCCGCGCAGGTAGACGATGACGCCGCTGCCCTCCTCGGCGATGCGCGCCATCGCGAGGTCCAGCTGCGCCCCGCAGTCGCAGCGCAGGGAGCGGAACACGTCACCGGTCAGGCACTCGGAGTGCATCCGGACGAGCACGTCCGCGTCCTCGTCGGGCTCCCCGAGGACGAGGGCGACGTGCTCCTCGTCGTCGACGTTCGAGCGGTAGCCGACCGCACGCCAGTCCCCGTAGGGCGTGGGGATCGTCGTCTCGACGACCCGCTCGACGATGGACTCCGTGCGCCGCCGGTGGGCGATCAGGTCGGCGATGGACACGATGGGCAGGTCGTGCGCGGCCGCGAACCGTTCGAGGTCGTCCAGCCGCTGCATCGTCCCGTCGGGGTTGACCAGCTCGGCGATCAGCCCGGCCTCGCGGCGGCCGGCGAGGCGTGCGAGGTCGACCGCGGCCTCCGTGTGGCCCGGACGCCGGAGGACCCCGCCGGGCTGGTAGCGCAGCGGGAACACGTGTCCGGGCCGGCCGACGTCGTCGGGGCCGGAGCTCGCGTCGGCGAGGACGCGCACGGTGCGGGCACGGTCGGCGGCGGAGATCCCGGTGTCCACGCCGCTGCGCGCGTCGACCGACACCGTGTACGCGGTCCCCTTCGGATCCTCGTTGCGGGCGACCATCATCGGGATGGCGAGCCGCTGCAGGTCGGCACCGAGCATCGGGACGCACAGCACCCCGCTGGTGTGGTTGACCATGAACGCCACGGCGTCGGCGTCGACGGCGTCGGCGGCCATGACGAGGTCACCCTCGTTCTCCCGGTCGTCGTCGTCGACGACGATGACCATCCCGCCGGCGGCGATGGTCGCGATGGCGTCGTCGATCGGGGCGAGGGTCATCGGGCCTCCTCCGCCTGCAGCATGCGCTCCACGTACTTCGCGACGACGTCGACCTCGAGGTTCACGCCGTCACCGGGCGCGAGGTCGCCGAGGTTCGTCGCGGCGAGGGTGTGGGGGATCAGCCCGATGGTGACCACGTCACCGTCGAGGGCCCCGACGGTGAGGCTGACGCCCGACACGCACAGCGACCCCTTGCTGACGAGGTAGCGGCCGAGACCGTCGGGGACGCGCAGCCGCAGCGTGCGCGTGCCGGGGACGTCCTCGACGTCGACGACCGCACCGACACCGTCGACGTGGCCCTGCACGAGGTGGCCGCCGAAGCGCCCGTCGGCGGCCAGGGCGCGCTCGAGGTTGACGCGGCTGCCCACGGCGAGCCGTGCCAGCGCGGTCACCCGCAGCGTCTCCCGCATCAGGTCGACGGAGAACGTCGACCCGTCGACGGTCGTCGCGGTCAGGCAGGCGCCGTCGACGGCGACGGAGGCGCCCAGGGGCAGGTCGGCGGTGACCAGGGGGGCGTCGACGGTGAGCCGGGCCCGCTCGCCGTCGACGTCGAGCGCGCGCACGTGGCCGACCTCCTCGACGAGTCCGGTGAACATCAGGCGACCTCCTGCAGCCCGCTGGCCGCCACCGCGCCACCGCGGGCGCGACGCAGGATCAGGTCCGCGTCGGCGCGCACGACGTCGACGTCGGCGCCGACGCGCACGACGTCGGCGAGCTCGGGCAGTGCCGGCCGCACCTGCCCTCCGGCGGCCCCACCGGCGACGTGGACCTCGACGGCGTCGACGAGGTCGGCCGTGAGGAGGGCACGCGCGAGGCGTGGGCCCGGCTCGGCGAGGACGGTCAGGACGCGGTGCTCGAGCAGACATCGGACGACAGCGGTCGCGTCGAGTCCGCTGCCGTCGTCCGCGGCGGGGACCCGCACGACCGTCGCGCCCCGTGCCGCCAGCGCGGCGTCCCGCTCGGGGTGGGGGTCGGGGCCGACGACGACGAGCGTGCCCGCCCGCACGGCCCGTGCGGAGGTCGGCACGTCCCCTGACGCGCTGACGATGACGGGTCGCGGCGATGTGCCGCTTCCGTCGGTCCCGGCGCCGTGGCGGACGTCGAGGCGGGGGTCGTCGGCACGGAGGGTCGCACCGCCGACGAGCACGGCGTCGGAGCGGGCGCGCAGCCGGTGCACGTGGGACCGGGCGGCCGTGCCCGTCAGGTAGGCGCCGGCCGGTGGCACGGTCACGCCATCGACGGTCTGGGCGAGCTTCAGCGTCAGGTGCGGCCGCCCGTCGCGGACCCGGGTGAGGAAGCCGCGCAGGTCGTCGGCGGCCCGCGCGTGCAGGTCCGGACGCAGCGCGCCGACGTCGACGACGTCGATGCCGGCCGCGGCCAGGCGGGCGACGCCACCGGCGGCCGTCGGGTCGGGGTCGCGGACGAGGAGGTGGACGGCAGCGACCCCGGCGTCGCGCAGCGCGTCGGTGCACGGCGGGGTGCGGCCGTGGTGGGCGCACGGTTCGAGGGTCACGACGGCGGTCGCGCCGGCCGCGGCACCCCCGGCGTGCCGCAGCGCCTCGACCTCGGCGTGTGCGGCGCCGACCGGTCCGGTCGCACCCTCGGCGAGGACGTCGCCGTCTCGGACGATGAGGCAGCCGACCGGCGGGTTCGGCCCGGAGACCCCCGCCGCCCGGCGGCCCACGGCGAGCGCGCGCTCGTAGACCTCCTCGGGGAGGAGGGGCTGCGTCGAGCTGCGATCCACCACCAGGGCCTCGCCTGCCTCGCCGTGCGGAGGGCCGGAGCGCGTCGTGCGGACGGTGTCGGCCGGAGCGGGCAGCCCGCGAGGGTACCGCCGTGCCCGTGCCGTCCCGGCGGTCAGTCGGCGCGCATCGCGGCCGCCGCCCGGGCCCGGAGGTCCTCCGCGGCGCCGGCACGGTCCTCGGCGGCGAACACGCTCGTCCCGGCGACGAACCAGTCGGCGCCCGCGGCGGCGGCGTCGACGACGGTCGCGGCGGTGACCCCACCGTCGACCTGGATGCGGAACGTGAGCCCGGCGCTGCGCCGCAGTGCGTGCGCCTCACCGATCTTCGGCAGCACCTCGGTCAGGAACGCCTGGCCGGCGAAGCCCGGGTTGACCGTCATCAGCAGCAGCGTGTCGACGTGCGGCAGCAGGTCCGCGACCCGCTCCAGCGGGTGCTCGGGGCGGAGCCCGACCCCGACCCGCACGCCGGCCGCCCGCAGCCGGGCGACCAGCGCGGCCGGGTCGTCCTCGACCTCGGGGTGGAACGCGACGGAGGTCGCACCGCCGGCGACGAACTCGTCCGCGTACCGCGACGGGTCGACGATCATGAGGTGGACGTCGAGGTCGCCGGGCCACGCCGCGCGCAGCGCACCGAGCACCGGCTGGCCGAACGAGATGTTGTCGACGTAGCGGCCGTCCATCACGTCGAAGTGGAGCGTCCGGGTCACGCCCGCCAGCGGCGCGACCTCGTCGGCGAGGCGCGCGAGGTCGCAGGCGAGGACCGACGGCAGGATCTCGGGCGCGTGCATGGTCGCTCCTCCGACGCCGGCAGCCTAGGCGTCGTCGCCGCCGTCCCCGGGGACGGTCGACGCGTCGGCGTGTCCGAGCACGTCACCGACGGTGACGAGGCGGCCGCGGACGGCGTCGGCGGCGGCGGTCCAGGCGCGCCCGGCCGGTTGGACGCGGGCGATGCGGACCGTGCCGCGCCCGCAGGCGACGTGCAGTCCGTCCCGGTCGGCGGCGACGACCGTGCCGGGCCGGGCGGGTCCCGCCTCCGCCGCGGACGCGGCGCCGGCGCGGGCGCCGGCGACCTTGAGCCGTCGCCCACCGAGCGTCGTCGTCGCGCCCGGGCGCGGGGTGACGCTGCGCACGCGGCGGGCCACGGTGTCCGCGTCCGCCGTCCAGTCGATGCGGGCGTCGTCGGGCCCGATGCGGGGTGCCCGGGTGGCGCCGTCGGCGGGTTGGGGCTCCCCCGCCTCCCCGGCGGCGCGGGCGAGCAGCGCGTCGGCCAGCACCGGCGCGCCGAGCCGGGCGAGCCGGTCGAGGAGTCCGCCGGCGTCGACGTCCTCGTCGATGGGGACCGTGAGGCGTCGCAGCACCGGCCCGGTGTCCATGCCCTCGTCGAGGTGGAAGGCGCTCACCCCGGTGTGCGCGTCACCGGCGCGGATCGCGTGCTGCACCGGTGCGGCACCGCGCCAGCGCGGCAGCAGGGAGAAGTGCAGGTTGACGAAGCCGAGGGGCAGCGCGTCGAGCACGTGCGGCGGGAGGATCGACCCGTAGGCGACGACCGCACCCACGTCGGCGCCGGTCGCGGTGAGCGCGCCGGCCGCGTCGGCGACCCGTTCGGGTCGCAGCACCGGCAGGCCGTGCTCGGCGGCGCGGACGGCGACGGGGGACGGCACGGGCGTGCGGGAGCGTCCCCGCGGACGGTCGGGGTTGGTCAGCACGCCGACGACGGTGAAGCGGTCGTCGGTGACGAGCAGGTCGAGGGAGGGGACGGCCACCTCCGGCGTCCCGGCGACGAGGACGCGCAGCGGCGTCATCCGTCCAGCATCGGGGCGACGCCCGGGAGGTCGCGCGGGTCGAGGGCGCGCTCCCGCATGATGCGCATGGCCTCACGGCGGTCGTGCCGGGCGAGATGGTCGATGAACAGCACCCCGTGCAGATGGTCCATCTCGTGCAGCCAGATGCGGGCGGCGAAGCCGCGGAGCGTCGACTCGTGCTCGTCCCCGTGGACGTCGCGGTGGCTGACGACGACCTCGAGCTGCCGTTCCACGGGGTAGAACAGCCCGGGGAACGACAGGCAGCCCTCGTCGGCGAGCTCCGCCTCCTCGCTCGCGTCGAGCAGCACCGGGTTGACGACGCTGCCGGCGCTCGGCTCGCGGTCCTCGTCGCCCGGGTCGGCGTAGGTGAACAGCTGGCGGAGGACGCCGACCTGGTTGGCGGCGAGCCCCGCCCCCTGCTGGGCGTGCATCGTCTCGGCCATGTCGTCGGCGAGCCGTGCGAGGGAGTCGTCGAAGTCGCGCACCTCGAGCGCCGCCTGGCGCAGCACCGGGTCGCCGAAGACCCGCACCTCGAGCAGTCCCATCCCGCGCTCCGTCCCGACGGTCGCACCGTCCGGGGGGTCGCAGCGCCCCGGCGGGCGGCCCTGCAGGGTAGAGGCCTCAGCCGAGGTCGACCGGATCGACGTCGAGCCGGACGTCGGCCCCCTGACGGCTGAGGACGTCCCGCAGGGGCCGCAGCGCCGTCAGCGTCGCCGCGCGGTCCTCGCACAGGATGAGGATGGCGGCGCGGCCGGCGGTGAGCGGCAGCGGGCCGACGACGGCGTCCCCGGGGGCGAGCCGGCCGCGCAGGCGCTCCTCCAGCCGCTCCGCGGTGGGCGCCTCCAGGCGGACGGCGGTCCGCAGCGGCGGCAGCCCCAGCGGTGCGCGCTGCGCGGTCTCCGCCGACCAGAACGCGTCGACGTCCCAGGTGCGCAGCGCCGCCAGCGCATGGTGCTCCGGGTCGCGGGTCTCGACGACGACGCGGGGATCCGCGGACGTGCCAGGGGTATCGGGCGCGCCCTCCGGGCCGCCGACGGTCCAGCCGGCGACACGGAAGGCGAGCCGGAGCGTGTCCTCCGCGGCGTCGAGGGTCGGTCGCCGCAGCGCCCCGTCGACGTCGGGCAGCACGACCCCCCGGACCGGCCCCACCCCCGGCGGCCGGTCGAGCACGCTCCCCCGGGTCATGACGAGCACGCCGGGGGCGGGTGGCACCGCGGGGGCGTGCCCCTCGAGGACGGTGACGGGGACGGGGAGGCTGCGGGCGAGCTCGGTGCCGAGCCGTTCCGCCCCGGCGGCGAGGGGGGCGAGCTCGCCCGGTCCGCAGCGCTCGCAGCGCGGGGGCCGTCGGGACCGTGCGCCGCACGTCGCGCACCACCAGCCGCCGTCAGGGGCCCGGGCGACGGACGCGCGGCACGACGTGCAGCGCACGAGGTCGCGGCAGCGGGTGCACACCAGTGCCCGCCCCTCCCCGCGGCGTGCGGCGAGGACGATGCCGTACCCGCCGTCCTCGACCGCCTCGCGCAGCAGCCGCAGCCCCGCCCGGGAGATCCGTGCCCGGGCCTCGAGCGCACCGGTCTCGAGGCGCACCACCGGGCGGCGGGCGGCGACCGTCGCGGCCGTCGGCGCGACGGTGCGGACCCGGCCGGCCTCGGTGAGCGCGCGGAGCCGGGCGGAGGGGACGTCGGCGGTGCACAGGCCGACGGCGCCGGCGCGCCGTGCGCGCTCGAGGACGACGTCGCGGGCGTGGTGGCGCGGGCTGCGGCGCTCCTTGTGCGTCGGGTCGGCCTCGTCGACGACGACGGCGAGGCCGAGGTCGACCACCGGCGTGAAGGCGGCGGCGCGCTCACCGACGACGACGCGGACCCGTCCGGCGCGGGCGCGGAGCCAGCCGCGGTAGCCGAGCCGGGCGCTCGGACCACCCCGCAGGTCCAGCACGTCGGCGGCGGGCGCGAGGGTGAGGACCGCGTCGGCGACCGCCGACACGGGACCGGGCACGAGTACGAGCACGCTCCGGCCCGCGGCGAGGGTGCGGGCGGCGAGGTCGGCGACGGCGGCCGCGAGGTCCTCCCCCGGTGCGGGCCGCAGGAGGAACGCGCCGTGACCGTCCGTGGCGGCGCGGGCCAGGGCGGCCCCACCGTCGCCGTACGGGTCCCAGCGGAACGGCGGTGCGGACGGCCCGACGTCCGGCACGACGTCCGGCACGACGTCCGGCGCCGCGGCGATCCGCCCCTCGCCCCCGGTGTCGGCCTCGTCCCCGGTGTCGGCCTCGCCCCCGGTGTCGGCGGGTGCCGGTGGCCACCAGCCGGCCTCGGCCGCGCGGCGCTCCTCGTCGACGACGCGGCCGGGGAGCGCGTGCCGCACCACGTCACCGAGCGGTGCGCCGTAGCGGTGCGCGGCCCACCGGAGCAGGTCGATGCCGTCCGCGTCGGTCCAGGGCACGTCACCGAGCCGCCGGCCGACGGGGCGCAGGCGGGCCGGGTCGAGGTCGGTGTGGGTGTCGACGGCGGTGACGAGGCCGCGGGTGGTGCGTCCGGCGAGGTTCAGCGTGACCCGATGGCCGACGCGCAGGTCGGCGTCGGCGCGGTAGTCGAGCGTGTCGCCGAGGTGCAGCGGTGCGCCCTCGACGGCGACGTGGGCGACCCGGAGGGGGGCGTCGTGAGCTGCCGGCTCAGACGCCGACGGCGGCACGCAGTGCCTCCACGCGGTCGAGCCGTTCCCACGTGAACCGGTCGCCGTCGCGGCCGAAGTGCCCGTAGGCGGCGGTGGCGCGGTAGCCGGGGCTGCGCAGGTCGAGCGCGTCGAGGATCGCGGCGGGCCGCAGGTCGAACACCTCACGGACGGCGGCGAGGATGCGCTCCGGGTCGGCCTGCTCCGTCCCGAACGTGTCGAGGTTGAGCGACACGGGGCTCGCGACGCCGATCGCGTAGGCGACCTGGAGCTCGGCGCGTGCGGCGAGCCCGGCGGCGACGATGTGCTTCGCGACCCAGCGGGTGGCGTAGGCGGCGGACCGGTCGACCTTCGACGGGTCCTTCCCGGAGAACGCCCCGCCCCCGTGACGGGCCATCCCGCCGTACGTGTCGACGATGATCTTGCGGCCGGTGAGCCCCGCGTCGGCGACGGGCCCGCCGACCTCGAAACGACCCGTCGGGTTGATGAA
Source organism: uncultured Nitriliruptoraceae bacterium (assembly GCA_913060655.1). Taxonomy (GTDB): domain Bacteria; phylum Actinomycetota; class Nitriliruptoria; order Nitriliruptorales; family Nitriliruptoraceae; genus CSBr16-57R1. Next base: position 30,009 of record CAJXTG010000005.1, on the reverse strand, counting down.
GATGCGCAGGCGGGAGGTGTCGACGTCGTCGGGCAGCAGCGGGCGGATGACGTGCTCCTCGACGGCCGCACGGAGGTCGCCCAGCTCCACGTCCGGCTGATGCTGGGTCGACAGGACGACGGCGTCGATGCTGCGGACCCGCCCGTCCTCGTACCCGACGGTGACCTGCGTCTTGCCGTCGGGGCGCAGCCCGTCGAGGACCCCGTCGCGGCGGACCGCGGCGAGCCGCTCGGCCATCCGGTGCGACAGGTGGATCGGCAGCGGCATGAACGTCGGCGTCTCGTCGCTGGCGTAGCCGAACATCATGCCCTGGTCGCCGGCCCCCTGGAGGTTGTAGGGGTCCTCCTCGGCGCCGAGCTCGCGCCGCTCGTAGGCCTCGTCGACCCCCATCGCGATGTCCGGGGACTGCGGGTCGATCGCGACGGACACGCCACAGGTGTTGCCGTCGAAACCGGCGGCCGGCGAGTCGTAGCCGATGGCGTTGAGGGTGCTGCGGACCTCCGCGGCGATGTCCACGTAGGTCGACGTGGTGATCTCCCCGGTGACCATGACCTGGCCGGTCGTCACGAGCGTCTCGCAGGCGACCCGCCCCTGCGGGTCGTCGGTGAGGACGGCGTCGAGGACGGCGTCGGAGATCTGGTCGGCGACCTTGTCCGGATGTCCCTCGGTGACCGACTCGGACGTGAACAGGCGGAACGGCACGGTGGCTCCTTCGGACGTCGTCGGAGCCTAGTCACGGTCCCCGACGGGTCCGTGGCAGCTCAGGCGCCGGTGCCGTCCTGCGCCCCGGCGGTCCGTCGCAGGGCCGTGTGCAGCTCGTCGACCACGACGTCGGCGACGAGCCGCTTCGCCGCCCGTGGGACGTCGCGCCGTGCGCCGTCGCGATGCAGGACGAGCACCGCGTTCTCGGCGCTCTCGAACCCGATGCCGGCCGCCGCGACGTCGTTGGCGACGAGCAGGTCGACCCCCTTGTCGGCGAGCTTTGCGGCCGCCGCCGCCTCGAGGTCGCCGGTCTGGGCGGCGAAGCCGACGACGACGGGGCGCGGGGCGGCGCCACGGCGCTCGACCACCCCGGCGAGGACGTCGGGGTTCGCGACGAGCCGCACCGTCGGGGGCCCGTCCGTGCGCCGCCACTTGGTGGGCAGCGTGTCCTCGGGGCGGAAGTCGGCGACGGCGGCGGCCATCACGACCGCATCGACCGCCCCCTCGTGGGCGCGGACGGCCGCGTCGAGGTCGCGGGCGCTGACCACGTCGACGCGCCGCACCCCCGCCGGTGTGGGGAGGTCGGTCGGCGCGGCGATGAGGACGACGTCGGCGCCGCGTTCGGCGGCCGCCTCGGCGACGGCGAAGCCCATCCGGCCCGAGGAGCGGTTGCCGAGGAAGCGCACCGGGTCGAGGGCCTCGCGGGTGCCGCCGGCCGTGACGAGCAGCCGGACGTCGGACAGCGGGCCCGGGACGGCGGCGGGCGTACGGTCCGCCCCGGGGGCGAGCAGCGTGACGAGGTGGTCGCGGACCGTCTCGGGCTCGACGACCCGGCCGACGCCCCGGTCCCCGCCCATCAGTGGACCGGTCGCCGGTCCGACGACGTCGGCGCCGCGTGCGACGAGGACGTCCACGTTCGCCCGCGTGGCGGGGTGCTCCCACATCTCGGCGTGCATGGCCGGGGCGAGCACGAGGGGCCCGGTGGCGGCGAGGGCGGTGGTGGTCAGCAGGTCGTCGGCGAACCCGTGGGCGAGCTTCGCGAGGGTGTGGGCGGTCGCGGGGTAGACGACGACGGCGTCGGCGGTGCGACCGAGCTCGACGTGGGTCGCGTCGGGGACGTCCTCCCACGCCTCGCTGCGGACGGCGTTGCCGGTGAGCCCCTCGAACGTCGTCGGCCCGACGAAGGCGCGTGCCCCGCGGGACAGCACGACGTGGACGTCGGCGCCGTCCCCGACGAGGAGGCGCACCAGCAGGGCGGCCTTGTACGCGGCGATCCCGCCGGTGACCCCGACGAGCAGCCGTCTGCCGGTGAGCGGGGTCGGCCCGTCGTCCGGCATCAGGCCGGCTCGACGTCCTCGGTCGCCGCCTCGGCGGCGTCGTCGCCGTCACCGGTGATGAGCGACAGCGAGGCGCCGCCCTCGACGTCCTCGCCCATGTCGATGAGCGAGAGCGGGTCGGCGGCCACGTCGTCCTCGGACGGTTCGACGGCGACGACCTTCTCCGCGGCGATCTCCTCGAGCGCGACCGACAGCGCCTTGTCGGAGTCGACGGCCATCAGCGGCGGCACGTACTGGGTCAGGCCCTCACCGAGGTGCGCGTAGTAGCCGTTGATCTCGCGGGCGCGCTTGGCCGCGAGGTGCACGAGGTGGAAGGTCGAGTCGACCTTCGAACGCAGGACGTCGAACTCAGCGATGGGAGGGCCTCCGGGCGGGGGCGGATGGTGCGCGGCGTCGCGCGGGGCGGAGCGTAGCCGCCCTCACAGGCCGCTGCGCGCCCGGTCGATCAGCGCGGCGACCTCGGCGGTGCACCGGTCGAGGTCGTCGTTGACGACGACGTGGTCGAAGTCGTCCTGCGCGGCCATCTCCCCGCGGGCGACCTCCAGGCGGGCCTGGATCGTGGCCTCCGACTCCGTGGCGCGGTCCCGCAGGCGGCGTTCCAGCTCGTCGAACGCCGGGGGGACGAGGAACAGCAGCAGCGCCTCGGGCAGGCGTGCCCGCACCTGCAGGGCGCCCTGGACCTCGATCTCGAGCAGGACGGTGCGGCCGCGCGCCACGGCGTCCTCCAACGGTGCGCGCGGCGTCCCGTACCGGTTGCCGGCGTACGCGGCCCACTCGAGCAGCGCGTCGGTCGCGATCATCCGGTCGAAGGTGGCGTCGTCGACGAAGTGGTAGGCGACCCCGTCACGTTCGCCCGGACGGGGTGCCCGGGTGGTCGCGGACACGGACGTCTCCAGACCGTCGAGCAGGCCGTGCAGCCCCGCATGGACGCTGCCCTTGCCGACGCCCGACGGGCCGGAGAGCACCACGACCAGCCCGCCGGGTCCGCTCACGCGCCGCGGCCCCACGTCCCGTCGAGCAGCGCCCGACGCTGCCGCACCCCGAGGCCCCGCAGCCGGCGGGTCGGGGCGATGCCGCAGACGTCGAGGATGTGCTCGACCCCGCGCGGGCCCACCCCGGGGAGGGCGCCGAGGGCGTCGCCGACCCGCATGCCGGCGAGTCCGGCGTCGTCACGTGCGGCGTCGAGCAGGGCGGCGAGCGTCGCCTCACCCGCCGCGAGGCGGGTCTTCCAGGCGGCGCGCCGGCGGCGCACGTCGGCGGCGGTGCGCAGCGCGTCGCGGCGTGCCTCGTCGTCGAGCGGCGGGACGGGCACGGCGCCTCCGGGGTGGCGGACGCCCGGACGCTAGTCGGCGCGGACGCGGGCGGCGAGCGGTGCGCGGCAAGTAGCGTGCGCGGCGGAGCCGGTGCGGTGGAGGGACGTGCATGTCGGAGCTGGTGCTCGGCGTCGATCTCGACGGCGTCTGCGCCGACTACGAGGGTGCGCTGCGCCGTTCGGTGGCGGCCCGCCGGTCGGTCGACCCCGCCTCGCTCCCGCCGCAGACGTCGACGGACCATTTCAAGGAGTGGGGCCTGACCGCGGACGGGTTCCGTGAGGCGCACCGGCTCGCCGTCACCGAGGACCGCATCTTCCGCACCATGGCCCCGCAGCCTGATGTCGCCGAGGTGCTGTGGCGCCTGTCGGACGCGGGGGTGTGGATCCGCATCATCACGCACCGGCTGCTGTTCAACGGGCTGCACGAGGCCAGCGCCGCCGACACGGCCGTCTGGCTCGACCAGCACGACATCCCCTACCGGGACCTGTGCTTCATCGGGGACAAGGCGACGGTCGGCGCGGACCTGTACGTCGACGACAGCCCGCACATCATCGACGCGCTGCGGGCCGCCGGACGCACCGCCATCGTGTACGACCAGCCGTACAACCAGCTGCTCGACGGGCCCCGGGCGTACGGCTGGCACGACGTGGAGGCGCTCGTCCGCGACCACCTCGACGGCGCTGGGGCGCGTGGCGGCGCCGACGAGCAGGAGGACCTCGGTGGCTGAGCGTGCACTGGACGACGCCGGGGTCGACCGCCTCGTGGCGGTCCTCGCCGACGCGGAGGTCCTCACCTTCGGGGCGCTGACGACGAAGTCGGGCCGGCCGACGCCGTACTTCGTCGACTTCGGCCGGGTCCGCACGGGCCCGCAGCTCGCCGCGCTCGCCGAGTGCTACGCCGACGGGGTGCTGCGCACGTACGGCGACGACGTCGACCTGCTGTTCGGTCCGGCCTACAAGGGCATCCCGCTGGCGGTGGCCACGTCGCTGGCCCTGGCCCGCCGCGGCGTCGACGTCGGGTTCGCCTTCGACCGCAAGGAGGCGAAGGACCATGGCGAGGGCGGGACGCTCGTCGGGCGGCGTCCGTCGGACGGCGACCGCGTCGTCGTGCTCGAGGACGTGACGACGGCGGGCACGTCGCTGCACCACACGATCCCGCTGCTGCGGGCCGCGGCCGACGTCGACGTCGTCGGCGTGCTCGTCGGGGTGGACCGGCTGGAGCATGCCGACGTCCCGACCGAGACGGCGCTGACGAGCGTGTCGCGCGCCCTCGACGTGCGCGTCGCTGCGCTCGCGACCATCACCGACGTCGCCGCGCGCCTGCAGGGCGACCTCCTCGATGACGCGGGCGCGGCACGGATCCGTGCCCACCTGGATCGGTACGGCGCCCGCGCGGGGTGAGCGGACGCCCGCCCGGCGACGCGCCCCTGACCGGATGCGGGTGCGGTCGGCCGGAGCCGTCAGAGGGTGGCGACGATGCCCTCGAGGGCGGCGACGGGATCGTCCGCGCGGGTGATGGGCCGGCCGACGACCAGCACGTCGGCACCGGCGCGGACGGCGTCCGCGGCGCTCATCGCGCGCGCGTGGTCGTCGGTGCCGGCGGCGTCGGCGCGGATCCCGGGCGTGACGACGAGCGGGTCGTCGCCGACGCTCCCCCGGACCCGTCCGAGGTCCGCGGGGGCGCACACGATGCCGTCGACGCCGCTCGCGGTCGCGAGGGCGGCGAGGCGTGGGACCTGCGTGGCCGCGTCGTCGACGCCCATGCGGGCCAGTTCCGCGTCCGCGGTGGACGTGAGGACGGTGACGGCGAGCAGGCGCAGCGGCGCACCGGACGGGCGGGCCGCGCCGGCGTCGGCGGCCGCGTCGGCCGCGGCGCGCAGCATCGTCGGTCCCCCCGAGGCGTGCACGGTGAGCAGTCCGACGTCGAGCGTCGCGGCCGCGGCGACGCTGCGGGCGACCGTCGTGGGGATGTCGTGCAGCTTCAGGTCGAGGAACACCGGCCCGTGCGCGGCGATCGCGGCGACGGCGCGCGGCCCCTCGCGGACGAACAGCTCGAGCCCGACCTTGAACCAGCCGACCCGGCCGTGCAGGCGCGCCGCGAGCGCCGTGGCCGCGTCGAGGTCGTCGACGTCGAGGGCGACGGCGATGCGTGCGGCCGGGCCGGTGGCGACGCTCACCCGGCGTCCCGCACGGTCGCGGTGCCGACGAGGTCGCTGACGGCCGTGTGGCCGTGCTCCGCCATCCACGCGGCGAGGCCCTCGCGCAGCGTCTCGGTGGCGAACGGGTCGACGAAGCCGCCGGTGCCCACGGCCACGGCGCGGGCACCGGCGCGCAGGAACTGGACGACGTCCTCGACGGTGCGCACGCCCCCGCAGCCGATGATGGGGACGTCGGGGAGCGCCTGGTGCACCTGGTGCACGACACGCACCGCGATCGGTCGGATCGCCGGTCCGCTCAGCCCCCCGTAGGTGTTGGCGAGCTCGGCGACGCCGGAGACGGGGTCGATGGCCATCCCCAGGACGGTGTTGATCAGCGTGAGCCCGTCCGCACCGGCGTCGACGACGGCCCGGGCGATGGCGACGACGTCCGACGCGTCGGCGGTGAGCTTGGCGATGACGGGCACGTCGCTGGCGCGGGCGACGGCCCGGACGAGCTCGGCCGACGCCTGCGGGTCGAGGGCGAACACGAGCCCACGGTGCTCGACGTTCGGGCACGAGAGGTTCACCTCGATGGCGGCGACCCCCTCGACGCCGCGCAGGCGGCGTGCGACGTGCGCGAAGTCGTCGACGCTGTCACCGGCGACGGACACGACGACGGTCGCTCCCCGTTCGACGAGCCACGGCAGGTCGTTCGCGAGCCAGGCGTCGACCCCGGGGTTCTGCAGGCCGATCGCGTTGAGCATGCCGGACGGCGTCTCGACCATCCGGGGGGTGGGCAGCCCCTCGCGGGGGGCGGCGGTCAGCGACTTGACGACGACCGCGCCGATGCGTCCGACGTCGACGAAGCGCTGCATCTCGCGGCCGGAGGCGAAGCAGCCGGAGGCGGTGACGATGGGGTTGTCGAGCCGCAGCCCGGCGAGGCGCGTGGTCAGGTCGACGTTCGTCCCGGTCACGGGGCGTCCGTCCCGGCGGCGGCGAGGTCGACCCGCTCGGCGGCCTCGACCGCACCGGCGAGGCCGAGCGCACGCCACTGGACGCGGGCGCCGTCCATCACCGGCCCGTCGATGCACGAGCGGCGCATCCGGACCTCGTCGTCACGGTCGCGCACGGGGATGACGCAGGTGAAGCACACGCCGAGCCCGCACGCCATCCGCTCCTCGAGGGCGACCCGCACGGGGATGCCCGCGCGTGTCGCGACGGTCGAGACGGCGGCGAGCATCGCGTTGGGGCCGCAGGCGTAGACGACGTCGACGTCTCCGCGGGCGAGCACCGCCGGCATCGCATCGGTGACCCGGCCGTGCAGGCCCGCGCTGCCGTCGTCGGTGGTGGTGCGCAGGCTGTGGGCGAGCCGCTTCGCCTCGATGGAGTGCAGCAGCGTGTCCTCGGTGGCGGCACCGACGATCAGGTCGACCCGGTGCCCCAGCGGCACCAGCACCTCGGTCAGGTAGTGCAGGGGCGCGGCGCCGTAGCCGCCGCCGACGAGCAGGCAGGTGGCCGGCCGTTGCGGGATGGGGAACGCGCGCCCGAGCGGGCCGACGACGTCGAGCTGCTGGCCGGTCCGCACCCGTCCGAGCCAGGCGGAGCCCTCCCCCTCCGGGCCGACGACGAGCGACACGGTGCCCAGCGACCCGGCCTCCCCGACCTCGGCGCGCGCGATCGACAGGGGGCGTCGCAGCAGGGTGCCGGGCACGTCGACGGCGACCTCGAGGAACTGTCCGGGACGGCAGCGGGCGGCCAGCTCGGGTGCGGCCAGCACGAGCGTCACGTACGGCCCCGACGGTCGCCGTGCGACGACCTCGGCGACGACGCGCAGCGGCCCGTCCTCCTCGACGCGTCCCATGACGTCGCTCATCGGCCGCCGCCCGTGCGGTCGGCGACACGTGCGGCCACCGCCGCATGCCGGTCCTGCAGCGAACGGACGGCGAAGCCGGGCCGCTGCAGCGCCTCGACGCCGAGCAGCGCGGCGCTCATCCCGGCGACGGTCGTCACGCACGGGACGCCCTGGCTCACCGCCGTCTGCCGGATGAGGATGCCGTCGCCGCGCGCGTCGGCCCCGAACGGCGTGTTCAGCACGAGGTCGATGCTGCCGTCACGCAGGCCCCGCACGACCGTGTCGTCCCCGTCGGTGATCTTCCCGACGCGGGTGACGGGGACCCCCCAGCGCTGCAGCACCCGGGCGGTGCCGTCGGTGGCGACGAGGTCGAGGCCGAGGTCGACGAGCCGGCGGGCGACGAGCACGACGGCCCGCTTGTCGCGGTCGGCGACGGACACGAACACCGTCCCGCCGGTGGGGAGGGTGAGCGTGCCGGTGCCGCCCTGCGCGCGGGCGTACGCGTCGCCGAAGTCGGCGGCGACCCCCATCACCTCACCGGTCGAACGCATCTCGGGGGTGAGCGCCGGGTCCGCACCCGGGAACCGTTCGAAGGGCAGCACGGCCTCCTTGACCGCCACGTAGTCGAGCAGGTCGGGGTCGTAGCCGTGCACGGGCAGCGTGCCCTCCGCCCGCAGCTCGGCCAGGCTGCTGCCGGCCATGACACGGGCGGCGACCTTCGCCAGCGGCGTGCCCAGGACCTTGGACACGAACGGCACGGTGCGGGACGCGCGCGGGTTGGCCTCGATGCAGAACAGCTGCTGGTCGCGGACGGCGAACTGGACGTTCATCAGGCCGACGACGCCCAGGCCGCGGGCGATGCGTCCGGCGACGTCGATGACCTCGCGTTCGAGCGCCCGCGAGAGCGTCACCGGGGGGACGGCGCAGGCCGAGTCGCCCGAGTGGACCCCGGCCTCCTCGATGTGCTCGAGGATGCCGCCGACGAGCAGCTCCTCGCCGTCGTAGACGACGTCGACGTCGACCTCGATGGCGGACTCGAGGAACCGGTCGACGAGGATCGTCTGGTCGCCGGCCGCGGCGAGCGCGTCCCCGACCTCGCGCTCGAGCGCCTCGACGTCGTCCACGACCCGCATGGCACGCCCGCCGAGCACGAACGAGGGCCGCACGAGCACGGGGTAGCCGACGCGACCCGCGACGGCCCGTGCCTCCTCGGCACTGCGGGCCGTGCCACCGGCCGGCATGCGCGCGCCGATGTCGTCCATCATGGCGGCGAACATGCCGCGGTCCTCCGCGGTGTCGATCGCGTCGGGGGAGGTCCCCCAGATCGGGACGCCGGCCTCGGCGAGCCCCCGTGCGAGCTTCAGCGGCGTCTGCCCGCCGAACTGGACGATCACGCCCTCGGGGCGTTCCCGTGCGACGACCTCGAGGACGTCCTCCAGCGACAGCGGTTCGAAGTACAGGCGGTCCGCGGTGTCGTAGTCGGTGGAGACGGTCTCCGGGTTGCAGTTGACCATGATGGTCTCGTAGCCGGCGTCCTTGAGGGCGAGGACCGCGTGGACGCAGCAGTAGTCGAACTCGACCCCCTGCCCGATGCGGTTGGGCCCCGACCCGAGGACGATGACCGCGGGCCGGTCGTGCGGTGCGACCTCGTCCTCCTCGTCGTAGGTGGCGTAGTGGTACGGGGTCGTCGAGTCGAACTCGGCCGCGCACGTGTCGACGGTGCGGTAGACGGGGCGCACGCCCAGCCGGTGGCGGGCCGCACGGACCTCGGCCTCGTCGACGTCGGCGAGCACGGCGATGAGCCGGTCCCCCAGCCCGTCACGCTTCGCGGCGCGCAGCAGCGGCTCGTCGGTGAGCACCCGCTCCCCCGCGGCGGCGACCTGCGCCTGCAGGTCGGTCAGGCGCGCCATCTGGTCGACGAACCACGGGTCGAACGCGGTCAGTGCGGTGACCTCCGCCGGGTCCATGCCGCGGGCGAGGGCCTGCGCGACGCGGAGGATGCGCCCGGGGTTGGGACGGGCCAGGTCGGCCCGCAGGGTCGCGTCGTCGACGCCGTCGTCGGGCCGGTGGAACCCGATCGTGCCGTCCTCCAGGCTGCGCAGCGCGCGCTGGAGCGCGTCGCGGAACGACCGGCCGAACGCCATCGCCTCCCCCACGGAGTGCATGCGGGTGGTGAGCGTGTCGTCGGCCCCGGGGAACTTCTCGAAGTCGAAGCGCGGGACCTTCACGACGACGTAGTCGATCGACGGTTCGAACGCGGCCCGTGTCCGGCCGGTGATGTCGTTCGCGATCTCGTCGAGCGTGTAGCCGAGGGCGAGGCGGGCGGCGATCTTCGCGATGGGGAACCCGGTCGCCTTCGACGCGAGCGCCGACGAGCGCGACACCCGAGGGTTCATCTCGATGACGAGCTGCCGGCCCGTCCTGGGGTCGACGGCGAACTGGACGTTCGAGCCGCCGGTGTCGACCCCGATGCGGCGCAGGACGGTGAAGGCGGCGTCGCGCATCGTCTGCAGCTCGGGGTCGGACAGGGTCATGGCGGGGGCGACGGTGATGGAGTCCCCGGTGTGCACCCCCATCGCGTCGAGGTTCTCGATGGAGCACACGATCACGCAGTTGTCGTTGCGGTCGCGCATGACCTCGAGCTCGTACTCCTTCCAGCCCAGCACCGACTCCTCGACGAGCACCTCGTGCACCGGGGAGTCGGCGAGCCCCCTCGCGATGCGGTCACGGAGGTCGGCCTCGTCGTGGGCGATGCCGCCGCCCTTGCCGCCCAGCGTGAACGACGGGCGGAGCACCAGCGGGTAGCCGAGCTGGTCCGCGGCGGCGACCGCCTCGTCGACCGAGCGGACGTACTCGGAACGGGGCGACTCGAGACCGACCTCGCTCATCGCCTGCCGGAAACGTTCCCGGTCCTCGGCCGTGCGGATCGCCTCGATGTCGGCGCCGAGCAGCTCGACCCCGAACTCGTCGAGCACCCCCGCCTCGGCCAGCTCGATCGCGAGGTTCAGGGCGGTCTGACCGCCGAGGGTGGCGAGCAGCGCGTCGGGCCGTTCGGCCGCGATCACGGCGCGGACGGAGTCGACGGTGAGGGGCTCGACGTAGGTCGCGTCGGCGACGTCGGGGTCGGTCATGATCGTCGCCGGGTTCGAGTTGACGAGCACGACCCGCAGCCCCTCCTCGCGCAGGACGCGGCAGGCCTGCGTGCCGGAGTAGTCGAACTCGCCGGCCTGGCCGATGACGATCGGGCCGGAGCCGAGGACGAGGACGCTGGTCAGGTCGTCGCGACGCGGCATCAGGCGACCTCCCCGGTCACGTCGAGCTCGAGGACGGAGCGGGCCCGGCCGTCACGCACCGCGAGCATCAGGTCCGCGAACCGGTCGAACAGGTAGCGCGCGTCGGACGGTCCGGGGGCGGCCTCCGGGTGGTACTGCACGCTGAACGCGGGCACGTCGGCGGCGGCGAGCCCCTCACACACGTCGTCGTTGAGGTTGACGTGGCTGACCTCGACCTCCCCGTGGGCCGCGGTGCGGTAGCGCTGCTCCCCCACCCGCTCCCCGAGGCTCGCCGCGTCGACGGCGAAGCCGTGGTTGTGGCTGGTGATCTCGACGACACCCTCACGGCGACGCAGCACGGGCTGGTTGATCCCGCGGTGACCGAACGCGAGCTTGTAGGTGTCGGCACCGAGTGCACGGCCGAGCAGCTGCGAGCCGAGGCAGATGCCGAACACCGGGACCTCCCCGAGCAGCGCCGCGGTGGTGGCCACCGCCGCCTCGACGGTCGCCGGGTCGCCCGGACCGTTGGAGACGAACAGGCCGTCGGGCTCGAGGGCGCGCACCTCGTCGGCCGTCGTCGTCGACGGCAGCAGGTGGACCTCCGCGCCGAGCCCGGCCAGGCCGGTGACCATCGAGCGCTTCATGCCGAGGTCGAGGGCGGCGACGCGCAGACGGACGTCCCCGTCGGGGCGGACGACGCGGGGTTCGCGCACGCCGACCTCGCTGACCAGCTCCCGCCCCTCCATCGAGGGGCTCTCGCGCACGAGCGCCAGCAGCGCGTCGACGTCGAGGACCTCGCTGGACAGTCCCGCACGCATCGCGCCGTGCTCGCGCAGCCGTCGGGTGAGCCGGCGCGTGTCGACGTCCTCGATGCCGACGACGCCGGCGTCGTGCAGCGCCTGCGGCAGGTCCCCCCGGGCACGCCACGAGGACGGCCGGTGGGCCATCTCGCGGACGACGAAGCCGGCGACCTGCATCGCGTCCGACTCGGCATGGTCAGGGTGCATCCCGTAGTTGCCGACGTGCGCGGCGGTCATCGCGACGATCTGGCCGCGGTAGGACGGGTCGGTCAGCACCTCCTGGTAGCCGGTCATCCCCGTGTTGAACACGGCCTCACCCAGGACGGTCCCGGTCGCCCCGACGCTGCGGCCGCGGAACACCGTGCCGTCCTCGAGGACGAGCAGCGCGTCAGGCATCGGGCACCTCCGGGGTGGGGTCGCCGTCGCGGAGGGTCGGGCGTCCGCGCAGCACCGTATGGCGCGTGCGACCGACCAGCGTGCGGCCGTGGAAGGGGGTGTTGTCGGCGCGGCTGCGCAGGCGCGCCCGGTCGACGGTCCAGCTGACCTCGGGGTCGAAGACCTGCAGGTTGGCGGGCGCGCCGACGGTGAGGGGCCCGCCGTGACCGCGGGTGTCGCGCACGGCCGCCGGGCCGGTCGTGAACCGGGCGACCGCGGTGAGCGGGTCGAGCAGGCCCGTGCGGACGAGTTCGGTGTGCACGAGCGGGAACGCGGTCTCGAGCCCGAGCATGCCGCAGGGCGCGTGCTCCCACGGCTGGCGCTTCGCCTCCCGGCCGTGGGGGGCGTGGTCGGTCGCGACCGCGTCGATGGTGCCGTCGGCCAGCGCCGCCCGGAGCGCGTCGACGTCGCTGCGGGTCCGCAGCGGCGGGTTGACCTTCATCACGGCGTCGTAGGCGCCGACCTCGGTGTCGTCGAGGGTCAGATGGTGAGGGGTGACCTCGGCGGTGACGCGGGTGCCCGCCGCCTTGGCGCGCCGGACGAGGTCGACGCCGCCGGCGGTGGTGAGGTGGGGGACGTGCAGGCGTGCGCCGACCCCGTGGGCGAGGATCAGGTCGCGGGCGAGCATGACCTCCTCGGCCTCGCGCGGCCAGCCGGGCAGCCCGAGCACCGACGACGTCGCCCCCTCGTTCATCTGCGCGTCGGCGGTGAGGACGGGGTCCTCGGAGTGGTTGCAGAGCACGACGTCGAACGCGCTCGCGTACTGCAGCGCCCGGCGCATCACGAGGCTGTCGCCGAGGGGGATGCCGTCGTCGGAGAAGAAGTCGACGCGCGCGTCGGAGCGGGCGAGCTCCCCCATCGGGGTCAGCTCCGCGCCGCCGAGGCCGCGGGTGATCGACGCGACGGGGAGCAGGTCGACGAGGCCGACCTCCCGGCCGCGGCGCAGGACCAGCTCGACGACCACGGCCGTGTCCGCGACCGGGTCGGTGTTCGCCATCGGCGCGACGGCGGTGTACCCGCCGGCGACCGCGGCGGCCGATCCGGTCGCGATGTCCTCGGCACCCTCGCCGCCCGGCTCGCGCAGGTGGGTGTGCAGGTCGATGAGGCCGGGGGTGACCCAGCAGCCGGACGCGTCGAGCCGGTCGGCACCGTCCGCGCCGCCGGCGGCGTCGGGGCCGACGGCGACGATCACCCCGTCGCGCACGAGGAGGTCGGCGACGGTGTCGGTGCCGCTGGCAGGGTCGAGGAGGCGTCCGCCGGTCACGAGGAGGAGGCTCACGCGTCGACCTCCGGGCGTGGTGCGGCGGACAGCAGCCGGTACAGGCAGGCCATGCGCACGGCGATGCCGTTGGTGACCTGCTCGGTGATGACGGCGCGGGGATCCGCCATCGCGTCGCTGGTCAGCTCGACCCCACGGTTGACGGGGCCGGGGTGCATCAGCAGCGCGTCGCCGGGCAGCCGGCGCAGCCGGGCGGCGTCGACCCCCCAGACGCGCGCGTACTCGCGGGTCGACGGGAAGAACGCGCGGTGCAGCCGTTCGCGCTGCACGCGCAGGACGTAGAGCACCTCGGTCGTCGGCAGGACGGCGTCGAGGTCGGCGCTGACCGTGACCCCCCACCCGCTGACGTCGGGCAGCAGCGTCGGCGGGGCGACGAGGGTGACGTCGGCGCCGAGGAGGCGGAGCAGCTCGACCTCGCTGCGGGCGACGCGGGAGTGGAGGATGTCCCCGACGATGGTGACCTTCGCGCCCGTCAGGTCGTCACGGTGCTGCAGCAGCGTCAACGCGTCGAGCAGCGCCTGCGTGGGATGCTGGTGCCATCCGTCCCCGGCGTTGAGGACGGGGACGGCGACCTCGCGCGCCAGCTGGACGGGAGCCCCGGCGGACGAGGTGCGCAGCACGATGAGGTCGACGCCGAGGGCCATGAGCGTCTCGGCGGTGTCGAGCAGCGACTCGCCCTTCTTGACCGACGTGCCCTGGGCGGTGAAGTCGACGACGTCGGCGGACAGCCGCTTCGCGGCGAGGTCGAAGCTGAGGCGCGTGCGGGTCGAGTCCTCGAGGAAGAGGTTGCAGACGATGCGGCCGCGCAGCGTCGGGACGCTGGCCCGCTCCCGCCGGGCGATGGGGAGCAGCTCGCGGGCGGTGTCGAGCAGGTCGTCGACCTGGGCACGGTCGAGGTCGCGGATCGCGATGAGGTCGGTGAGCGGCGCGGTCATCGGCCGGCCCCGACGACGACCTCGTCGACCCCGTCGGTCTCGGCGAGGCGGACGACGACGGTGTCCTCCGCTGCCGTGGGCAGGTTCTTGCCGACGTGGTCGGCGCGCACGGGCAGCTCACGGTGCCCCCGGTCGATGAGGCAGACGAGCCGGACGCGGGCGGGCCGGCCGAGGGCGCTGGTGGCGTCGAGCGCGGCACGGACGGTGCGGCCGGTGTAGAGGACGTCGTCGACGAGCACGACGGTGCGCCCCTCGACGTCGGGGGGGACGTCGGTCGCCCCGATCGGCATCGGGTCGCGCAGCGCGAGGTCGTCGCGGTAGAGGGTCACGTCGAGCTCGCCGACGGGGACGTCGACGTCCTCGATCGTGGCGATGGCGGCGGCGAGGCGCCGTGCGAGCGGGACGCCGCGGGTGCGGACCCCGAGGAGGACGAGCCCTGCGGCCCCACCGTTGCCCTCGAGGATCTCGTGGGCGAGCCGCCGCACCATCCGGGCGACGTCGTCGGCGTCGAGGAGGCGCGTCACCGGCGGACCACCGGAGGCTCGGGGGTGCGCCGACGACGGGCCGGATGGGCCGGACGGTCGGACCCGCGGCAGGGCAGCACCACCTGCGCCTCCTTCCCGGCCTCGCAGGACCGGTCGTTAAAGGACGGACGGGGTGACGATAGCAGCGGACAGCGTCTCAGCCGGCGCGGCCCTCCGGTGGCCCCGGTGGGACCTCCGCGGCCCGCTCCGCCTCGAGCGCCCCCTCGGCGCGCAGCTCGTCGACGATGGTGGCGAGGACCCCGTTCACGTACCGGCCCGAGTCGTCGGTGGACAGCTCGGAGGCGAGCCGGACGGCCTCGTCCAGCACGACGGCGACCGGGGTCGGCTCGGTCAGCAGCTCGTGGACGGCGAGGCGCAGCACGTTGCGGTCGACGACGGGCATGCGGGCGAGCCGCCAGCCGCGGGCCGAGCGGCCGATGCGGTCGTCGAGCGTCGCGCGGGACGCGGCGAGGCCGTGCAGCAGCGTCGAGGCGAACCCGTCGAGGGGTGCGCCGCCGAGCTCGTCGTCGGGGTCGTCGCCGCCGGCGCCGGCACGCCGGTCGAGGAGGTCCTGCAGGACGTCGAGCGGGTCGCGCTCCCGGACGTCCGCGGCGTACAGCACGCGCAGGACGGCGAGCCGGCTGCCGTGCGGGTCGTGCGTGTCGCTCCGGCGTGACCGGGGTGCGTCGGCTGCGGACGCCATCAGGCGCGGGAGATGTAGTCGCCGCTCCGCGTGTCGACCTTGACCTTCTCCCCCACCTCGATGAACAGCGGGACCTGGATGACCTTGCCGGTCTCCAGCGTCGCCGGCTTCGTCGCCGACGTCGCGGTGTTGCCGGCATGGCCGGGGTCCGTCTCCTGGACCTCGAGGACCTTGGAGGCGGGCAGCTCGACGCCGACGATGCGCCCGTCGTAGACGGACACGCCGAGCTCGTCGCCCTCGAGCAGGTAGTCGATCGCGTCGCCGATGGCGGCGAGCGGGGCGTTCTGCTGGTCGTACGTCTCGGCGTCCATGAGCACGAGGTCGTCCCCGTCGCGGTACAGGAACTGGAGCGTTCGCCGGTCGATGATGGCCTGCTCGACGTCCTCCCCCGCGCGGAACGTCTTGTCGACGACCTTGCCGGTCTCGAACTCGCGCAGCTTGGTGCGCACGACCGCCCCGCCCTTCCCGGGCTTGTGGTGGTTCCACTCGACGATCTGCTGCAGCTTGCCGTCGATGAGCAGCGTCATGCCGTTCTTGAGGTTGTTCGTCGAGACCATGGGTGCTCCGTGCGTCCGGTGCGGTGCGGTGCGGTTCAGCGGACCGCCGGCCCGCGGGGCAGGTCGGTCAGCGTCGTGCTCCCGCCGGTGCGGGCGACGAGCGAGTCCTCGATGCGGACCCCGCCGACGCCCGGGAGGTAGATGCCGGGTTCGACGGTGAACGTCGTCCCGACGGCGAGGCTAGCAGCGGACGGGTCGGTGACGAGCGGTGCCTCGTGCACGTCGAGGCCGATGCCGTGCCCGGTGGGATGCACGAACGCGTCACCGTGGCCCGCGTCGACGACGACGGTGCGTGCGGCACGGTCGACGTCGGCGACGGCGACGCCGGCGGCGGCCGCCGCACGGCCCGCGGCGTTGGCCGCCTCGACGACGGCGTGGACCTCAGCCAGCCGCGGGTCGAGGTGCCGGGGCCCGCCGACGGCGAACGTGCGGGTCATGTCCGCGCGGTACCCGTCGACGTGCGCGCCCCCGTCGACGGTCACGAGGTCCCCGTCGGCGAGCGGGCGGTCCGACGGCTCGTGGTGCGGGGCGGCGCCGTTGGGGCCGCTGGCGACGATGGTGGGGAACGCGAGCCCGTCCGCACCCCGCTCCTGCAGCGCTCGTGCGAACACGTCGGCGACGTCACGTTCGCGCAGCCCGGGCCGCAGGGCGGTGTCGGCGACGGCGACGAACGCGTCGACGGTGATCGCCCCGGCGCGGCGCAGCCGGGCGAGCTCCGCGTCGTCCTTCACGGCCCGCAGCGGCGCGACGAGCCCGGAGGTGTGCACGAGCGGACCGTCGGGGCGGGCGGCGGTGAGCCGTGCGGCCTGCGCGAGGGTCATGTGGTCGGCGTCGACGCCGACGGGTCGCGCGCCGAGTCCGGCGACGACCGCCTCCACCCGTCGGGACGTCTCGACGCGGGGGACGTCGAGCGTGCCGCACCGCTCCCGGTAGCGGGCGTCGGTGACGAGCAGGTCGGCGGCCGGGTCGACGTCGACGAGCAGCGTGCCGTTGGAGCCGGTGAAGCCGCTGAGGTAGGTCACGTCGGAGGGGGCGGTGACGACCAGCACGCTGCAGCCGGCCGCCTCGAGCCGTGCCCGCAGCCGGTCGCGCCGGCCGGCGTGGTCCATCGGCGGCAGGGCGGCGCCCGGCGCGCCGGCGGCGATCACCGTCCGTCGACCAGCGCGACGGCGGCGTCGACCGCGAGCCGGTAGCCGTGCGCCCCGAACCCGGCGATGGTGCCGTCGCACACCCCGCCGATCACCGACGTGTGGCGGAACTCCTCGCGGGCGAGGGTGTTGGACAGGTGGAGCTCGATGCAGGGCACGCGGACGAGCTCGAGCGCGTCGCGCAACGACAGGCCGTAGTGGGTGAGCGCCCCCGCGTTGACGATCACGGCGTCACCGGGCCGCTCCCCGCGGACGACGGCGTGGAGGACGGCGACGAGGTCCGCCTCGGCGTCGTGCTGCACGTGGTCGAGCTCCGCCCCGTGGGCGGCGGCCGCGGTGCGGGCGACGTCGACGAGCTCGTCGAGGGTGGCGGTCCCGTACACGTCGGGGTCCCGGTGGCCGAGCATGCCGAGGTTCGGGCCGCTGAGCAGCAGGATCCTCACGGTGCGTCCTCCCCGCCGGCGTGGACGGCCGACGCTAGCGGGCGTCGCCCGCGAGCCGGTCGAGGACCGTGTCGAGCGTCGCCGCGCCCACCGGTGCGAGGACGGGCCGGCCGATGTCGTCGAGCAGGACCATGCGGACGCCGTCACGCGCCTTCTTGTCGCGGGCCATCGTCGCGTGCACCGCCGCCCGCTCGAGGGCGGGCACGGCGGTGGGGAGGCCGAGCGCGGCGAGACACGTGCGGGTGCGGTCCGCGAGGGTGCGGGGGGTGCGGCCCAGCTCCACGCCGACCTCGAGGGCCACGACGAGCCCGACGGCGACGGCCTCGCCGTGCAGGAACGTGCCGTAGCCGGTGAGCGTCTCGAGCACGTGCCCGAAGGTGTGGCCGAGGTTGAGGTGGGCGCGCTCGCCGGCCTCCCGCTCGTCGGCGCCCACCACGTCGACCTTGATGGCGGCCGCCCGCAGGATGAGGGCGTGGAGCAGTCCCGCGTCGCCGCGGCGCACCCCGTCCGGGTCACGCTCGAGGCGTTCGACGAGGGTCGCGTCGGCGAGCAGGCCGGCCTTGAGGATCTCGGCGGCCCCCTCGACGCGCAGGCGCTCCGGCAGGGTGGCGAGCACGGCGGGGTCGGCGGCGACGGCGAGCGGCTGGTGGAACGCGCCGACGAGGTTCTTGCCCTGCGGCAGGTTGATGCCGGTCTTGCCGCCGATGGCCGCGTCGACCATCGCGAGCAGGGTGGTGGGCACCTGCACGAGTGCGACGCCCCGCATCCACGTCGCGGCGAGGAACCCGGCGAGGTCGCCGACGACGCCGCCGCCGACGGCGACGATGAGGTCGTCGCGTCCGAGCGGCCAGTCGGCGCAGACGCCCCAGAGTCCGGCGAGCACGTCGGGGGCCTTGGCGCCCTCCCCGTCGGGCACCTCGTGGACGCGGACGTCGAGCCCGGCGGTGCGCAGCGCGTCGGCGACCCGCGGGGCGTGCCCGTGGGCGACGAGCGGCGGCTGGGTGACGACGAGGGCCCGGCGGGCGTGCAGCGGCAGCGGCACCTGCGCACCGAGGTCGTCGAGGAGCCCCTCCCCCACGACGATCTGGTGGCTGCGTCCGGCGACGTCGAGCTCGAGCCGGGAGGGGGCGCTCACGTCATCACCTGCTCGTACTCGCTGGGGGTGAGGACGTCGCCGGCGTCCATCGCCCAGGCGAGGATCCGTTCCGCGATGTCCTCGGGGCCGCCGCTGCCGTCGACGACGTGGTCGGCGACCTCGGCGTAGCGGGCGCGCCGGGCGGCGAGCACGTCCTCGACGACGGCGTGCAGCGGTGGCGCGTCGGGACCCGGGCGCAGCAGCGGCCGGTGGGCCCGCTGCGGAGCGAGACGCTCGGCGAGCACGTCGACGGGCACGTCGAGCTGGACGATGACGCCGCTGAGCAGCAGGTCGGCGACGGTGTCGTCACGCAGGACGGTGCCGCCCCCGAGCGCGACGACGAGGTCGGGCATGCGGGCGACCTCGACGACGACGCGCCGCTCCAGCTCGCGGAACGCGGCCTCGCCGCCCTCGGCGAAGATCTCGGCGACGGTCCGACCGGTCCAGCGTTCGATCTCACGGTCGATGTCGACGACGCCGCGGCCGAGCCGGCGGCCGAGCACCTCGGCGACGGTCGTCTTGCCCGCGCCCATCATGCCGGAGAGGCAGATCGTGCGGCTCATCATGCGTCCCTCACCGCGACGCGACGTCCGCGAGGTACGCGTCGAGGTTGCGCCGGACCTCGGCGAGCGTGTCGCCGCCGGTCTTCTCGAGGAGCGCGTCGGCGACCTCGAGGGCGACGACGTGCTCGAGGACGACGCCGGCGCGGGGCACGGCGCACGCGTCGGAACGCTGGTTGATGGCCTTCGCGGCCGCGTGCGTGTCGAGGTCGACGGTGTCCAGCGCCTGCGGGATCGACGAGATCGGCTTCATCGCGACGCGCAGGGTGAGCGGCTGCCCGGTGGTGACCCCACCCTCGAGCCCGCCGGCACGGGCGGTGCGGCGGGTGTACGCCTGCCCGTCGTGCTCGATCTCGTCGTGGGCGCGGCTGCCGGGCACGTCGGCGAGACCGAAACCGTCGCCGAACTCGACGCCCTTCATCGCCTGCACGCTCATGCACGCCATCGCCAGCCGCGCGTCGAGCTTGCGGTCGTAGTGGACGTAGGAGCCGAGGCCGGGCGGCAGCCCGTGGACGACGACCTCGACGACCCCACCGAGGGTGTCACGCTCGGCGATCGCGGCGTCGATGCGGGCGACCATCGCCTCCGACGTCGCCGCATCGGCGCAGCGGACCGGGGAGGCGTCGACGTCGGCGAGCGCGTCGGGTCCGGGTGTCGCGAGGTCGTCGGGGGTGCGGACCCCGCCGATGTTGACGACGTGGCTGACGACGCGGATGCCGACGGCGTCGAGCAGCTGGGCCGCGACGGTGCCGGCGACGACGCGGGCGGCGGTCTCCCGGGCGGAGGAGCGTTCGAGGGCGTCACGGACGTCGTCGAACCCGTACTTGAGCGCACCGACGAGGTCGGTGTGGCCGGGACGCGGCCGCGTGAGCCGCTCCCCCCGGCCCGTCGCGCGGATCGCGTCGAGGTCGTCGCGCGGCTCGGGGTCCATCGCGTCGCGCCACTTGGGCCACTCGGTGTTGTGGATGAGCACGGCGACGGGCGAGCCGAGGGTGCGGCCGTGGCGGACCCCGCCGACGATCTCCAGCCGGTCGACCTCGAGGTCCATGCGGGGCGAGCGGCCGTGGCCATGCCGGCGGCGGGCGAGCTGCTCGGTGAGGACGGCCGAGGAGACGGGGACGCCGGCCGGGAGGCCCTCGAGGGTCGCGACGAGCGCCGGACCGTGGGACTCCCCGGCCGTCAGGAGCCTCAGGCGCACGTCAGGACCGTCCGTTCGGGTCCAGCGAGCGTAACCGGCGGCCGTCGGGGTCCGGGGTGGCCCTCCCCGGCCGTCGCGGGACGCTCACCCGACCTCGAGGGTCAGGACCCGGAACCCTCCCCCGCGGAGCGCGGGCAGGCCGGGGGGGAGATGCTCCCGCAGCCGCGGGTCCTCGGACAGGTCGAGGGCGTACCCGGTGGTCGCGACGATGGCGCCACGCCGGTTGACGATGTCCCAGCCGAACACGCCGGGGAACCGGTTCGCGACCGATCCGACGACGGTGACGGGTCCCGCACCGGGTTCCCCGCGGAACGGGTTCTGCACGCCGACGGATCCGCGCAGGGCGACGAGCGCGGCGACGATGCGGGGCGAGTCCCACACGGTGGCCTCGGCGGTGGGGGCGGCGAGCGGCCCGTCGCCGAACGGTGGGAGCCCGGGGCCGGACACGGGCAGGTTCTGTCCGAACGGAGCGAGCCGGCGGATCGCCGGGCCGACGGGACGTCGGAGGACGACGCTGTCGCCGGCGACGAGCCCGAGCAGGTCCCGGGCCACGTCCGGTCCGGCCACGTCGACGGCCGGTTCGACGTCCCAGACGAGCTGGACGTCGTCCTCGGCGACGACGGTCCGTTCGCCCGCGTACCGGCCCCAGACGAACGCGTCCCCGCCGGTGCAGGGCCACGTCCGTTCGGTGTCGTCGTCCTCGGCGATCCCCAGCGGATGGGCGACGCAGTCGTGCACCGGGTCACGGACGACCGTGATGACGGCCCGTGCGGGGAGGACGATGCTCGCGCCGCTGGCGAGGGCGGCGCGGTCCACACCGGGGCAGCCGATCGGCTGCTCGGGGTCGAGGGGGTCACCGGCGCGCGGCACGGACCGTGGGCTGCGCACGTGCAGCGTCGGCCCGTCGAAGCGCAGCAGCGTCGGGCCGCGGAAGCGGCAGGTCACCTCGACCTCTGCGAGGACGTCGTCGATGCGACGTGGGAGCCGCAGCTCCGGACGGTGGATGACGTCGTAGGGGGCCCCGGCGAGGACCTCGGCGCTCCCGTCCCCGAGCGTGGGCTGCGCCGGGCTCACGTCGGCCGTGAGGTGGGAGCTCGACGTCGCCGCCGTGATGGTGACGTCGGTGGGCAGTTCGACGCCCTCGTTGCCATGCAGGGGGCCGTCGAGGCCGCGCACGCGCAACGGTTCGTCCCGGCACGCGGCGCTGCGGCCGTCAGCGCCGGGCGGGGCGGCGCAGTCGGCCCGTGGGATCCCCTGCAGCACCGGGTCGAGCGCCCGATGCTCGCTGAACCAGACGAGGTCCGCGGCGACGAGCGGACGGATGCGGGCGAGCGCGTCGGTCGTGACGGTCGGGGTCGTGGCCCGTGCCCGCACGGTCGACGTCCGACCGTCGGGGTCGGACCGGACCGACACCGCCAGCGTGCGCAGCCGCTCATCGGTGTCGCCACTGACGTCGACGGGGACGGGGGCGTCGACGGGCCGGTGCGCGAGCAGCCGCTCCCCCCAGTCCGTCGCCGGTGCGACGGCGAGGGTGGTGAGGAGCGCGTGCTCGGCGTGACGGCGGGCGACGACCCGATCGTGGAGCCGGGCCGCGGAGTCCGCGTCACTCGCCACGCGGGTCACCAGCGCGGCGGCGAGGATCGCCACGACCGTGGCGAGGACGAGGGCGACGACGACCGTCGACCCGTCCTCCCCGCGGCCGTGACGGTGTCGTCCGCGCGGCCGTCGCGTCACCATCGGGGCACCGCACGGAGCGGGTGGACCGTCCGCAGCCGGACGGTCCGTTCGACACGGCCGGCAGGGCCCTCGAGCACGAGGGTGACACCGTGGGCGTGCCCGTCGGCGGTCGTTCCGACGGTGTCGAAGTGGCTGGCCGCCGCGTCGAGACCGGCGACGAGCACACCCTCGGGCAGCGCTGCAGGTCGCTCGGACCCGCCGGTGGGGAGCAGACGCAGCACACCGTCGACCAGTTCGAACGTGACCGTGGCAGGGCCGTCGGCCGTGGACAACCGCACGTCCAACGTCGTCGGTGTGACCTCCACCGCCGGTTCGCGGACCGTCGGACGCGCCGCCCGCACGGCCCGGGCGAACGTGTCCGCCGCCCCCTCCAGCCGGACGCGGTGCACGTCGACCTCGAGGTCCGCGTTGAGCCGTCCGAGGGGGACGACGACGTTGGGGACGACGAGGCCGACGGTGAGGAGCAGCAGCCCCGCGGCGGTGACCAGCTCGACGAGGGTCGACCCCGACTCGTCGCTCGGAGACGGGGAGGGCCGGGTCCCACCGCCCCGCCTCACAGGTCGACGGTCCGGACGGTCCCGTCCGCCTCGACGGTCACGGGCGACGTGAGGCGAGCGCCGTCGGGGGTCTCGAGACGGAGCTGCCACATCCCGTGCGGCAGGGCGATGCGCAGCCCGTCGTGCAGGCCCCCGTGCCAGCGCAGGACGGGGCGACGGGTGGAGCCGTCGCCGCACCCCTGCAGGCTGTAGGCGGCGAGCGTCTCGGACGTGCGGAGTCCGACACCGTCGATCTCGACGGTGGCGAGGGCGGCCGTGATGGTGGCGCTGGTGCCCGGGTCGACGGTGGCCGTGCCCGTCGACCCGGGGGCGTCCGCGTTGCGGCAGGTGGAGACGGTGACGGCGACCACCCCGGGGTGGACGTCCCGGGCAGCACCGAGCTCGGTCGGCTTCCGCCGGTCGTCGCCCAGGACGCTCCAGACCAGTCCTGCGCCGGCCTCGTCGGGCACGCGCGCCCCACCGGTGGCGACGTCGACCGTGAGGCTCGCGGCCGCCCGGACGTCGACGGCGGTGGTGACCGTCCCGCCGGTGACGGTGAGGCGGGGCGGTCGGACCTGGTGCGGCACGTGGGTCGGGTCGATGAGCGTCGTGCCTTCCGCCGCCGTCGCGAGGACGTGGTGGGTGCCAGGCGGCACGTCGGCACGCCAGCAGCGTTCCCCGACCTGGAGGGCCGGCACGGCGACGCCCGCCGGGTCCACGAGCGCGACGTGGGTGACCGTCGCGGCGACAGCGGCGGGCATCCGGACGTGCACCGGGACGGTCGGGCTGGTGGACGGCGCCGTGGGGCCACGCGTGCCCGGCAGGATGGTCGGCGCGGCGCCGGCGCGCTCCGGGCCGTCGACGCGGACGCGGAGCTGCCCGGGTCCGGCGCCGAGCTGCGACCCGCACCCGGTCGCGACGGTCGTGGTGGCGGTGGCGTCCACGGCGACGTCGAGCCGCGCCGACACGGTCCCGTCGGCCGAGGGTGGGACGGAACCACCGGTCTCGAGCACCTCCTGGGCGACGCCGATCGCGGCCCGGCGTTCCGCGATGCGCGCCTGCGCCTCGTCGGTGACCCGGTGGACGACGCCGATGGCCATGGTCGTCATGGTGAGCAGGCCCAGCCCGACGAGCGCCTCGACGAGCAGCGCGCCCGACTCCGATCCGCCCGCAGGCCGGGGCCTCATCGACCCACCGTCACGTCCGGTGCGGCCGGCCGTTCACGGAACACGATGGTCGCGACCGCCGCGCCGACCCGCCCGCGCAGCAGCACCTGCTCGAAGCGGGCCGGTGCGGTGTGGGCCGCCTCGAGCGCGTCGAGCACCCCGGCGATGTCGTCGACGTCGCCGGAGACCTGGAGCCGCACGGCACCGCCGGGCTCCTGCGGGACGCTGAGACGGACGAGTGCCGCGCCGCTGCGGCCGACCAGGTCGTCGAGCGTGTTGCCGAGGGGCCGACCGTCGCTGGGGGGCGGCGGTGGGAGGGGTGCGGTGGACAGCGGTGCGGTGGCGGTGAGGTCGAGCCGCGTCCCGGCCGAGGTGGGGACGACGCTCGCGGGGGCCGGATCGACGAGGCCCTCCCGGCGCAGCGCCGCGACGACGCGGTCGGCGGGGGCGGGTCCCGTCCCCACGATGACACGGAGCGCGACGCGGGCCCGACCTGTGGTCTCGGGCGTCACCTGGAGTTCGGCGAGGTCCGCACCCGCCGCCGTCGTGGCGTCGGCGACGGCCCGCACGAGCGGTGCCATCCGGAGGCCGTCGGTGGGCACCGTCGCCCGCACCGATGCCACAGGGACGGCCGGCAGGGGGTCCTGCGGCTGACGGGAGGCCACCACGACCGCCACCCCGACGAGCAGTCCGGCGCCCATGAGGACGCGGCTGATCGTGAGGAGGAGGACCGCCCGCGCGGAGCGTCCCGCCTCCTCGACGGGTCGGTCGAGGTCGACGGTGCTCATCGGGCCCGCAGCTCGGTGCTGCGCGGGAGGAAGCCGACGAGGGCGTGGCAGCGGGCCTCGAACTCGCGCTGCTCACGGCGACGACGCCGGTCATCGGGTGGTGCTGCGACATCCTCGAGATGCCACCAGTGCAGCCCGTAGGCGCCGTTCACGACCTCCCCGGCACGGCGGAGCAGGAGGCTCGCGACCTCGGGCGGGTCGTCGGCGGCAGCCCCCCGTGCCCAACGGATCGTCGCACCATCGACGAGGAGCACGGTGACCGCAGCGCTGGACCGGTCGACGACGAGCCCACGCCCGATGGGACCGGCCGCGGCACGCACCCGCAGCATGTCGACCGCTCGGACGGCCGGACCCGCCCCGAACCATGCGCGGCCGTGCACACGACGACGGCCGAGGACGGCGGCGAGCACGTCGCGGGTGCCGTCAGCGAGGAGGACGTCCAGCCGGGGTCCGTCCGTCGTCGACCCGTCGACGTCCTCTCCGGTCAGGTAGCGGGTGAAGGGGGATTCGACGTGGACCCCGACCTCGCACCGACGCCCGGGGCGGAGCAGCGGTGAGGAGGCCAGTGCCGCCTCGAGGACGCCGTACGGCTCGGCGTCCGCGGGGACGTCCCAACGTTCGTGGGCCGGTGCTCCTCGGCGTCGCCCGACGACCTCGACGGCGTCCCGGTCGATGCGGATGTCGACGCTGCGCGCTCGGATGCTCATCGGACGCCTCCGAACGGGGCGAGCAGAGCCTCCGCGGCGCCGGGGACCAGCACCACGAGGAGGTAGGCGGCGGCGATGGCCGGTGCGAACGGCAGCCGTGAGGTCCGTCCGAGCCGTCCGCTCACCAGACCGAGGGATGCGACGACCCCGCCGATGACGGTGGCGCCGAGCAGGACGGCCGGGGGCCCGCCGTCGACCGCACCCGCCAGGAGGAGCACACCGACGAGCAGCTTGATGTCGCCACCTCCGATCGGACGTGGCGAACCGACGGCCCGCGCCACCAGGACCAGCGCCTGCAGGGCGAGGGGTGCACCGAGCGCCCAGGCGAGCACCTGGGGTCGCGATGCATTGCCGACGACGACGGGGAAGGCGGCGAGCGCACCCGCGGCCAGGGGCAGGGTGAGACGATCCGGGACGACCCGGTGGCGCAGGTCGACGGTGGCCGCGACGAGCAGGGCGATCGCACCGGCGCTCAGGGCGACGCCACGTGTGCCGCCGTGGACACCGATGAGGAGGACCGCGAGGAGTGCGGAGCTGATCTCGATGGCGGGCAGCCGGGCGTCGATCGGCGCGGCACAGTCGCGGCAGCGCCCCCTGAGCCGCAGCCAGGCGACGACGGGGACCAGGTCCCGGGCGCGGACCGTTCGTCCGCAGCCGGCGCAGGTCGATCGGCGGGGATGGCACAGCGCACCATCGGGCCACCGCACCGCTGCCGTGCCCGCGGCCGAGCCGACGACGGCCCCGCCGACCAGTTCGAGGGCGGGGCTCACGGGCATCCCGCCGGCTTCGTCGCATCGGCGAGGGACACCAGGCCGTCCTGGGTGATGGCCCACTCGGCCTTCTCGGCGATGTCGGTCGGTTCGGTGGCACGCTCGACCGGGACGCCCTGCGCGTCGTAGGTGACCGGCTCGTACCAGCCGACGACACAGTAGGAGTCGCCGTCCGGCACGGCGGCGACCGTGACGACGTCGGGCGAGCGCACGTAGCCCCACTGCTCCGTGTCGACGGCCGCCGACCCGTAGGCGGCGTTCTGCGCGCGGTACGACTCGAGGGCGATGGCGGCGCTGCGCAGGTCGGACTGGACAGCGGCACCGAAGGCGTTGTCACGCTGGCTCACGAACGTCGGCACGGCGATACCGATGAGGGTGACGAGCATGAGCACGACGACGAGCAGCTCGACGAGGGTGAAGCCGCCCTCGTCGCCGGCGGGGCGACGACGTGGGCGATCGGGTCGAGGGCGACGGTCCGCAGCGCCGGTCGGCGCGCGCCCTGCTGGTCCCGCGGCGTGGAGCGGACCGACGGCACGGACGGCACGGACGCTGAGGGGACGTTCGGTGGGCGGTTCGGTCGGGTCGAGCATCACGGTCCTCTCTCGGCGGTTCGGTGGGACCGGCAACGTCGCACCTCGCTCGTGACGACGGAAGCCCGACCTGGCGGCCTGTGGATTTCGCGCCCGCGCGTGGCCCGCTCTCAGACCAGTTCGAGGATGCGGAACGTCGGCAGGTAGAGGGCGAGGACGGCCGTACCGACGACCAGTCCGACGAGGACGACCAGCAGCGGTTCGAGCACCGCCCCGACCCGTGCGACACGCTCGTCGAGCAGTTCGGTCCGACGTTCGGCGACCCGTGCCCACTGCGCTGCGGTCAGGCCTGTTCGCTCACCGACCTCGACGAGCGTGCGTTCGGTGCTGCCCAGGAGCGGACCGAGCGCGTCCGCGTCGACCGCGGAGCGGCCCTGCTCGACGTTGACGGCCGCTGCGGCCACTGCCCCGCGCACACGGCCGCCGCGCAGCGTGCCCCCGGCGGTCCGCAGCGCCTCGTCGAGCGGCACGCCCGCCGTGAGGAGGGTCGCGAGCAGCCGTGAGAGGACCGCGAGGTCGACGTCGCGGCGCAGCGCTCCGAGGACGGGGATGCGATCGCTGACGTCGGGACGGTCCCGGACCGGGCCGTGCCGAGCGAGCCGACGGACGAGCAGGGCGGCGCCGGCGAGCAGGAAGCCACCGCCCCGGCGCAGGAACGCGCTCACCTCGAGCACACCGCGGGTCAGGACGGGCAGCTCGCCACCGAGGTCGGCGAAGGTCCGCTCGAGCGACGGGACGATGACGACGGCGATGACGGTGACCATGACGACACCGATCGTGAGGACGACCGTCGGATAGGTCAGAGCGCCGCGCAGCGTCCGTCGGATGCGCTCGAGCTGACCGACCACGTCGGCGGCGGACCGCAGCGCGGGCCCGAGCTGCCCCGTCCGTTCGCCGCCGTGCACGAGTGCGACCACATGCGGGCGCACCCCGACCGTCCGGAACGCGTCGCTCGGTGCGGACCCTGCCGCGATGAGCCGCGCGGCACGCGCGGCTGCGGCACCGGGAGCGGTGCGGCTCGCTCCTGCCAGGGTCCGCAGCGCCTCGGCAGCTGGCACGCCGCCGGCCACGAGGGAAGCGAGCAGCTGCAGCTCGTCCTTCCCGACGTCCCAGCGGGATGCTCGTCGCAGGGGCTGCGAGGGGGTGTCGACGGACGGCGCGGTGCCGTCGGGCGGAACGTTCGAGCGCCGTCGGCCGTCGAGCACCCTGCCGAGGGGGGATCGTCGACGGGCGTCGGGGCGCTGCAGCGGGCCACGGCCGGGACCGGGGCCGACGGAGCGGCGTCCACGCCGGCGCCGCCCGACCGGGACGGCACGCACCGCGTCGCCCTCACCCTCCGCCACTGCACTCCCCTGCTGCCGACTCACGCCACCGTGCCGGCCGGCGGGGCGTGAGGCGAGTCGGATCAGGGAGCTGTGGACGGAGCGTTCAGCCCTGCATCGTCTCTTCCTCCTCGAGGGCGGGCCCACCGGCGAGCGGCGGGATCCGGTCGAGGTCGTCGATGGCGTCCTTCGCGAACGCACCGGCAGGCGTCGTGTCCCCGGCGGCACCCACGAGGTCGTCGAGCTCCTTGCGGGCGGCGATCGCGGCCTCCCGCTGCTTCTTCTCGTCGTCGGCGGAGACCTTGCGACGCCGGGTCGTCGCCGACTTCTGCTCGCCGGCCTTGTCGCCGCGGGTGCTGCGGCGGGTCGTCGCTTCCTTGCGCTCCATGTCCGACCTTCCTGTGACGGCGGGGCGCCCCGAGCACGGCCGGAACGCAGCGGCCATTGAGGCTAGCCAGCGACGCCCCTGCGGGGCGAGCAAGGCGTGGGGCTCGCCCCCCGTCCACCCCGCCCGCCGGAGCGTCAGCCGAGGGCGGCCCGCCGCATCACGTCCACGGGCGCCCGGTGGCCCGTCCAGCGTTCGAAGGACGCGGCGGCCTGGTGGACGAGCATGCCAAAACAGAAAGGGGCCTCGCCCCGTTCATCTCCTGGCCGATGTGGCCAGGAAACCCCACGGGAAGAGGCCCCCTTCGTGCGTGTCAGGCGGTCGCACTCGCTTGGGCGACTTCACGCCGCCCGAGCCAGGCGAGCAGCGCACCCAGGAGGAGGAACGGACCAGAAAGCAGCCAGGCTGCCGAGATGGCAACGAATCCCCCGACACCCGAGATGAGCAGAAGCCAGAACGATGCCCCCGACTTCCCCCGTGCGAGGGCGCCTCCAACGATGCCGGCCACAGCGAGGAACACCGCGACGAAGCCCAGCCCGATGACGGTCTCCCCACCGTCAGCACCGACGGCCGCGCCAAGCCCCCCGAAGAACATTGCGACCACAGCCGCGATGATGCCGAACACCCCGCCGACGATTCCGAGGACCAGGGCTCCCGTCTGCTTCCCGTTCTTCTCGTTCCCACTCATCGTGCGCTCCTCCCTGTTTGGCAATTCTCGATGCCAGCACTGGCACGGGAAGAGCCTAGTCGCTGGGTAGACTGAAATTTGGAATTGGCAAATGTTGCGAGTTTCAAAACGACACGCTATTCGGGAAATAATCCCAGGAGGCTTCTGTGAGGACAAGAATCGCCGTTCTGGCGGCTTTCGCACTGTTTGCGACCGCCTGCGAGGTTGAACCGGCCGATGGCGCCGGCGGAACCATCCAACCGTCCGATTCGTCGGCGGAATCCGACACCTCGGCTGAGAACGAGGCCGATGCACCATCTGCCGAGAGCGACGATCCGGAACCTGAGCCGGAAGCCGGCGCGGAATCCTCGGAGGTCGGGACCCGTGGCAATCCTGCTGCGATCGGTGACACCGCGGCCATCGGCGACTGGGACGTGCGCATCCTCGACGTCAACCTTGATGCATCCGCGCTCGTCGCGGAGGAGAACATGTTCAACGATCCGCCCGCCGAGGGGCAGTCCTTCGTGATGTGGGGCGTGGAGGCCACCTACACGGGCACTGAGTCCGGTACCGCGTGGATCGACCTGAGCTGGAAGATCGTGGGTGCCGAAGGGAACAGCTTCGATTCGAGTTGCGGCGTCCTCCCCGATGATCTCGACGACGCAGGGGAGACGTTCCCCGGTGCGACCGTCACGGGGAACGTCTGCATCTCAGCGGAGACGTCGCAGTTGAGTGGTGGAACCATCCTGGTCGAGGAGCTGTTCGGCGGGAGCCGTACGTTCTTCGCGATCCCCTAGGACGATTCCTCCTGTGGTGACCGTCCTCGCCGGGGCATGTGCGTTCATGACCCCGGCGAGGACGGAACCAACGGCGTCGTGACCGTTCAGGCCCTCAGCCGAGTGCGGCCCGCCGCATGACGTCCACGGGCGCCCGTTGGCCCGTCCAGCGTTCGAAGGACGCGGCGGCCTGGTGGACGAGCATGCCGAGCCCGTCGTGCGCCTGCGCCCCCGC
>CAJXTG010000004.1 GCA_913060655.1 uncultured Nitriliruptoraceae bacterium | reverse complement strand
GTGGTGCGCGAGGGGGGACTTGAACCCCCAAGGAGTTTCCTCCACACGGCCCTCAACCGTGCGCGTCTGCCAGTTCCGCCACTCGCGCGTGGCCGCGGTGACCCGCGGAGCGACGCATCCTACCTCCGCCCTCTCGGGGCCGTCGCACGGACCCGGCGGTGCGGGGCGGTCAGCGCAGGTACACCAGCTCCGGCCACCAGCGTCCGGTGGGGTCGAGGTGGAAGCCGCCGATCGCCGGGTGGACGACCAGGTCCGCCGGGGTCCACAGGATCGGGACGAGGGCGGCGGCGTCGAGGGCGCGGCGTTCCACGGCGCGGACGGTCGCGTCCGGACGTGCCGGGTCCCACCCGTCGAGGAGCGTGCCGACCTCCACCTCGGACCACCCCGTCCAGTTCTCGGCGGCTCCGGGCCGCAGCGCCGGGTCGAGCATCGTCACGCCCGCGGCGGCACCGCCGTGGACGGCCCGCAGCCCCAGCCGGAACAGCGGCGCCTCCCGGGTCTCGACGGCCCGCACGAGCGTCGCGA
The DNA here is from genome assembly GCA_913060655.1 of uncultured Nitriliruptoraceae bacterium. Taxonomy (GTDB): domain Bacteria; phylum Actinomycetota; class Nitriliruptoria; order Nitriliruptorales; family Nitriliruptoraceae; genus CSBr16-57R1. The sequence goes on along the minus strand of CAJXTG010000004.1, from coordinate 99,796 downwards.
AGTCGCGCGCCTGCAGGCGCACGTCGAGGCCGAGGGTCGCCTCGAGATCGTCCGCGACCCGTTCGGCGATGCCCACGTGCCCCGCGCCGCGCGGGTAGGTCAGCGTCAGGGGCGGTTCGGCGGCGTCCCCGGGACGGTCGGCGCGCCAGTCGTCGATGAGGGCGCGGGCGAGGTCGGGGTCGTGCCGGCAGTGGTCGCAGTCGGGGACGTCCCCGCCGAGGTGCGGGGGGACGATGCCGGTCGCGGGCACCGCTCCGGCGGTGGCGACGAGCTCGGCGACGGCGTCCCGGTCGATGGCGGCGCTGATCGCGCGCCGCAGGCGCACGTCGTCGTACGGCGGGACGTCGACGGCCATGCCGTACGCGTACAGCGCGGCGGACGGGAGGGTGTGCAGCCCGGGTCCACGGCGGCCGTCGAGGGGGGTGCCGAAGCGACGTCGGGCCTCCTCGCGCCGCTGCGCGGGCACGCCGGTGATGCGCAGCCGCTCGGCGAGCAGGTCGTCCCACCGGGCGCTGCCGTCGACGTCGTCCTCGTACACCTGCAGGACGAGCTCGTCGATCCTGGCCGGCCGGGGGTGCGCCTCCCAGGCGGCGAGCCGGATGAACGCCCCGGGTTCGCGGGGTCCGGCCATGCGGAACGGACCGTTCCCGACGGGACGCAGGGCGAACGCCTGCGGATCGTCCGTCGCGAGCGGTGGCAGCGGGCTCAGCGCCGGGTCGGCGAGGCGGTACAGCAGCAGCGGGTCCGGTCGGGTCAGCCGGAGGACGAGCTCGCGCGGGCCGACGACCTCGACGCCGCCGGCGGCCAGCACGTCCGCGGGCAGGCCCCAGCGGACGGTCCCGTCGTCGTCGACGAGACGGGCGCCGCGGATGGTCGTGAGGAGGTCCTGGCGGAACAGCGGGGCACGCTGCGGGTCGAGGGTCGCGAGGAGCGCCGCGGCGTGGTCGGCGGCCCGCACCGGCGTCCCGTCGTGGAAGCGGTCCTCACGCAGCAGGAACCGGTAGGTGCGCCCGTCGTCCTCGACGGTCCAGTCGGCCGCGGCCGCGTCGACGATCCCCCCGTCGGGACCGACGTCGACGAGACCGTCGAACAGCGCCTGCACGACGAGGGCGCCCTCGTCGTCGGCGAGCCGACGCGGGTCGAGGGTCGCCGGGTCGCGGGCCAGCCCGACGCGGACCACCGCGGCCGGCGTGTCGGGCACGGCGGTGCCGGGGTCGGGGGCGGCGGGGACGTCCAGCGGCGCGTCCGGTGCCGCGGGCGTGTCGGCCGTGCAGGCGGCGAGGAGGAGGGTCGCGAGCAGGACGGCCGTGCGGCGGCGGAGCGGCCGACGCATCCGTTCAGCCGATGAGCAGCAGCGTCACCGTCGTGGTCAGGAACAGCAGCACCGCCGCGACCGTGATGCGGTTGAGGTTGCGCTCCGCGACGGCCGACCCCTGCACGGCACCGCTGATGCCACCGCCGAACATGTCGGACATGCCGCCGCCCTGGCCACGGTGCAGGAGGATCAGGCCGATCAGGGCCAGCGCGAGCAGCAGGTGCAGGGCGGTGACGAGGGCGACGAGCACGGTCTGCTCCCGGTCGGAGGCGGGGTGCCGGACGGATCCGGCCGGGCGGAGTCTACGGGAGCGGCCGCTCGACCGCGCCGTCCGTGGGGGCGGCGGCCTCGAGCCGGGACAACCAGTACATGGTCACCCGGTCACCGCCGGGACCCGGGGCGACCGGTGTCGCCTGCCAGCGTGCCGGCAGCTCACGGTCCAGCAGGACGATCGGTGCGGGGCGCAGCGACAGGCCGACGGTGCCGTCCTCGACGACGCAGGACGCCGCGCCGGCCGCGCACGCCTGCGACGCCCCCGGCCGGTCCTGCGGGCCGACGAGGTCGACGGGACGGACGCGGAACGCGGCCGTCGCCTCCGCGCCGCCACGGGCGGTCGCGAAGCGTTCGAACACGGTGAAGACGCGGCCGCGCGGCGCGGCCGCGACCGTGGCCGGCATGCTGACGTCACCGGCCGTGTCGACGAGGACGCCGAGCGCGTCGCGCGCACCGTCGGAACCGCCGGTGACGGCGGCGGGGAGGACGACGGCGGCGGCGACGGCGACGAGCCCGACGGCGGCGACCAGCGCCAGTTCGGTGCGGTGCTCACGGCCCGTCGGCTGCTCGTCGCGGAGGAGCAGCTGGACGCGGTCGACGACACCGCCGCGTTCGACGAGGGCGGCGCACCCGTGCGGGACGCGTCGTGCGCCCCGCGCGATCTCGAGCCCGTGCAGCAGCCCGCTCGCGAGGGCGGCGGGACGGCCGGTGACGGCGACGGCGTCGTGGTCGGCGGCCGCCTCCCGCTCCCGATGCAGGGCCCGGACCGCCCAGCCCGCGCCGGGCACGAAGAACGCCAGGTCGCGGACGGCCGCGACGGCCCAGGCGAGGCCGGTGTCACGGCGTGCCACGTGCGCGAGCTCATGGGCGATCACGCCCTCCAGCTCGTCGGCGTCGAGCTCGACGAGCAGACGGGCGTCGAGGAGCAGCAGCGGACGTCGCACCCCGATCACCGCCGCGCCCGCGATCGGCCCGCCGGCGACGAGGGCCCGCGGCGGCGTGATGCCGAGGGCGCGGGCGAGGCGGAGCACGGCCGCGGCGACGCGCGGTTCGACCGGCCGGGCGCCGGCGAGCAGCCGGCGTCGCGCGGACGCGGCGCGGACGGCGCGCACGGTCACGAGCGTCGCGCTCACCGCCGCCCACACGCCGACGATGACCGGACCGACGGGGGCGAAGTCGAGGTAGCGGTCGGCCAGCGGCAGCGCGAGCGTGCCGGTGCCCGTGGTGGCCGGGACGAGCACGGACGGCAGGCCGAGGTCGCCGCTCGAGAGGAGCACGACGGCGGTGGCGACGATGAACGGCGACGCCGCGAGGACGGTGCGGGCCCGGGGTGAGCGCAGGTCCCAGCGGGACACGAGCCGCAGCAGCAGCAGCGCCACCCCGAGGGCGACCGTCAGCCGGACGGCGACGGACTCCAGCGGGAGGGCGACGAGCAGGCCGGACGCCATGCCGGGCTCAGTCCTCCAGCGCGCGGCGGCGCGCGACCGCGTCGCGCAGCTCGTCGAGCGTCAGGTCGTCGAGGTCGTCGACGACGTCCGCGAGGTAGGCGACGGCGGGCTCCGGGTAGCGGTCGAGCAGCCAGGTGAGGACGTCCCCGACGGCGCCGCGTGCGTACTCGTCGCGGCTGACGCGCGGGCGGTAGCGGTGCGCGAGGTCGGCGGTGTCGCGGGCCAGCATGCCCTTGCGGGCGAGCCGGGCCATCGTCGTCATCACGGTGGTGTAGGCGATGTCGCGCGACGTGGCGAGCTCGTCGTGGACGTCCCGCACGGTCGCGTCACCCAGCCGCCACAGCACGTCCATGACGTCCTGCTCGAGCGGTCCGAGGAGCGTGTCGAGGCTCGTGCTGCGGCGACTCATCGGGCCCTCCCGTCGGCGGGCGGGGCGCGACGCCCTGCCGCGTCCCGGCGCGCTCGCAGCGTAGCCCCCCGACCCTCAGACGGCCCGACCGTGGCCGATGATCAGGGCGAAGTCCTCCGCGGACAGGCTCGCACCGCCGACGAGCACCCCGTCGACGTCCGCGAGCGCCATGAGGCTGCGGATGTTCGCCGGCTTCACGCTGCCGCCGTACAGCAGCCGCACGCCCTCGGCCGTGGCGGCCCCGTACCGCTCGGCGACGGTCCCGCGGATCGCGGCGGCCATCTGCTGCGCGTCGTCGGGGGTCGCGGTCCGGCCCGTGCCGATGGCCCACACGGGCTCGTAGGCGATGACGAGCCCGGCGGGGTCGGCGGGTTCGACGTCGGCGAGGCTGCCGCGGACCTGCGCGAGGACGACCTCCTCCGCCCGTCCGCTCTCACGGGCGGCCTCCCCCTCCCCCACGCACACGATGGGGGTGAGCCCTGCGGCGACCGCGGCCCGCGCCTTGCGGGCGACGAGCGCGTCGTCCTCGGCGTGGTGCAGCCGCCGCTCGGAGTGGCCGACGATGACGTGTCCGACGTCGAGCCGTGCCAGCATCGGGACGGACACGTCGCCGGTGTGGGCCCCCTCCGCGTCCGGGTGGCAGTCCTGCGCGCCGAGGCCGATGGGCAGCCGGTCGGACGCGATCAGGGTCTGCAGGGACCGCAGGGCGGTGAACGGCGGGCACACGACGACCGTCTGCCCGTCCGTGTCCTCCTCGGTGAGGTGGTAGGCGACCCGCTGGAGCAGCTGGATCGCCTCCAGGTGGTCGCGGTGCATCTTCCAGTTGCCGACGATGAGGGGGGTGCGATCGCTCACTGCTGCTCCGCTCGGTCCGGGGTCTGTTCGGGGGGTGCGGGACGGGGGTGCGGGACGGCCGGCCCGCGGGGTTCAGGGGGCGGTGCGGCGCAGCGCCTCGACGCCGGGCAGGGCCCGGCCCTCCAACAGCTCGAGGGAGGCGCCGCCGCCGGTGGAGACGTGATCGATGCGGTCGTCGAGGCCGAGGGTGCGCACCGCGGCGGCCGAGTCGCCGCCGCCCACGACGGTGAACGCGGCGCTCGCCGCCAGCGCCTCGGCGACGGTGCGCGTGCCGCCGGCGAACGCGGGCCACTCCGACACGCCCATCGGGCCGTTCCAGAACACCGCACCCGCGTCGCCGACGGCCTCGGCGATGCGGGCGGCGGAGCGTGGACCGATGTCGAGGCTCATCCGGTCGCTCGGCACCGCGTCGGCGTCGACGACCTCCGGTGCCGCGTCGGCGGCGAACTCGGCGGCGACGACGAGGTCGACGGGGAGCCGCACGTCGACCCCGCGTGCACGGGCCGCCGCGACGAGCGTCCCGACGCGGGCGACCTGGTCCTCCTCGACCCGCGACGTCCCGACCGGGTGCCCCTCGGCGAGCAGGAACGTGGACGCCATCGCCCCACCGACGGCGAGCACGTCGACCCGTTCGAGGAGCCGCTCGAGGACGACCAGCTTGTCGCTGACCTTCGCACCCCCGAGCACGGCGACGTACGGACGGGCCGGGTCGTCGCGCAGCCCTCCGAGGACCTCGAGCTCCCGTGCGAGCAGCAGTCCCGCCGCCGACGGCAGCAGGGCCGGCACGCCGGCCACCGACGCGTGGGCGCGGTGGGCGGCGCCGAACGCGTCGCCGACGTAGCGGTCGGCGAGTCCGGCCAGCCGTGCGGCCAGCTCCTCGTCGCCGCGGGTCTCCCCCGGTTCCCAGCGCACGTTCTCCAGCAGCAGCACCTCACCGGGGGTGAGCGCCGCCGCGCGGGCGCGGGCGTCGTCACCGGCGACGTCGGCCGCGAGGGCGACGGGCACGCCGAGGAGCTCGGCGAGCCGTGCGGCCACCGGCGCGAGCGACGTCGCCGGATCGCCCGCCTCCTTCGGCCGTCCCAGGTGCGAGCAGACGATGACGGCGGCGCCGCGGTCGAGCAGGTCGCGCAGCGTCGGCAGCGACGCGCTGATGCGCAGGTCGTCGGCGACCTCCGCCCCGCGCAGCGGCACGTTCAGGTCGGCGCGGACCAGCACCCGCTGTCCGGCGACCTCGAGGTCCGCGAGCCGCGGGACGCCCGCCAGGAGCGGGACGGTCACAGCTTCCCGGCGACGAGCGCGGTGAGCTGACCGAGCCGCACCGAGTAGCCCCACTCGTTGTCGTACCAGCCGAGGACCTTCACGAGCCGGCCGCTCGCCATCGTCGCGAGCGAGTCGAACACGCACGAGTGCGGGTTGCCGACGATGTCGATGGACACGATCGGGTCCTCGCAGTACTCGAGGATGCCCTTCAGCGGCCCGTCCGCGGCCGCCTTCATGGCCGCGTTGACCTCGTCGGCGGTGACGTCCCGCTCGAGGACGAGCGACAGGTCGGTGACGGACCCGTCGGGGATCGGGACGCGCAGCGCCATGCCGTCGAGCTTGCCCGTCAGCTCCGGCAGCGCGAGCGACGCGGCACGCGCCGCGCCCGTCGTCGTCGGCACGATCGACACGGCGGCCGCGCGTGCGCGACGCAGGTCGCCGTGCGGGGCGTCGTGCATCCGCTGGTCGCCGGTGTAGGCGTGGACGGTCGTCATGAGGCCCTGGGCGATCCCGAACGTCTCGTGCAGCACCTTCGCCATCGGCACGACGGAGTTGGTCGTGCACGACGCGTTGGAGATGACGTGGTGCTGGGCCGGGTCGTAGTCGCCCTCGTTGGCGCCCATGACGATGGTGATGTCCTCGTTCTTCGCCGGGGCGGAGATGATGACCTTCCGCGCCCCCGCCTCGAGGTGCTTCGCGGCCTTGTCCCGCTCGGTGAAGAAGCCGGTCGACTCGACGACGACGTCGACGCCGAGGTCGCCCCACGGCAGGGCGGCCGGGTCGCGCTCGGAGAGCACGTCGATGCCGGTGCCGTCGATGACGATGCGTGCCCCGTCGACGTGCACGTCGCCCGGGAAGCGCCCGTGGACGCTGTCGTACTTCGTCAGGTGCCCCAGGGTCGCGGGGTCGGTGAGGTCGTTGACCGCGACGACCTCGACGTCGAGGTCGTGCGTGCGGATGGCCCGGAGCAGGTTCCGGCCGATACGGCCGAAGCCGTTGATCGCGATGCGCGTGGTCATGCGGCGTCCTCCTGGACGTGCGGACGAGACGTTCGGACGATGTGCGTGCGCTGTGGGGGTGATGCGCGACGCTAGCAGAGGCCGTTCAGCCGTCCCGGGTCGAAGGCCCCTCGACGACGGCCCGTGCGGCCTCCTCCACCCGGCGCAGTCGGCGGTGCAGCGTGGTCCGCGGGACGTCGAGGAGCAGGGCCAGCTCCCCGACGCTCGCGCTCGGGTTCGCCAGCCGTGCGAGCGCCACCTCCCGCAGGTCGCCGGCGAACACGTCCCAGCCGGACCGGGCGACGGCCCGTTCGACCACGTCGACCTGGCCGGCCGCGCTGCGGGCGGCCCGCGCGAGGTTCGCCGCGTCGGCGTTCGCCAGCCGGTTCGCCTCCCCGCGCAGCTGCCGGCGCAGCCGACGGTCGTCGAGGGTGAGGAACGCACGGGTCGCGCCGAGTGCGGCGAGCAGGTCGGCGACGGCGGCACCGGACCGGCTGACGATCCGGCGTCGCGTCGGGTCGTGCGTCGCCCGGTGCGCCGGAAGGAGATGACCGAGCGCCGCGAGGACGAGCGGCGCCGCCGCGTCGGAGATGCCGGAGAGCTCGAGGTGAGCGGGACGGTCGGGGCTGGCGAACGACCCGGCGACGAGGACGACGCCACGGAGGAGCGCAGCGGTCTCCGGGTCGCCGTCCTCCGCCGTCGGCGGCGCGGGCCGACGTCCACGCCCGACCTCCCGTGCGCGGACCACGTCCACGGGCAGGGTCACGCGGTAGGCGGGCCCGTGCGGCCGCCGGGACGCGCTGCTCGTCGCCGTCAGGCGGGGGCGCACCCCCAGGCTGCGCTGCACGAGGGCGAGCCCGCGCCGGGCGACCGCGCTCGACGGCGCCTCGAGCCACAGCCCCTCCGTCCGGCACAGCGGCAGCAGCGGCAGGTCACCGGGGCGCAGCCCTGCGAGGTCGTGCAGGTGGCGGGCGAGGGCCGCGCCCGATCCGGGGACCAGCATGCCGGCGAGCTCGGCGCGGGCCTCACGCTCCGACGGCGTCGGCAGCGACGCGAGCTCGAGGCGCACCGCCGACGTGAAGCCGTCCTCCTCGCTCACCGTGGCGGCCCCTCGCGCTCGTCAGCGCCCGTGCGGACGCCGACGAGCCCGGCGAGGACCGGGGCGAGCCGCGCCGGGTCGTGCCCGTCGGCCTCGTCGCCGAGGTCCGCCGTCACGAGCGTCACCCCGGCGGCGGCGAGCCGGTCCGTGTCCACGCCGAGGGCGACGTCGCGCCGGGCCGTCGGGGCGTCCGACGGGACGTGGGCGACGACGACGTCGAGGCGCAGGTCGGGCAGATGCTGCCGCAGCGCCTCGACGTGGTCGGCGAGGTCCATCCCCTCGGTCTCCCCCGGCTGCTCCCGCAGGTTGCCGACGAGGACGACCTTCCCGGTGCTGGTCGCCAGCGCGTCGGCGACCCCCGGCACGAGCAGGACGGGCAGGACGCTCGTGTACAGCGATCCCGGACCGACGAGGACGAGGTCGGCGGACGCGAGCGCGTCGAGGACGCCGGGGGCCGCGGTCGGGGCGGACGGCGCCAGGGCGACGTCGAGGATCCGCCGGGACGTCGCCACCGCGGTCTGGCCGGTCACGGTCCCCTCGGCGGTGCGCGCGCTGAGCGTCACCGGCGTCGTCGTCGCCGGCAGGACCCGACCGGACGCGCCGATGAGCCGGCCGAACGCGACGAGCGCGGCCATCAGGTCCCCGTCGTGCTCCTCGAGCAGGCCGAGCAGGAGCAGGTTGCCGAGGCTGTGCCCCGCGAGCTCCCCGCGGGCGAAGCGACGCCCGGCCAGCCGGGCGAGGTCCGCCGCCGCGGTCGGCGGCTCGCCCCGCTCGGCGAGGGCGAGGAGGGCCATGCGCAGGTCGCCGAGCGCGACGACCCCGTGATCGCGGCGGATGCGGCCCGACGACCCGCCGTCGTCGGCGACGGTGACGACGGCGGTCGCGTCGACGTCGAGGCGCCGGAGCGTGGCGAGGGAGCGGGCGCAGCCGTGGCCGCCGCCGACGGCGACGACCGCGGGTCGGGCCGACGGCCGGCTCACTCGGCGCCGAGGTCGCGGTGCACGACGCGCACGCTGAGGTCGTCGCGGTCACGCAGGTGCTGTCCGACGTGCTCCGCGATCGCGACGGAGCGGTGCTTCCCGCCCGTGCAGCCGACGGCGAGGGTGAGGTAGCGCTTGCGCTCCGCGAGGTAGCCGGGCAGCGTCACGTCGAGCAGGTCCTCCAGCCGCTCGAGGAACGCCCGGGCCATCGGGTCGCCCAGCACGTGGTCACGCACCGGCGCGTCGCGACCGTCGAGCGGGCGCAGCGCCTCGACCCAGTGCGGGTTGGGGAGGAAGCGGACGTCGAACAGCAGGTCGGCCTCGCGCGGCGTGCCCCGCTTGAAGCCGAACGACACGACGTTGACCTGCAGTCCCGTGCGGGTCGGTCCCGACAGCAGGTCGATGATCTGGTCGCGCAGGTCGTGGACGGTGTCGTCGGAGGTGTCCACGATCAGGTCGGCCTGCTCGCGGAGGTCGGCGAGGAGGCGCCGTTCGGCGGCGATGCCCGACAGCAGCCCGGCCCCCGTGTCCGCCGGATGGCGCCGACGGGTCTCCTCGAACCGGCGCACGAGCACGTCGTCCTCCGCCTCGAGGAACACGATGCGGACGTCCGCCCCCCAGGCGCGCAGGTCGGCGATCGCGCCCTCGAGGTCGGCGAAGAACTCGCGCCCGCGCACGTCGGTGACGAGGCACAGGCGCGTGACCGAGGAGCCGGGGGCGGCGGCGAGCTCGGCGACCGGCCCGATCAGCGCCGGCGGCAGGTTGTCGATGACGTACCAGCCGAGGTCCTCGAGCGTGTCGGACGCCGTCGAACGGCCGGCGCCGGACATGCCGGTGATGACGAGGACGAGCGGGCGCTCCGGACGGGGGTCGCCCGGGGGGACGTCGCTCACGGCTCCTCCGTCCCGTCGGCCGGGCCGAGGTGGGCCCGCAGCGCCGCGAGCAGCGTAGGCGACACCCCGCGGACGGCGAGGAGCTCGTCGTCGGTCGCGGCCCGCACCCCCCGGACGGAGCCGAAGCGCCGCAGGAGCTCGCGGCGACGGCCCGGTCCGATGCCGGGCACGTCCTCCAGGGTCGACCCGCGGACACTGCCGGTGCGGCGCGTGCGCTGGTAGCGGACGGCGAAGCGGTGCGCCTCGTCGCGGACGCGCTGCACCAGGTAGAGCGCCTCACTGCCGCGGGGCAGCACGACGGGCCGGTCGTCGCCCGGACGCCACAGCTCCTCGAAGCGTTTCGCGAGCGCGACGAACGCGACACCGTCCAGCGGCAGGTCGGCGACCCCCTCGAGCGCGGCGGCGAGCTGCGTCGGCCCCCCGTCGATGATGACGAGCTGCGGCGGATAGGCGAAGCTGCGGCGGGCACCTGCTGACGCCAGCGGTTCGGCCTGCTCGGTCAGGAGCCGTTCGAAGCGGCGGCGCACGACCTCCCGCATCGCGGCGGGGTCGTCGTTCGCGTCGACGCGCAGCTTGAAGCGCCGGTACTCGGACGGCCGGGGCAGCCCGTCCTCGAGCACGACCATCGAGCCGACGACCTCGGTGCCGCCCAGGTGGGAGATGTCGTAGGCCTCGATGCGCAGGGGGGCCTCGTCGAGGTCCAGATGGCCGCGCAGGTCGTCGAGCGCGGCGCTGCGCGACGCGAGGTCGGAGGCGCGCCGCAGCCGGGCCCGCTGGAACTGCTGCCGGGCGTTCTCCGCGACGGTGGCGAGGAACTCGCGGCGCACGCCCCGCTGCGGGACCGTGACGTGCACCCGGGCGGCCCGCGGGCCGCCGGCCTCCCGCCGCAGGTCGGTGAGCAGGTCGGCCAGTGCCTCCGGCTCGTCGGGCGGCTCAGGGAGGAGGAGCAGCGGGGGGACGTCGTCGGAACGGTCCTCGTACAGCGCGACGACGCAGCTCGTGAGCAGCTCCGCCGTGGTCATCCCGGCGGACTTCTCCACCACCCAGCCGCGCTGCCCGACGAGCCGTCCCGCCCGGACGATGAACACGTGCGCCGCCGCCTCCAGCTCGTCCTCGTGGAGGGCGAGGGCGTCGAGGTCGACCGGCTGCGACCACACGACCTGCTGCTTCGCCGTGGCGCGGCGGGCGGCCTCCAGCTGGTCGCGCAGCCGGGCCGCGGCCTCGTAGCGCTGCTCGTCGGCCGCGACCCGCATGCGCCCCTCGAGGTCGTCGAGGACCGGCCCGGTCCCCCCGTCGAGGAACGCGGCGAGCCCGTCGACGAGCCGCCGGTGCTCGGCCGCGTCGACCTCACCGGTGCACGGGGCGGCGCACCGGCCGATGTGGTGCAGCAGGCACGGACGGTCGCTGCGCCGCGCGCGGGCGAACACCCCGTCGCTGCAGGTGCGGACGGGGAAGACGCGCAGCAGCAGGTCCAGGGTCGCGCGGATGTCCGACGCGCTCGCGTACGGCCCGAACCGCCGGTCGCCGGCGGCGACCCGGCCGCGCTGGACCCGTGCCCGCGGATACTCCTCGGACGTCGTGAGGACGAGTTCGGGGTAGGACTTGTCGTCCCGGAAGCGCACGTTGTGGCGGGGCCGGTGCCGCTGGATGAGCGTCCACTCGAGGTGCAGCGCCGCCGCCTCCGAGTCGACGACGATCCACTCGACGCTGCGGGCGGCCTCGAGCATCGCACGGTTGCGTTCGGGGACGTTGCTCCACGACGCGAAGTAGCTGGCGAGCCGCTGCCGCAGCACCCGCGCCTTGCCGACGTACAGGACCCGCCCGGCCCCGTCGAGGAACAGGTAGCACCCCGGCGCCTCGGGGATGGAGCCCGGGGCGGGCCGGAAGGCGAGCGCCGGGTTGCGCATCGTCAGCCCGTCTTCGCCGGCCGCTTCTTCCGCGTCGTGCCGCCGTTCGTGGCGGCCCTCGCCCGACGGCGGCCGGCCGGGAGGAGCGCCTTCAGGTGGGCCCCGGTGTGGCTGGCGCGGACCGCGGCGACCTCCTCGGGGGTCCCGGCGACGACGAGCCGGCCGCCGCCCGACCCGCCCTCCGGGCCGAGGTCGATGACGTGGTCGGCGGTCTTGACGACGTCGAGGTCGTGCTCGATGACGATGACGGTGTTGCCCTTGTCGACGAGCCGGTGGAGGACGTCGAGCAGCCGGCGCACGTCCTCGAAGTGCAGCCCCGTCGTCGGCTCGTCGAGGATGTAGACCGTCCGGCCCGTCGAGCGCTTCCGCAGCTCGCTCGCGAGCTTCACCCGCTGCGCCTCGCCCCCCGACAGGGTCGTCGCCGGCTGGCCGAGGCGGACGTAGCCGAGGCCGACGTCGACCAGTGTCTGCAGGTGCGACGCGATCGTGGGCAGGTTCTCGAAGAAGTCGAGCGCCTGCTCGGCCGACAGGTCCAGCACGTCGGCGACGGTCAGTCCGCGGTAGCGCACCTCGAGCGTCTCACGGTTGTAGCGCTTGCCCTTGCAGACCTCGCACGGGACGTAGACGTCGGGCAGGAAGTGCATCTCGATGCGCAGCGTGCCGTCGCCGTGGCACGACTCGCAGCGTCCGCCCTTCACGTTGAAGCTGAACCGTCCGGGCTGGTAGCCGCGCAGCTTCGCCTCCGGCGTCGACGCGAACAGCTTGCGCAGGTGGTCGAACAGGCCGGTGTAGGTCGCCGGGTTGGACCGTGGGGTGCGGCCGATGGGCGACTGGTCGACGATGACGGCCTTGTCGACGTGGTCGAGCCCCTCGACGCGGCGGTGGGCCGCCGGCAGGTCCCGCGAGCCGTACACGTGCCGCATCAGCGCCCGGGCGAGGATCTCGTTGACGAGCGTCGACTTGCCCGAGCCCGACACGCCCGTCACCGCGGTGAACGTGCCCAGCGGGAAGGCGACGTCGATGCCGGTGAGGTTGTTGGCCCGCGCGTCCCGGACGACGAGCGCCCCGGCGTCCGGCGTGCGCCGCTCGCTCGGCAGGGCGATCGTGCGGCGTCCCGCCAGGTAGTCGCCGGTGAGCGACGCGCCCTCGGTGAGGTCGAGCAGGTCGGGGACGGACCCCGAGTGGACGATCCGTCCGCCGTGCTCCCCGGCACCGGGGCCGATGTCGACGACGTGGTCGGCCGTCTCGATCGTCGTGCGGTCGTGCTCGACGACGATGAGCGTGTTGCCGAGGTCCCGCAGCCGTTCGAGCGTCGCGATGAGCCGCTCGTTGTCGCGCTGATGCAGGCCGATCGACGGCTCGTCGAGGACGTAGAGCACGCCGACGAGCCCCGCACCGATCTGGGTGGCCAGGCGGATGCGCTGCGCCTCGCCGCCGGACAGCGTCGCGGCCGCACGGTCCAGCTGCAGGTAGTCGAGCCCGACGTCGAGCAGGAAGCGGAGCCGGGCCCGCACCTCCTTGAGCACCCGTCCGGCGATGAGCAGCTCGCGCCGGTCGAGGTCGAGCCCGGCGACGAACGCGTCGGCGTCGCGGATCGACAGGGCGGTGAGCTCCGCGATGGACAGACCCCCGACGGTGACGGCGAGCACGACCGGCCGCAGCCGCAGACCCGCACAGTCGGGGCAGGCCACCTCCCGCATGTACTGCTCGATGTTCTGCCGCTGGTGGTCGGACTCGGTCTCCTGGTGGCGGCGCAGCAGCGACGGGATGACCCCTTCGACCCGCGCCTCGTAGGACCGCGTGCGCCCGTAGCGGTTCCGGTAGCGGACGTCGACCCGCTCGTCGAGCCCGTGCAGGACGGCCTCCTGTGCAGCGGCCGGCAGGTCCTCCCACGGCGTCGCCGGGTCCGCCCCGACATGGGTGACGATGGCGCGCAGCAGCTGCCGGTAGTAGCCCGCCTGCATGCCCGTCGCCCACGGGAGGATGACGCCCTCCTCGACGGAGCACGCCGGGTCGCCGATGACGAGCTCCGGCTCGACGGTCAGCTGCGTGCCGAGCCCCGAGCACGTCTCGCAGGCGCCGTAGGGCGAGTTGAACGAGAAGCTGCGGGGGGCGAGCTGGTCGAACGACAGCCCGCAGCGCATGCACGCGAGATGCTCCGAGTAGGTGTGCTCCTCCCCCGTCGCACCCTCGGGCGCGTCGCGTGCCGGCAGCACGTCGATGGTGACGAGCCCCTCCCCCAGGCGCAGCGCCGTCTCGACCGAGTCGGCCAACCGGCGCATGCCCTCGCCGTCGGCGACGAGCCGGTCGACGACGACGTCGATGTCGTGCTTGCGCGTCTTCGCGAGCTTCGGCACCTCCTCGATGGGGTGCACGGCACCGTCCACGCGGACGCGCGCGTACCCGTCCGCCGCCAGCTGCTGGAACAGCGCCGCGTACTCGCCCTTCCGTCCGCGGACGACGGGGGCGAGCACCTGGAAGCGCGTCCCCGCCGGCAGCTCCCCGACACGGTCGACGATCTGCTCGGCGGTCTGCCGTGCGATCGGTGTGCCGCACTGCGGGCAGTGCGGATGGCCGACGCGCGCGTACAGCAGCCGCAGGTAGTCGTAGATCTCGGTGATGGTCCCGACGGTGGAGCGCGGGTTGCGCGACGTCGACTTCTGGTCGATGGAGATCGCGGGGGACAGCCCCTCGATGAAGTCGACGTCCGGCTTGTCCATCTGCCCGAGGAACTGCCGCGCGTAGGCCGACAGCGACTCGACGTAGCGGCGCTGCCCCTCCGCGTAGATGGTGTCGAACGCGAGGCTGGACTTCCCCGACCCGGACAGGCCGGTGAAGACGGTCAGCGCGTCGCGGGGGATGCGCAGGTCGACGTCGCGCAGGTTGTGCTCCCGCGCGCCGCGCACGGTGATGCTGTCGTGGGCGTCCGCCCGGACGTTCGCCACCACCGCCTCCGTCTCGTCGACGGGCCTAGCCTACGGCGGTGCCGGTGGGAGGTCGGGCGATGGACGCGGCGCTGCACACGGTCCCGGATGGACCGCCGGTCGAGGTCGTCGACGGGCCGCTCCGGATCCGCAAGCGGTCGGTGTCCGAGATGGACAACAACGTGTTCCTGCTGGCCTGCGTGCGGACGGGCCTGTCGCTGGTCGTCGACGCCGCGGACGACGCCCCCGCGATCCGGGCGCTGGCGCGGGACACCGCGCCCCTGGCGGTCGTGCAGACCCACGGGCACTGGGACCACGTCCGGGCGTGGGCGGCGCTCGTCGACGACCCGGGGCTCGAGGTGTGGGGGCATGCGGGCGACCTGGACCGCTACCCGCACGCCCCCGACCGGCTCCTCGACGACGGCCAGCACCTCGCCGTCGGCGACCTCGACGTCGAGGTCATCCACCTCCCGGGGCACACCGAGGGCTCGCTGCTGTACCTCGTCCACGGCGCGACCCGGCCGTGGCTCGTCACCGGCGACTCCCTGTTCCCCGGCGGTCCCGGGGCGACGTTCGGCGACCTCGCGGCGCATCAGCGCCTGATGGACGGCCTCGAACGTCGCGTGTTCGACCGCCTGCCCGACACCACACGCGTGCTGCCCGGACACGGGGACGCGACGACGCTCGGCACCGAGCGGCCACACCTCGACGAGTGGCGGGCGCGCGGCTGGTGACGGGCCCGGCCCCGGTCAGGGACCCGGCGGGTCGACGTGCGGCCGGACCGCACCTCACATGCTGGCGACACCGATCGCGGCGGTGACGAGCACCAGCGCCCCGAGCAGCCCGGTCGCGGCAAGGCGCGGGTTGCGCTCCCGTCGGGCGCGGCCCAGCCCGATGTGGCCGACGGCGAGCGCACCGAGCGCGAGCACGGGGTGCACCACCGCCACCAGCAGGTCGGCCCCCCACCAGTCCCCGACGACGTACAGCACGACGCCGATGGTGACGTGGATGTCGAGCAGCACCATCGTCAGCGACGTGAAGCGGGACACGGGCGCCTCGACGGTGCCGCCACGGAACGCGAGCACCGTCGCGACGAGCACGACCGCGAACACGAGGTAGCCGAGGTTGGTGTGGATCAGCTGGAGCACGTCGTTCACGGGAGCCTCCGTGTCACACCCGCGTCGGACGCGGGCGGCCGCTGGTGGATGCGGCCAGCGTAGTGCGCGGCCGCGGGCGGTCGCTCAGACGTGGGCCGCCTCCATCGCGGCGAGCTCGCGGCGCAGGTCGGCGAGCTCGTCGCGCAGGCGTGCGGCGTACTCGAAGCGCAGCTCCCCCGCCGCCTCGTGCATCTCCTCGTCGAGGCGCAGGATGAGCGCGCGCAGCTCCTCGGTGGGCAGCAGGCCGGGCCCGCGGTCCTCGGCGGCCCGCTCCGCCGGCTGTGCCGGGGCGTACTCCTCGCCGAGCTCCTCCGCGCGGACCGCGGCGATGATGTCGCCCACCCGCTTGCGGATCGTCTGGGGGTCGATGCCGTGCTCGGCGTTGTGGGCGAGCTGCTTCTCGCGCCGTCGACGGGTCTCCTCGAGCGCCCGCGTCATCGAGTCGGTCACGTGGTCGGCGTACATGACCACCTCCCCGTCGACGTTGCGGGCGGCACGCCCGATGGTCTGCACGAGCGACGTCTCCGAGCGGAGGAAGCCCTCCTTGTCGGCGTCGAGGATCGCGACGAGGGAGACCTCCGGCAGGTCGAGCCCCTCGCGCAGCAGGTTGATGCCGACGAGCACGTCGAACTCGCCGAGACGCAGCGCCCGCAGGATCTCGACCCGCTCGACGGTGTCGATGTCGGAGTGCAGGTAGCGCACGCGGACGCCGTTCTCCTGCAGGTAGTCGGTCAGGTCCTCCGCCATGCGCTTCGTCAGCGTCGTCACGAGCACCCGCTGGTCGCGGTCGGCCCGCGTGCGGATCTCGGCGAGGAGGTCGTCGATCTGCCCGGCCGTCGGCCGGACGACGACCTCCGGGTCGACGAGTCCCGTCGGACGGATGAGCTGCTCCACGGTCGTGCCGGCCTCGCCCCGCTCGTAGGGGCCGGGGGTCGCCGACAGGTAGAGCTGCTGGCCGACCCGCGTCTGGAACTCCTCGAACCGCAGCGGACGGTTGTCGGCGGCGCTCGGGAGCCGGAAGCCGTGCTCGATGAGGGTGGCCTTGCGGGCGCGGTCCCCCTCGTACATGCCGCCGATCTGCGGGATGGTGACGTGCGACTCGTCGATGAACGTCACGAAGTCCGACGGGAAGTAGTCGAGCAGCGTGTACGGCGGCTCGCCGGGCGCACGCCCGTCGAAGTGCGCCGAGTAGTTCTCGATGCCGTTGCAGAAGCCGACCTCGCGGATCATCTCGAGGTCGAAGTTGGTGCGCATGCGCAGCCGCTGCGCCTCGAGCAGCTTGTCCTCCCGCTCGAACCGTGCGAGCTGCTCGGCGAGCTCCGCCTCGATGCCACGCACCGCCCGGTCGATGGCCTCGCGCGAGCTGACGTAGTGGGACGCCGGGAACAGGGCGACCTGATCGATCGGTGCCGACACCTCGCCGGTCAGCGGGTCGACCCGGACGATGCGCTCGACCTCGTCGCCGAAGAACTCGACGCGCACGGCTCGCTCGTCGTCCGCGGGGAACACCTCGAGGGTGTCGCCGCGCACGCGGAACGTCCCGCGCGTGAGGTTGAGGTCGTTGCGGTCGTACTGCAGGTCGACGAGCTTGCGCATCGCCCGCTCGAGGCCGGCGGGGCGTCCGCTCCGCAGGATGAGCACGTGGTCGAGGTACTCGAACGGTGAGCCGAGCCCGTAGATGCAGGAGACGGAGGCGACGACGACGACGTCGCGGCGCGTCAGCAGCGCCATCGTGGCCCGGTGGCGGAGCCGGTCGATCTCGTCGTTGATCGTCGCGTCCTTCTCGATGAAGGTGTCCGACGAGGGGACGTACGCCTCCGGCTGGTAGTAGTCGTAGTAGGAGACGAAGTACTCGACGGCGTTGTCCGGCAGGAACTCGCGGAACTCGTTCGCCAGCTGCGCCGCGAGGGTCTTGTTCGGCGCCATGACGAGCGCCGGCCGCTGCAGCGACTCGAGGACCTTCGCCGCCGTGAAGGTCTTGCCCGTGCCGGTCGCGCCGAGCAGGTTGACCCGCCGCTCGCCGGCGCGCAGCGCCTCGAGGATGCCGGCGATCGCGGCCGGCTGGTCGCCGGACGGGGAGAAGTCGCTGACGACGCGGAACGGGACGGCGTCGGAGACGTGCTCGTGCAGCAGTGCGCGGTCGTGGGGCGCGTCGCTCATCGGCGTCCCGCCGTCCCCGCGCGGAGCCGCCCGACGAGGTCCTGCGCGTGGGCGGCGAGCGCCGCACGGTCACCGTCGTTGTCGATGATGACGTCGGCGACGGCGCGCCGGGCCGCGTCGTCCGCCTGCGCGGCGATGCGGGCCCGTGCCTCCTCGGCGGTCATCCCCCGCGCGTGCCGCAGCCGCTCCAGCCGCAGCGGGAGGGCGGTCTCGACGACCACGACGACGTCGACGTCCGCGCTCGCACCCGTCTCCACGAGGAGCGGGTGGTCGACGACGACGAGGTCGGGCGGTTCGGCGCGGCTCCGCAGGCGGGTGAGCGCGTCGCCCAGGGCCGCCCGGACGCACGGGTGGGTGAGGGCCTCGAGGTCCGCACGCGCGTCGGCGTCGGCGAACACGAGCGCGGCGAGCGCGGCCCGGTCCAGGGAGCCGTCCGGGGCGAGCACGTCGCGACCGAACCGGTCCACGATCGCGGCGAGCACCGGGCCGCCGGGGCGGACGCAGTCGCGCGCGAGGGCGTCGACGTCGATGACGGGGACGCCCAGCCCGGCGATGGCGGCGGCGAACGTCGACTTGCCGCTGCCGATGCCGCCCGTCAGACCGACGACCTGCACGGCGGGCTGCTCCTCGGCCGCGCGGGCCCGGTCAGGCGGGGTCGGCCGCGTCGGCCTCACCGGCGTCGTCGGCGGCCGGGGCCGGCGCCGCGTCCTCGCTGGCCGGCTCGGCGGCGGGCGCGGCCTCGTCGGCCGCCGCACGTGCGAGGCCGGCCTGGGCGAGCGCGGCGGCCATCGTGCTGGTGCTGGCACCGTCGTCGCCGGACGAGTAGGCGGCGGCCTGCGGGGCGGGCTCGGCCGGGGCCGCGGAGACGGGTGCGTCCGACGGTCCGGCGGCGGGCGCGTCCGACGACTGCTTCAGCGACAGGCTGACACGGCGCCGGACGCTGTCGACGTCGATGACCCGCACGTCGACCTTGTCGCCGACGTTGACGACCGCCTCGGGAGCCTCGACGTGCCCGTCCGACAGCTCGGAGATGTGCACGAGCCCCTCGATGCCGTCGGCGACCTTGACGAACGCCCCGAACGGCACGAGCTTGGTGACCTCACCGGGGATCATCGACTGCAGGTCGTGCTCGCGGGCGAAGCGCTCCCACGGGTCCTCCTGCGTGTTCTTGAGCGACAGGCTGACGCGCTCCCGCTGCAGGTCGACGTCGAGCACCTCGACCTCGACCTCGTCGCCGACCTCGACGACCTCCGACGGGTGGTCGATGTGCTTCCACGACAGCTCGGACACGTGGACGAGGCCGTCGACGCCACCGAGGTCGACGAACGCCCCGAAGTTGACGATCGACGACACGGTCCCGGCGCGGACCTCCCCGGGCTGCAGCGAGGTCAGGAAGTCGTTGCGGAACTCGCTCTGCGTCTCCTCGAGGAACTTCCGGCGCGAGAGGACGACGTTGTTGCGGTTCCGGTCCAGCTCGATGATCTTGCACTCGAGGGTCTGGCCGATGAACGGCGTCAGGTCGCGGACGCGGCGCATCTCCACCAGCGAGGCCGGGAGGAACCCGCGCAGGCCGATGTCGAGGATCAGGCCGCCCTTGACGACCTCGATGACGGTCCCCTGGACGGTCCGGTCCTCGGTGTAGATGCGCTCGATGGAGCCCCAGGCGGCCTCGTACTGGGCGCGCTTCTTCGACAGCACGAGGCGGCCGAGCTCGTCCTCGCGGTTCATGATCAGCGCGGCGACGACGTCACCGACCTCGACGATCGTCCGCGGGTCGACGTCCGCCTTGATGGACAGCTCGCGGACGGGGATGACGCCCTCCGACTTCCAGCCGATGTCGAGCAGCACCTCGTCGGGGTCGACCTTGACGACGACCCCCTCGATGACCCGACCCTCCTCCATCGCCTGGACGGACGATTCCAGCGCCGCCTCGAACTCCGCGTCGCTCAGGTCGTTGTCGACGATCTGGTCGCCGGTGGACGTCAGGGTCCCTCCGGGCTGGTCGAGCACGACCTGGTCGGCACCCGGGGCGGGGGTGGGCTGGTCGGCGGCGGGGGTCGGGGTGTCGGACATCGGGATGGGTTCTCTTCGGTCGGGTCCAGGGACGTCGTGGGCGCGGGGCGCCCACGACGGGACGGTGGGGTTCTCAGGGGGGCGTCCGCGGCGGCCGGCGGGCGGACCGCGGCCGGAGGACGCCCGGAGAGCCTAGCGTGGGGGCCGCTGGAGCGCGACGGCGGCGGAAGGCTCGGCGACGGGCCGGCGGCCTGGAGGGCGTCGTGCCCGGGAGGGCGTCGTGGGGGGAACGGGGACCGCGGAGCCCGACGGCGACGTCGTGGTCGGGGCGGACGGCGTGGCGCGCTGCTGGTGGGCGGCCGCCACCCCGCAGCTCGCCCGCTACCACGACACCGAGTGGGGCCGTGGCCCCCACGACGAACCGGGCCTGTTCGAGCGACTGTGCCTCGAGGCGTTCCAGGCGGGGCTGAGCTGGCGCCTCGTCCTCGAGCGGCGTGCGGCGCTCCGCACGGCCCTCGACGGCTTCGAACCCGCCCGGCTGGCCGCGCGTGACCCCGCGGACGTCGACGTGCTCCTCGCCGCCCCCGGCATGATCCGCAACCGTGCGAAGGTCACCGCCGTCCTCGCCAACGCGCGCGTGCTCGTGCGCCTGCACGCCGACGGGACGGGGCTCGGTCCGCTCACCGAGGAGGTCCTCGCCGCCGTCCCACCGCCGCCCCGCCCCGCACCCGTGCGCCGCACGGACGTCCCGGCCGCCACCGCGACCTCCGCCGCGCTCGCCCGCCGGTTGCGCGATGCGGGCTGGCGCTTCGTCGGCCCGACGACCGCGTACGCCTACCTGCAGGCGGGCGGCTGGGTCGACGACCACCTCGCGGCCTGTGCTGCGCGACGCGCACCGTCCGAGCCCCCGGGGGCGCGAGCACCGCGGGGACCGCGGGGACCGCACCGGTAGGGTCCGCGCCTGGGCAGGACGACGGGTCGTGCGGGGAGGTCGGACGTGGGCGAGGGGCCGCTGCGCCGCCTGCGTCGGCGTCGGGTCGACCCGTCGACGCTCGTCGGCCTGCCCGACGCGCATCCGAAGCGCGGGCTGCTCGCCGAGCCGGTGCGGGTCGCCCGGCTCGAGCACGAGGGGACCGACCGGCCCGACGGGTCCGACGACCCGTCCGTGTGGCGTGTCACGTTCCTGCTGGAGGTCCGAGCGGCCGACGACGCCCGGTGCCCGGCGATCGCCGTCGAGGCGCGCGTCACCGGCCCGGAGCGGACCCGGACGGTGAGCGGCGCGACCGACCTGCTCGGTCGTCTCCGGGTCCGCATGAGCGGTCCGGCGGGCTCCTACCGCATCGAGGTGACCGACGTCGCCGCGGGCGGGCTGGACTGGGACCGTGACGCGGGTCCCCGTGCGCTCACGGTCGACACCCCGTGATCGGGCGCACCGTCGGCCTGACGTGCGCGGTCGCCGCGTTCCTGCTGGTCGCCGCCACCGTCGGTCCGGACGCTGGAGGTGACCGTGCGGCGGCGTCGGCCGCGCCCGCACCGACGGCCGCCGCCGACGGCGACGCGGGGGACGCGGGGGACGCGTCGACGGCGCCGGCCGGCGCGGACGGCGCGATGTCCGGTGACGGGGACGGGACCGATCGGCCCGCGCCCGCGCCCGCGCCCGCGCCCTCGGGACCGCCGTCGGAGCCGGCGCCGGAACCGGCGTCGGAGCAGGCGCCGGAGCCGGACGGGTCGCCCGAGGCCGCCGGCGGTGCGGACGGCACCCGGTTCACCATCGCGGCCGTCCCGAGCGCCGGTGGGGTCGCGGGCACGGGGCCACGGGTGCGCTACACCGTCGAGGTCGCACCGGGCATCGACGTCGACCCCGACGCGCTCGCCGCGGAGGTCCGGGCCGCGCTGCACGATCCGCGCTCGTGGGCGCGCGACTGGACCCTCGAGCAGGTCGCCGACCCCGCGCGTGCCCGCATCCGCGTCGTGCTCGCCGACCCGACGACGGTCGACCTACTGTGCGCCCGGGCGGGGCTCGACACGGCCGGCATCTACAGCTGCTGGAACGGCACGTTCGCCGCGCTGAACGCCTGGCGGTGGGACAACGGGGCCGACGGGTTCGACGACCTCGCCGTCTACCGCACCTACCTGGTGAACCACGAGGTCGGGCACGGGCTGGGCCGGGGCCATGTCGGCTGCCCCGCGGCCGGTGCGCTCGCGCCCGTCATGATGCAGCAGTCGAAGGGCCTCGACGACTGCCGTCCGAACGGCTGGCCGTACCCGACCGTCGCCGACGGGGACGCCGCGGCGACCGCCGGGGTGCCGGGCGCCTAGTGCTTCTGGGCCGCGAACCAGGTCGTCCCGAAGGCCGTGTCGACCTCGAGGGGGACGGCCAGGTCGGCGACGTCGGCGAGCGCGGCGACGGTCAGCGCCCGCACCGCGTCCTCCTCCCCCGCGACCACCTCGAGGATGACCTCGTCGTGCACCTGCAGGATCTGCCGTGACCGGACCGCCGCGTCCCGCAGCGCCTCCTCCAGGGCGAGCATGGCGAGCTTGATGATGTCCGCGGCCGTCCCCTGGATCGGGGCGTTGAGGGCCATGCGCTCCGCGACCTGACGGCGGGTCCGGTCCCCCGACGTCAGGTCCGGCAGGTAGCGCCGTCGGCCGTACAGCGTCGTCGTGTACCCGTCGCGCGTCGCGCGGGCGACGACGTCGTCGAGGTAGGCCCGCACGCCGGGGAACCGCTCGTCGTACGCGTCGACGATGTCCTGGGCCTCCTGCCCGGGGATGCCGAGCTGCCGGGCGAGCCCGAACGCGGTCAACCCGTACGCGAGGCCGTAGTTGACCGCCTTCGCCCGGTCGCGCGTGGTGCTGTCGACGTCGGTCACGTCCAGGTCGAACAGGCGGGCGGCCGTGGTCGCGTGCACGTCCTCGCCGGACGCGAACGCACCGAGCAGCCCCTCGTCGCCGGACAGGTGGGCGAGGATGCGCAGCTCGATCTGGGAGTAGTCGGCGACCAGCAGCGTCGCGTACCCCTCCCCCGCGACGAACGCCCGCCGCACCGCCCGACCCTCGGGTCGGCGCACCGGGATGTTCTGCAGGTTCGGATGGGACGACGACAGCCGTCCGGTCGCCGCGGTCGTCTGCGAGAGGGTCGTGTGGATGCGGTGCGTGTCCGACCTGACGAGCGGCGGGAGCGCGTCGACGTACGTGGAGAGCAGCTTGGTGACCTCCCGCCATTCGAGCACCGCGCCGACGATGGGATGCTCCACGGCGAGGTCCGCGAGCGCGGTCGCATCGGTGGAGTGGCCCGTCTTCGTCCGCCGCGTGCGCGGCAGCCCGAGCTCGTCGAACAGGACGGTCTGGAGCTGCTGGCTGGAGCCGACGTTGAACTCGTGGCCGGCATGACGGTGGACCTCGGCGGCGAGCTCGTCGACCCGCCCGGCGAGCTCCCCGTGCAGGGTCGTGAGCACGTCGACGTCGACGGCGATCCCGCGGTGCTCGAGCGCGGCGAGGACCCCGGTGAGCGGCAGCTCGATCGTGTCGTGCACGGCACGCAGCCCCGCGTCGTCGAGCGCGGCGCCGAGGACGGGGGCGAGCTCGAGCAGGTCGGCGGCCGCGTGGCCGACGGCGGCCCACGCGTCCCCGTCGACGTCGAGCGCGAGCCGCCCGTCGTCCGTGCCCGCCGGTCCGGCCGCGTCGCGGCCGAGCCGCTGGGCCACGAGCGTGCCCAGCGAGTGGTCGCGCCCGTCCGGGGCGAGCAGGTAGCCCGCGAGGAGCGCGTCGAGGGCGACCCCGTCGAGGGGCCGTCCGTCCGCGGCGAGGGCGTGATGGGCCCGCTTCGCGTCGTGGACGACGACGCGCCGCGCCGGGTCGGCGAGCAGCGCGTCGAACGGCGGGCAGGCCCCGGGGGCGACGACGGCGGCGGGGGCGACGACCGGGTCGGCGCCGGCGGTCGCGAGGCCGACGTGTGCGAGGGTGACCTCGGGTGGGTCCCCGGCGGCGTCGAGCGCGACGGCGACCGTGCCGGACGTCCCCGCCAACCAGGCGGTCAGGCCGTCGCCGTCGACCTGGCGCGGGTCCGTGCCGGCAGCGGCGGCGGTGCCGGCACCGTCCGCCGTCGTCGCCGAGCCGGCCGGGACGTCCGACCCGTCGTCGCCGAGCAGCTCGCTGCGGACGCGCGCCCCGAGGGTGCGCAGCTCGAGCTCGGCGAACAGGGCGGCGAACGCGTCCCGGTCGACGGGCCCCTGCGCCCCCCGGACGAGGTCGGCGGTCACGACGCCGACGGCGACGTCGCGCCGCAACGTCATCAGGGCGAGGTTGCGGTCGACCGCCGCACGGTGCTCGACGAGCATCGCGGGGACCTTCTTCCCCGGCACCTCGTCGATACGGGCGTACACGTCGTCGATGCCGGAGAAGTCGGTGAGCAGACGGGCGGCCGTCTTCGCGCCGACGCCGGGCACACCCGGCAGGTTGTCGGACCCGTCGCCGCGGAGGGCCGCCAGCTGGACGTAGCGCTCCGGCGGCACGCCGAACCGTTCCTGGACGGCCTCCGGGGTCATCGCGGCCGTCTCGCTGATGCCCTTGAGGGTGTAGAGGACGGTGACGTCGTCGTCGACCAGCTGCATCGCGTCGCGGTCGCCGGTGACGATCTCGACGCGGTACCCGTCGGCGACCGCACGGGTGGCGAGGGTGGCGAGCACGTCGTCGGCCTCGACGCCCGGGACCTCGACGATGGCGACGCCGAGCACCTCGAGCACCTCGTGGAGGCGGTCGATCTGCGTCCCGAGCTCATCGGGCATCTCGTCCCGCCCGGCCTTGTAGTCCTCGTACGCGGCGGTGCGCTCCTCGTCCTCCCCGACGTCGAACGCGACGGCGACCGCCGCCGGCTCGCGGGTCGTGAGCAGCCGGACCAGCATCGACACGAACCCGTGCACCGCGTTGGTGAGCTCCCCGGCCGACGTCCGCAGCGTGTCGGGCAGGGCGAAGAACGCCCGGTAGGCGAGGCTGTGCCCGTCGAGGAGCAGCAGCAGCGGGCGGTCGTCGACCTCGGCTGGCGCCACGGAACATCCTCCGCCCCGGAGGCGTTCGCTGGGTGGACGGACCGGGGCACCGTGTGCGAGCCTAGAGCCCGCGGTCCTGGCCGCTCGGAGGAGGGTCGCATGGACGTGCGGACGGTGTTCGACGTCGACGGGGCCGCGTTCGCGACGGAGGTCGTCGAGCGCTCCCACCAGGTGCCGGTCGTCGTCGACTTCTGGGCGGCCTGGTGCGGGCCGTGCCGCACGCTCGGCCCGATGCTCGAGGACGCCGTCGGCCGGCGCGGCGGTGACGTCGTCCTCGCGAAGGTCGACGTGGACCGGGAGCAGGCGCTCGCACAGCGCTTCGGGGTGCAGGGCATCCCCGCCGTCCACGCGTTCCGCGACGGTGAGGTCGTCGACCGCTTCACCGGCGCGGTCCCCGCCGCACAGCTGGAGGCGTTCCTCGACCGGCTCGTGCCCAGCGCGGCCGACCGGGCGCTGGCGCTGGCCGCCGCGCAGCCCGCGACGGAGGCGCGCGGGACGCTCGAGGCCGCCCTCGATGCGGACCCGTCGGACGGACGGCTCGCGGTCGCACTGGCCGAGCTGCTGGTCGGCGACGACCCCGACCGGGCCCGGACGCTGGTGGCCCCGCACCCGCAGGTGCCGGGTGCGGACCGCGTCCACGCCGCCCTGGCGCTCGCCGCCGTCGCCGCACAGGATCCGGACGCCCTGCGTGCCGCGGCGGCCGCGGGGGACGCGGGGGCGACGGTGGACCTGGGCCGGCTGCTCGTCGGCCGAGGCGACGTCGACGAGGGCCTGGGGACGGTGCTGACCGCGCTGGAGCGCACCGGCGGCGGTGACGCGGACCGCGAGGTGCTGCGGACCGGCCTCCTCGACCTGTTCACGCTGCTCGGCGACGACGCGCGCGTCGGTCCGGCGCGCGCACGGATGGCCCGGGCGCTGTTCTGACCGGTCCGGCGCTCAGCCGTCGGCGACGACCTTCAGGAACCGTCGGGTCCGGTCGTGCTCCGGCGCGACGAGGATGCGCTCGGGCGGACCCTCCTCCACGACGACGCCCTCGTCCATGAACACGACCCGGTCGGCGACGTCGCGGGCGAAGCCCATCTCGTGGGTGACGACCATCATCGTCATGCCCTCCGACGCGAGCGCCCGCATGACCTCCAGGACCTCACCGACGAGCTCCGGGTCGAGGGCGGACGTCGGCTCGTCGAAGAGCATCATGTCGGGGTCCATCGACAGCGCCCGCGCGATCGCGACGCGCTGCTGCTGACCGCCCGACAGGTGCGCGGGGTACGCGTCGATCTTGTCGGACAGCCCGACGCGCGCCAGGTTGTGCCGCGCGACCTCCGTCGCCTCCGCCTCGCTGCGACGTCGTACCCGCCGCTGCGCGATCGTCAGGTTGCGCAGCACCGACAGGTGCGGGAACAGGTTGAACGACTGGAACACCATGCCGATGCGGCTGCGCAGCAGGTCCACGTCCGCGTCCGGGTCGCGGATGTCCGCCCCCTCGATGAGGATCGAGCCCTCGTCGGCCTCCTCGAGCCGGTTGACGCACCGCAGCAGCGTCGACTTGCCCGATCCGGACGGTCCGATGACGCACACCACCTCGCCCTCGCCGACGACGAAGTCGATGCCGCGCAGGACGTGGTTGTCGCCGAACGACTTGTGCAGGCCACCGATGCGGATCGCCGGGACCGGAGCGCCGTCCTGCGCCCCCGTCGTGTCGCTCGGACCCATCGCCGCTCCGTTCATCGTGCGCGCGCGTTGCGCCGCTCGAGCACGGCGACCAGCTGCGTCAGGGGGATGGTGATCAGCAGGTAGACGGCGCCGACGACGATCAGCGGCGTCGCGTTGGCGCGCGCCGTGAGGATGTCGCGCCCGAACTTCGTCAGCTCCTTCGTCGCCGGCGTCGTCCCGAGGACGAACAGCAGCGACGTGTCCTTGATGAGGAGCACCAGCTCGTTGGTCAGTGGCGGGACGATGATCCGGAAGCCCTGCGGGATGATGATGGACGCCATCGCCCGGCCGCGGGACATGCCCAGGGACCGGGCCGCCTCCATCTGCCCGCGCGGGACCGCCTCGATCCCGGCGCGGATCGTCTCCGCCATGTACGCGGCGGCGACGATGCCCAGCCCCAGGGTGATCTGGACGAGGATCGGCCAACGCACCTGGAAGGCGATGGGGATGCCGAAGCCGACGAGGAAGATGGTGAGGAGCGCGGGGAGCCCGCGGAACACCTCGATGTAGACGGTGGCGAACCAGCGGTACGGCCCGATGCTCGACAGCCGCATCAGGGCGAGGACGAGGCCGAGCGCGAGCCCGAACGTGAAGGCGAGGGCCGTGTAGACGATGGTGTTGCGCGCGGCGATGAGGAGCACGTCGGGGAACATCGTCGCCGCGATCTCGCGGTCGAGGAAGTTGCGCCGCAGCAGGTCGACGTCGGCGACCGCGGCCAGGGCGACCACGACCGCGACCGCGCTCGCGTACAGCAGGCCGCGGACGAGCCGCTGTCGTCGACGCCGCGTCACCGCTCCCCCCGTCCCGTCCGGCCGGACTCTAGGGCTCACGGACCGGACACGCCGCCACGCGCCGGGCGATCCGGCGGACGACGGACGGGAGGGGACCGGTGGGCCCCCTCCCGTCCGACGTCACGGCGGGGTCAGCTCCCCGTCGGGAAGTACTTCTGGAACAGCTCGTCGTAGGTGCCGTCGGCACGCAGCGTCGCGAGCGCCTCGTCGACGGGGGCGACGAGGTCGCTGCCCTGCTCGAAGGCGATGCCGTAGAACTCGCCGGTCGGGTAGGTCTCGACGACGGTGGTCTCCCCCTTCGAGGCCTCCTCGACGTTCACCGGCAGGTCCTGCAGGACGGCGTCGACCTGACCGGCGGCGAGGGCGGTGAGCAGGTCACCGCCGCTCTCGAACGCGCGGATCTCCGCACCGGGCACGTTCTCGTTCGCGTACGCCTCACCGGTCGTGCCGGTCTGGACGCCGACGACGACCCCGTCGGTGAGGTCGGCGATCGACGCGATCATCGAGCCGTTGGGCACGAGCAGCGACTGGTCGGCCTCGTAGTACGGCTCGGAGAAGTCGATCTGCTCGGCCCGCTCCGGCGTGATGGTCATCGCCGAGATGGCGAGGTCGCAGTTGCCGGCGGCCATCGCGGTGCCGGAGGTGAGCGCGTCGAAGCCGGTCACGACGATCTCGACGTCACGTCCGAGCTCGGCGCCGATGGCGGCGATGAGCTCGATGTCGAAGCCGGAGTAGCCGAGCTCGCTGTCGGGGTCCTCGAACTCGAACGGCGGGTAGGGGATGTCGGAGCAGACGGTCAGCGTCGCGCTCTCCTCGTCACCGCCGCAGGCGGCGAGGACGACGGCGAGCGCGGCCGCGGCCGCGGCGGTGCGCAGGGGGGTTCGCATGGGTTCCTCCATGGTCGTGCAGGCGTCGAGGGCACGTGCCGGCGGGGACGCGGGCACGTGCCGGCCTGCGGTACGGGTCGAAGCTACGACCGGGGTCGGAGCAGGACGGGGGGACGCTAGCCCAGCCGCCCGCCGCACGGGACGCACGAGCCCCGGCCGACCCGGCCCTGCGCCCCGACGTCAGCCGTCGGCGTCACCGGCGAGGCGCGCGATCGTCTCCTCGCTGACCTGCCCCATCGTCACCCGACGCTCCATGGCGGCGCGCTGCAGCGCCCGGAACGCGTCCGCCTCGCTGAGACCCTCATGCGCCTGCAGCAGCCCCTTCGCCCGTTCGACGAGCTTGCGGGCGGCGAGCTGGCCCTGGAGGTCGTCGACGGTCGCCTCGAGGCCCGACAGCTCCCGGAAGCGGCTGATCGCGATGCCGATCGCGGGCAGCAGGTCGTGCTTCTGGAACGGCTTGACGAGGTAGGCGAGCGCACCCGCCCGTCGGGCCCGCTCGACCAGCTCCCGCTGGCTGAACGCCGTGAGGATGAGGATGGCGGACAGCCGCTCCCGCGAGATCTCCTCGGCGGCCTCGATGCCGTCCATCACGGGCATCTTCACGTCGAGCACGGCGAGGTCCGGACGCAGCTCACGGGCGAGGCGGACGGCCGAGGCGCCGTCGGCGACCTCCCCGACGACCTCGAACCCCTCCTCCTCGAGCATCTCCCGCAGGTCGAGCCGGATGAGCGCCTCGTCCTCCGCGATGAGCACCCGCGTCGGCGCCGCCTGCGTGTCCGCCACGTCCGCTCCGTTCGGTCCGTTCGATGCGCTGTCCCGGTCGGTACCCCCGGTGGGACTCGAACCCACACGCCCTCGCGGGCAGCGGATTTTGAGTCCGCCCTGTCTGCCGGTTCCAGCACGGGGGCGCTGGCCGGCGGCGTCCCGACCACCGTCGACCGCCGCCGGGGACCGTCCGGACCATGCTAGCGACCATGCCCGTGCGACCCCTGCGGCGCCGGACGCTCAGGGGCGGACCGTCCCGGCCCGCAGGTCGGCGACGAGCGCCGCGACGCGGTCCGGCGCTCCCGCCGGGTCGCCGTCCGCGACGGCGCGCAGCAGGGCGGAACCGACGATGACCCCGTCGGCGTAGGCGGCGACGTCCTGGGCGGTCGCCCGGTCGCGCACGCCGATGCCGACCGCGACGGGGGTGGCCGTGCGGGCCCGGAGCCGCTCGACGAGCGCCCGGGTCGGCGTCGCGTCGACCGCGTCGACCCCGGTCACCCCCAGCAGCCCGATCGCGTAGATCCAGCCGGCGCTCGCCGTCGCGATCGCGTCGAGCCGCTCGTCGGCGGAGACCGACGACGCGAGGAAGACGGTCGCGAGCCCCTCGGCGGCCGCTGCGGCGCGCCACGCGGCCGACTCCCCCACCGGCAGGTCCGGGAGGATGACCCCGTCGAGACCGGCCGCCCGGCAGTCGGCCGCGAACCGGGCGTAGCCGCGCGTGTCGGCGACGGTGACGTAGGTCATCGCGACCGCGGGGACCTCCCCGCCGGCGAGGGCGTCGCGGGCGACGGCCAGCTGCTCCTCGAGCCCGACGCCCGCGTCCAGGACCGTCTGGTTCGCCGCCTGGATGACCGGACCGTCCATGATCGGGTCGGAGAACGGCAGCCCGACCTCGACGACGTCCGCACCGGCGTCGACGGCGGCCCGCAGGCAGGCACGGGACGTGTCCGGATCCGGGTAGCCGGCGGTCAGGTAGACGACGAGCGCGGCCCGCCCCTCGCCGTCGGCGCGGGCGAACGCGGCGGCGATGCGGTCGGCGCCGCTCACGCCGACGGGTCGGCGCGGAACGCGCGCTCCACCCCGACGTCCCAGCCGGCGACCCGGACGACCTCGTCGACGTCCTTGTCGCCACGGCCGGACATGTTGAGGATGAGGCGGGCGCCGTCGCCGAGCAGGTCCCGGCCGTGCCGCAGCAGCCAGCCCACCGCGTGGGCCGGCTCGAGCGCCGGGATGATGCCCTCGAGCTCGCAGGTGCGGCGGAACCCGTGCAGCGCGTCGTCGTCGGTCGCGCCGACGTACTCGCCGCGGCCGCTCGACGCGAGCCACGCGTGCTCGGGTCCCACCCCGGGGTAGTCGAGGCCCGCGGACACCGAGTGCGCCGGGCGGACCTGCCCCTCGTCGTCGACGAGGACGATCGAGCGGGAGCCGTGCAGCACGGCCTCCCGCCCCTCCGAGAGCGTCGCGGCGGAACGTCCGGACCCGACGCCCTCCCCGGCGGCCTCCACCCCGATGAGGCGGACCGCCGGCTCGTCGATCCAGTCGGCGAACGCACCGATGGCGTTCGACCCGCCACCGACGCAGGCGACGACCGCGTCGGGCAGCCCGCCCGCCTGCGCGGCGAACTGGGTCCGCATCTCGACGGAGATGACCTTCTGAAGCTCACGGACGAGCGTGGGGAACGGGTGGGGCCCCATCGCGGAGCCGATCAGGTAGTGGGTCGTGTCCACGTTCGTGACCCAGTCCCGCATCGCCTCGTTGATCGCGTCCTTGAGCGTGCGGGTGCCGGACTCGACGGGGACGACCTCCGCGCCGAGCAGCTGCATCCGCACCACGTTCAGCCGCTGCCGCCGGCAGTCCTCCGCACCCATGTAGACGGTGCAGTCGAGGCCGAACAGCGCCGCCGCGGTCGCCGTCGCCACCCCGTGCTGGCCGGCGCCGGTCTCCGCGATGACGCGCGGCTTCCCCATCCGCCGGGTGAGCAGCGCCTGGCCGACGACGTTGTTGAGCTTGTGCGACCCGGTGTGGGCGAGGTCCTCCCGCTTGAGCCACACCTCCAGCCCGGCCTCGGCGCTCAGCCGCTCCGCCCGGTACAGCGGCGTGGGACGCCCGCCGTAGGTGCGGCGCAGCTGGTCGAGCTCGTCGAGGAACGCGGCGTCCTCGGCCGCGGTCCGCCAGGCGTCGGCCAGCTCCGTCAGCGCCCCCGAGAGCGACTCGGGGACGAACTGCCCGCCGAACGGTCCGAAGTAGCCCTCGCGCGGCTCGTCCTGCGCACCGTCCACCGGTGTGGTCGTCGCGCTCATCGTTCCCCTCCGTCGTCGTCCCGTGCCGCGTCACCGGCCTCCACCAGCGCCCGGGTGGCCGCGACGGGGTCGTCGCTGCGGACCAGATGCTCCCCGACGAGGACCGCGTCCGCACCCGCCCGGCCGTAGGCGGCGACGTCGTCGGGGCCGTGCACCCCCGATTCGGCGACGACCAGGGCCGTGGACGGGCGTGCGGCGGCGACGGCGGCGAACCGGCCGTTGTCGACGCGGAAGTCGTGCAGGTCACGGACGTTCACCCCGATCAGCGCCGGTGCCAGCGCGGCGGCGCGGGCCATCTCCTCGGCGTCGTGCACCTCCAGCAGCGCGTCGAGGCCGGCCTCGGCGGCGGTGTCGAGCAGGGCACGCAGCGACGCGTCGTCGAGCGCGACGGCGAGGAGCAGCACGGCCGCCGCGCCCGCCGCCCGCGCCTCCCACACCTGGTAGGGGTCGACGAGGAAGTCCTTGCGCAGCGTCGGGACCCCGAGCTCGGCGACGGCCGTGAGGTCGGCCAGCGACCCGTGGAACCCTTCCGGGGCGGTGAGCACCGACACGGCGGCGGCGCCGCCGGTGACGTAGGCGCCGGCGAGCGCAGCCGGGTCGAGGTCGGGAGCGAGCGGGCCCCGCGACGGCGAGGCGCGCTTGACCTCGGCGATGACGGCGACGCCGTCCCCCGTCAGCGCGGCGCGGAACGACGGCGGGGCCGGCCGGGCGAGCGCCCGCGCCCGCACGGTGGCGAGCGGCTCCTGCGCCTGCGCCGCGGCGAGGCGCCGGTGCGAGTCGGCGACCTGGTCGGCGAGGACGTCCACGCCGCTCATCCGTCCGCACCCGTCGCGGCGGTGCCGTGCAGCAGCTCGGCGGCGCGGATGGCCGCGAGGACCGCGCTCGCCTTGTCGCGGGTCTCCTGCTCCTCGAGGGCGGGGACGGAGTCGGCGACGATCCCGGCCCCGGCCTGCACGTGGGCGACGCCGTCGTGCAGGACGACGGTGCGGATGGTGATGCAGGTGTCGAGGTTGCCGGCGAGGTCGAGGTAGCCGACGGCACCCGCGTACGGACCACGTCGCGTCGGCTCGAGCTCGTCGATGAGCTCCATCGCGCGCACCTTGGGCGCACCCGACACGGTGCCCGCCGGGAAGGTGGCGCGCAGCACGTCGACCGGACCGACCCCGTCGCGCAGCCGTCCGGTCACCGCGCTGACGAGGTGCATGACGTGGCTGTAGCGCTCGACCTCCATCAGCTGCGACACCTCGACGCTGCCGGGGGCGCAGACCCGTCCGAGGTCGTTGCGCGCGAGGTCGACGAGCATGACGTGCTCGGCCCGCTCCTTCACGTCGGCGAGCAGCTCGGTGGCGAGCTCACGGTCCTCGTCCGCGTCGGCCCCCCGCCGGCGCGTCCCCGCGATCGGCCACGTCTCCACCCGACCGTCGTGGACCTGCACGAGCGCCTCCGGCGACGAGCCGACGACCTGCGCCTCCCCCGTGTCGATCAGGTACAGGTACGGCGACGGGTTGATGACGCGCAGCACCCGGTAGAGGTCGAAGGGGTCCACCGCCGTCGGGACGGAGAACCGCTGGCTGAGGACCGTCTGGAACGTGTCGCCCGCGACGATGTGCTCCTTGATGCGGGCGACCGCGTCGACGTAGGCGCCCTCCGGGAGCGACGAGCGGACGCCCGACGGCATGGCGCCCGGCCCTGACGGCGGGGCGACCGGCGGGTGGGGCCGTGCCGGGTCGGCGAGGCGGGCGAGCACCGCCGCGTTGGCCGCGTCGGCGTCGGCGTGCGCGGCGGTGCGCGCCGCGTCGTCGAGGCCGACGGTGACGACGTTGGTCACGACCGTCATCGTCTGGGTGAGGTGGTCGAGGGCCACGACGTGCCGCGGGAACGTCAGCACCGCGTCGGCCAGTCCGAGGTCGTCCTCCACGGTGTCGGGCAGGCGTTCGACCTCCCGCACGACGTCGTAGCCGAGGTAGCCGACCGCGCCGCCGTGCAGGGGCACGCCGGCGACCGGCGGCGCCGACAGCAGCCGCAGCAGCACGTCGAGCGTGTCGAGGAGCCCGCCCCCCTCGGGCAGGGCGGCGCTGACCGCGGCCGGGACGTCCCCGTCGAGCGTCACGGCACCGCCACGGCTGCGGACGACGAGCAGCGGGTCGAAGCCGACGAACGAGAACCGGCCCCAGCGCTCACCGTGCTCGGCGGACTCGAGGAGGAAGCTGGGGCCGTCACCGCGCACCCGGTCGTACACCTGCAGGGGCGTGTGCAGGTCGGCGAGCACCCGTCGGGCGACGGGCACCACGCCGTGGCCCGCCGCGAGGTCGCGGAACGTCGCGACGTCGGGTGCGAGCGGCACGCTCACGGGGTCACCGGGCGGTGGAAGCAGCTGCGCTCCCCCGTGTGGCAGGCGACGCCCGTCTGCTCGACGGTGATGACGAGCGCGTCGGCGTCGCAGTCGGCCCGGACGTCGACGATGCGCTGCACGTGGCCGGACGTCGCGCCCTTCTCCCACAGCTCCCCGCGCGAGCGCGACCAGAAGACGGTCCGACCGCTGCGCAGCGACCGTTCGAGCGACTCGCGGCTCATCCAGGCGAGCATCAGCACCGTCCCGTCGCCGGCGTCGACGACGACGGCGGGGACGAGCCCGTCGGGTCCGAAGCGGACCTCGTCGACGGCGACCGGGCCGTCCGCGGCCGAGCCCTCCACCACGCTCACGCCCACGCCCCCATCAGCCGATACCGCCCGGTCGCGGGCGGCCACCGAGAGTAGCCCCGGGACCTCCCGCTACCTTCGGGCGGCCGCGCAGGGTCGCGGATCCGACGGAGGAGGGCGTGGACGTGCCGCAGCAGTGGCCTCCGGGCTGGTTCCCCGACCCGACCGGACGGCACGACCACCGCTGGTGGGACGGTGCGGCCTGGACGGCGCACGTCGCCGACGCCGGGCAGGCCGGCTCCGACCCGCTGCCCGACGGCGGTGCGCCGACCGCGCCGATGACGGGGCCGGCGGGCACCGGCACCGCCGCGGCGGTGCCGGCGATGCGGCCGCAGGGCCGCCGTGAGCCGCTCGCCGTGGTCGCGCTGGTCGCCGCCCTCGTCGGTCTGCTGCTCGTCGTCATCCCGCTGGTCGGCCTCGTCCTCCCCGCGATCGCGATCGTCCTCGCCGTCGTCGCCCGACGGCGCATCCGAGCGGCGTCGTCGACGGGGCTGGGGCCGGCGAACGGCGGGCTGGCCGTCGGCATCGTCGGGGTCGTGCTGGCCGGGCTGGTCACCGTCGGCACCTTCGCCCTGCTGTCCGCGGACGACGGCGCGTTCGGGGAGCTCCTCATGGACTACGTGGCCTGCCTGGAGACGGAGGACGAGGCCACCTGCCAGCTGCGGCTGGAGGACGACCTCGAGGACGCGGTCCGGCGCGCCCTGCGATGACGCCGACGTGTCGGCGCTGCGGCGCGGCGCTCACCGTCGAGCGGCGGGCTATGACGACGACGTCGGACGGTCCGCTCGAGGCGACCGCCGACGCGCACGTGCGCACCACCTGCCCCCGCTGCGACGTTCGTCCGGCCGCCGCCCGGCGTGCGCTGACCGATGCGGTCGACGCGGCGCTCGCGGAGCGCCTCCCGGTGGCGGCCGGCCGCCGGGGTGCGGCGCGCTGCGACGGGTGTGCGACACCGCTGGCGATGCCGCTGCGGGCGACGAGCAGGGCGCTGACGGTGACGCCCGGCGCGTCGCCGCCGTTCACCGTGACCGTCCGCCTGCCCCTGGTCCGCTGCGGCGGGTGCGGACGCGACCTGGTGCCGCCCGAGCTCGGTCGGCCGCTGCGCGACGTGGTGCACCGTGCGGCGGGCAGCGTCCCCGGTGCCGGCGGGCCGCTCAGGTCGCTCCGACGTCGTCGCGGACGGCGATCCCCCGGGCCGCCAGCGTCTCCTTGATCCCGGCGACGGTGACGTCGCCGAAGTGGAGGATCGACGCGGCCAGCACCGCGGAGGCACCGCCCTCGACGACGGCGTCGGCCATGTGCCCCGCGTCCCCCGCACCGCCCGAGGCGATGACGGGCACGCCGACGGCGCCGCGCACCGCACGCAGCAGCTCGAGGTCGAACCCCGCTCGGGTGCCGTCCCGGTCCATGGAGGTGAGCAGCACCTCGCCGGCCCCGCGTCCGACGGCCTCGGCGCACCAGGCGACCGCGTCGCGTCCCGTCGGTGTCCGCCCGCCGTGGGTGAACACCTCCCAGCCGGCGTCGGCGTCGTCGGGGTCACGCCGACGTGCGTCGACGGCGATGACGACCGACTGCGCACCGACCGCGGTGGCGAGCCGGTCGAGCAGCCCCGGGTCGGCGACCGCCGCCGTGTTCACGCTGACCTTGTCCGCTCCGGCGCGCAGCAGCGCGCGGGCGTCCTCGACGCTGCGGACACCACCACCGATCGTGAACGGCACCGTCAGCTCGTCGGCGCACCGCTCGACCACGTCGAGCATGATGGCGCGGGAGTCGCTGGACGCGGTGATGTCGAGCAGGACGAGCTCGTCGGCGCCGGCCAGGTCGTAGCGGCGTGCCAGCTCGACGGGGTCCCCGGCATCGACCAGGCCGACGAAGTTGACGCCCTTGACGACCCGGCCGGCCTCCACGTCGAGGCACGGGATGACCCGTGCGGCGAGCCGGTCCGTGCGCGCCGACCGTCCCGCGTCCGACCCTGCCACCGCCGGGGTCATCCGGCGACCGCGGCCACGGCGGCCAGCGCCTCCGCGAGGTCGACGTCCCCGCTGTACAGGGCCCGTCCGACGATGGCGCCGTCCACGCGCGGGTGGAGCGTCGCGAGGGTGACGAGGTCGGCGACCGACGCGACACCACCGGACGCGGTCACCGCCGCGGACGTCGCGTCCGCGACCCTGCGGAGCATCGCCAGGTTGGGGCCGCTGAGCATCCCGTCCGTCTCGATGTCGGTGAAGACGAACCGGGCGACGCCCAGCGCGTCGAGGCGGGCGAGCACCTCGAACAGGTCGCCGGCGTCCTCGGTCCACCCCCGTGCCCGCAGCGTGCCGCCGCGCGCGTCGAGCCCGACGGCGAGACGGTCCCCCGCGACGTCGAGCGCGGCGGGGACGAACGCCGGGTCGGTCAGCGCCATCGTCCCGACGACGACCCGCGCCGCGCCGAGGTCGAGGGCGCCGCGCACGTCGTCGACGGTGCGCACCCCTCCCGACGCCTGCACGTCGCAGCCGGTCGCGGCGACGATCCGTTCGATGAGCCGGCGGTTGCGGGGCTCGCCGGTGAACGCCGCGTCGAGGTCGACGACGTGCAGCCAGCGCGTCCCCGTCGCCGCGAAGCGCAGCGCCGCCTCGACGGGGTCGTCGTACTCGGTCGCCGCGTCGGCCCGGCCCTGCGTGAGGCGCACCGCCCGCCCGTCACGGATGTCGACCGCCGGGTACAGCGTGAAGGGTGCGTCGCTCATCGCACGACCTCGCCCGCCGCGGCGGCGACCCAGTCGGCGAGCACGCGTGCACCGACCGTCCCGGACTTCTCCGGGTGGAACTGGGTGCCGACGACGCTGCCCTCCCGCACGGCGCAGGGGAACGTCTCCCCGCCGTAGGTGCAGCGGGCGAGGACGTGCCCCTCGTCCTCGGGCACCGCGTAGTAGGAGTGCGCGAAGTAGCAGCGGTGCCCGTCGACCGCGGTGAGGACCGGATCGGGTCGCACCACGTCGACGACGTCCCAGCCCATGTGCGGCACGACGCCCGCGTCGGCGAAGCGCACGACCCGACCCGGCAGCAGCCCGAGCCCCGGCTCGTCGGACTCCTCGGAGCCGGCGTACAGCAGCTGCATCCCGACGCAGATGCCGAGGACGGGCCGGCCGTCGGCGACGAACGCGCGCACGACGTCCTCGAGGCCGCGGTCACGGAGCCGGCGGCTGCAGGTGCCGAAGTGGCCGACGCCGGGGATGACGAGCGCGTCGGCCGCGTCGGCGACCTCGGGGTCGTCGGTGATGGTCGCGACGGCTCCGGCGGCCTCGACGCCACGGCGCGCCGAACGGACGTTGCCGGCGTCGTAGTCGAGGACGGCGGCCCGGAGGGGCCGCGTCACTGCAGGACACCCTTGGTCGACGGGACGCCCGTGGAGGTCACGGCCACCGCACGGCGTAGCGCGACCGCGACCGCCTTGAACACCGACTCGAAGATGTGGTGCGTGTTGTCCCCCGCGAGGTTGGTCACGTGCAGCGTGATCCGTGCGTTCGCGACGAGCGCCTCGAAGAAGTGCTTGACGAGCGTCGTCTCGAACGTGCCGACCACCTCGACGGGGGTGTCGACCTCCCACACGAGGTAGGGGCGGCCGGACAGGTCGATCGCGACGCGGGTGAGCGCCTCGTCGATCGGCACGGTCGCGTCCCCGAACCGCTCGACGCCGCTGCGGTCCCCCCACGCCTCCGCGAGGGCCTGGCCGAGGGCGATGCCGGTGTCCTCGACGGTGTGGTGCGCGTCGATGGCGAGGTCGCCCTCGGTCCGGATCTGCAGCGCGAGCCGACCGTGCCGGCCCAGCTGGTCGAGCATGTGGTCGAAGAACGGCACGCCGGTGGTGACGTCGCTCGTGCCCTCCCCGTCGAGGTCGAGGGTGACCTCGACGCCGGTCTCCTGCGTGCCACGCTGCACGTGGGCGGTGCGGGCCATCAGCGCTCCTGTCCTGCGTCGTCCGGTGCGGTCACCGCCGCGAGGGCGGCGACGAGGCGGTCGTTCTCCTCGGGGGTCCCGACGGTCACCCGCCACGTCCCGGGTCGACCCACCGCGGACGATAGGTCACGGACGAGCACCCCGTGCTCGAGCAGCCGGTCGAACACGTCGGTCCGCGCGGTGCGCACGAGCAGGAAGTTCGCCGCGGACGGCAGGACGTCGACGCCGGCGAGCCGTCCGAGCAGCGCCGCGAGGCGCTCCCGCTCGTCGGCGGTCCGCCCGCGGTGGGCGAGGAAGCCGTCCTCCTGCTCGAGCGCGATGATGCCGGCGAGCTGGGTGATGGCGTCGAGGTGGTAGGGCAGCCGGACGCGGCGCAGGTCGGCCATGACCTGCGCCGGCCCGAGGAGGTAGCCGAGTCGCAGGCCGGCGAGCCGGAACGCCTTGGAGAACGTCCGGCTGACGACGAGCCGCGGCAGCTCGTCGAGCAGGTCGCGCACGCTCGCCCCGTCGGGCGCGAACTCGACGTAGGCCTCGTCGACGACGACGAGGCCGCGCACCGTGTCGTGCAGGGCCCGCACGACGTCGTGGTCGACGAGCGCACCGGTGGGGTTGTTCGGGTTGGCGAGCAGGGTGACGACCGGGTCGTCCTCGGCGACGATCGCGGCGACGTCGGCGGTGACGGTGGCGAGCGGGAGCCGACCGTCCTCCGCGAGCGTCACCGTCCGGGTCGCGGTGCCGGTCGTGCGGCACAGCTCCGGGTACATCGAGTAGCCCGGGCGGAACAGCAGGGCCGTCCGTCCGGGACCGCCGTAGGCCTGGAGGACCTGGAGCAGGACCTCGTTGGAGCCGTTCGCGGCCCACACCCGGGCGACCGGCAGCCCCTCGCGCGCGGCGAGGGCGGTGCGCAGCGCGAGCGCCTCACGGTCCGGGTAGCGGTTCAGGCGCAGCTCGGGCAGGCGTCGGGCGAGCTCGGCGACGAACGCCGCCGGGGGCGGCTCGGGCGTCTCGTTGGTGTTGAGCCGGACCGGCACGTCCAGCTGCGGCGCGCCGTAGGGCTCGACGTCCGCCAGGTCGTCGCGGACCGGCGGCGGCCCGAGCTCCGGGTCGCCGGCGCCGCTCATCGGGACGGCCCGTCGAGCCGCACCTCGACGGCACGCCAGTGCGCCGGGAGCTGCTCGGCGTCGGACAGCATCCGGACGCTGTCGGCGAGGTCCTCCAGCGCCGGCCGGTCGTACTCGACGAAGTTGACGGGGACGAGGAACGACGCCGTCGTCAGCCCGCCCTGGAAGCGCGCCGTGCCGGACGTCGGGAGGGTGTGGTTCGGACCGGCCGCGTAGTCGCCGAGGCTGACGGGCGTGTCCCGACCGATGAACGTCGTCCCCGCGTAGCGGATGCGGGCGGCGACCTCCCGGGCCGCACGCGTGTGCACCTCGAGGTGCTCGGCGGCGAACGCCTCGGCGACGGCGACGGCGTGGTCGATGTCGTCGACGAGGGCGACGGTCCCCTGGCCGGCGAGGGCCGCCTCGACGCGTTCCCGGTGGTGGGCGCGGGCGACCTCCTGCTCGAGCGCACGTTCGACGGCCGCGACACCGTCGGCGTCGGTGGTGATGAGCAGCGCGGTCGCGAGCTCGTCGTGCTCGGCCTGGGCGACGAGGTCGGCGGCGAGCACGGCCGGGTCGGCGGTGTCGTCGGCGACGATGCCGATCTCGGTCGGTCCGGCGTAGCCGTCGGTCCCGATGCGACCCTCCGCGGCGAGGAGCTGCTTCGCGAGCGACACGTACAGGTTGCCCGGACCGACGACGACGTCGCAGCGGGGCACGCTGGCGGTGCCGTGGGCCATCGCCGCGACCGCCTGCGCCCCACCGACACGCACGACCCGGTCGACCCCGAGCAGGCGTGCGGCGGCGAGGATGGTCCGGTCGGGCCAGCCGTCGGGCGACCCGTTAGGGCCGACCCCGGTCGGCGGGGTGCAGAGCACGAGCTCCTCGACGCCGGCGACGCGGGCGGGGACGACGGTCATGATGACCGTCGAGGGGTACACGGCCTTGCCGCCGGGCACGTACACGCCGGCGCGGGTGACGGGACGGTGCCACACCCCCATCCGGGCGCCGTCACGGACGTCCTCCCAGTCGGCGGGACGGGCCCGCTCGTGGAACCAACGCACCTGGTCCGCCGCGCGTTCGATCGCCCCGCGCAGCCCCGGGTCCAGGTCGTCGAGCGCCGCGTCGAGCACCGCGTCGGGGACGACGAGCCCGTCGGCGACGTCCACGCCGTCGAAGCGGGCGGTCAGCCGCACGAGCGCGTCGTCACCGTCGGCGGCGACGGCCGCGATGCTGTCGAGCACGCCCGCACGGGCCGCCTCGAGGTCGATGCGTGGGCGCGGCATCCGGTCGCGGGGGTCGCTCCGGTCGCCTCGGAGGTCGAGGACCCGCAGACGTGACATGCGTGCTCCGACCGGGGCGGTTGCGACGGACAGGGCCGGGGACGGCGACCCGGGGGCAGGCTACCGGTGGCGTGCGGGCCGCCGGGGCGCCGCACCCGTCCCGCCGCCGCACCCGCCGCGCCGCACGAGCCTGCACGGGACCGCACGGGACCGCACGGGCGGGTCGTTCAGCCGGCACGCCGCCAGGCGGGGACGTCCTCCGGCGGGGCGGCGAGGGTGCGCACCGGCGCGTCGGCGACGGCGTCGGGGCCGAAGGTGGCCTTGAGCTCGCCGAACAGGCCGGGCCGGCGCTCCACGCGGAAGCGGTCGCCCAGTCGGAACCGCTGCGACGCGCCGTCGGGGGTCGCGACCTCCACGGCGACGGGTGCGGCCCCGGGGTGGCCCGCGAGCACCCCCTCCAGCCGGGCGATGGCGTCGGGGGTGAGCTGCCCGGCGGCGAAGCGGATGATGAGCGGCTGCCCGAGCGCCTCGGACAGGTCCGGCGGGGTGACGGCGTCGGCGGTGAGCTTCACGGCGTCGTCGCGCCGTTCGACGCGGCCGCGCAGCACGAGCACGGCGTCCTCGACGAGCACCTCGTGGGCGACGCGGTAGGTCGACGGCCAGAAGACGACCTCGACCTGGCCGGTGAGGTCCTCCAGCACCGCCGTCAGGTAGGTGTCGCCCTTCCGCGTGAACTTCTTCGTCACCGACGTCAGCACCCCACCGACCGCGACCGTCGCCCCGTCAGCACGCTCGCCCAGCTCGACGACCTGCGTGTCGACCAGCGTCGCGAGCACCGCCTCGGTGCCGTCGAGCGGATGGGCGGACACGTACAGGCCGAGCAGCTCACGTTCGAGCCGCAGCAGCTCGCGTGCGGGGAACTCGTCGTCGGGGACCTCCACCGCAGGC
This sequence comes from uncultured Nitriliruptoraceae bacterium, assembly GCA_913060655.1. Taxonomy (GTDB): domain Bacteria; phylum Actinomycetota; class Nitriliruptoria; order Nitriliruptorales; family Nitriliruptoraceae; genus CSBr16-57R1. The sequence continues at coordinate 58,632 of CAJXTG010000004.1, read as the reverse complement.
GTGTCGACCGGCCCGTCACCGCCGGCCGGTTCGTCGAACAGGCTGAACTGCCCGGCGGCCTCGGCGCGCTTGCGGGCGAGCGCGTCGGCGACGACCCCCTCGTACACGGCGAGCAGCCCACGACGGGGATGCCCGAGGGACGAGAACGCGCCGGCACGGATCAGGTTCTCCAGGACCGTGCGGTTGAGCACGCTCGCGTCGACCTTCGCGCAGAAGTCGGCGAAGTCGGTGAACGCGCCCTGCTCGGTCCGTGCCGCCACGATCCGCTCGACGACGCCCTCCCCGACCCCGCGCACCGCGGCGAGCCCGAAGACGATCTCGTCGCCACGGGGGGTGAAGTCCGCCTCCGACGCGTTCACGTCGGGCAGCCGCACGGGGATACCGAGCCGCCGGCACTCGTTGAGGTAGAGCGGCTTGTTGTCCTTGTTGTTGCGCACGCTGGTGAGCAGCGCCGCCATGTACTCCACCGGGTAGTGCGCCTTGAGGTAGGCGGTCTGGTAGCTGACGACGCCGTAGGCGACGGTGTGGGCCTTGTTGAAGCCGTACTCGGCGAACTTCTCGATGAGGTCCCACAGGCGCTTCACGAACCGCTGCTCGTACCCCTGCGCGACGCCACCGGAGAGGAACTTGTCGCGCTGCGCCTCCATCAGGTCGCGCTGCTTCTTGCCGACGGCCTTGCGCAGGGCGTCCGCCTCGGCCATCGTGAAGCCGCACAGGTCGGTCGCGATCTGCATGACCTGTTCCTGGTAGACGATGACCCCGTGCGTCTCCCCCAGGACCGCCTCGAGGTCCGGGTGGTCGTGGACGACGTCCTCCAGCCCGTTCTTGCGGTCCGCGAACGCCGTGTGCATGTTCATGCCGAGCGGTCCCGGCCGGTACAGCGCGAGCAGGGCCGAGATGTCCTCGAACCGGGTCGGCTTCAGCCGGCGCACCAGCGCCTGCATCCCCGCCGAGTCGAGCTGGAAGACGCCGAGCGTGTCGCCGGTGGCGAGCATCGCGAACGTCGCCGCGTCGTCCATGTCGCCCAGCAGCGTCGGGTCGTCCATGTCGAGGTCGACGCCGCGGTTCGCGCGCACGTGCCGTTCGGCGTCGGAGAGGACGGTGAGGTTGCGCAGCCCGAGGAAGTCCATCTTCAGCAGGCCGATGGCCTCCGCCGCACCCATCTCGTACTGGGTGAGGACCTCCCCGCCCTCGGCGCGCATCAGGGGCACGACCTCCATCAGCGGTCGGGCGCCGATGATGACGGCGGCCGCATGGATGCCGTGATGGCGCTTCAGCCCCTCGAGCCGGCCGGCGACCTCCAGCACCTCCCGGTACTCGGGCCGCTCGCGGGCGGCCCGCAGCTCCGCCGACTTGCTGAACGCCTCCTCCAGCGTCGACTCGATGCCCTGCACGGCCGGGGGCATCATCTTCGCGAGGTCGTCACCGACCTTGAACGGCTCGTCGAGCACGCGTGCCGCGTCACGGATGCCGGACTTCGCCTTGATGGTGCCGAAGGTGACGATCTGGGCGACGTGGTCGTTGCCGTACCGCTCCGCGGCGTAGCGGATCATCTCGCCGCGCCGACGGTCGTCGAAGTCGATGTCGATGTCGGGCATCTGCTGGCGGGCCGGGTTGAGGAAACGTTCGAAGATGAGCCCGTGGCGGATCGGGTCGACCCGGGTGATGTCGGTGCAGTAGGCGACGAGCGACCCGCCGGCGGAGCCGCGCCCCGGCCCCACACGGATGCCGACCGAACGCGCGTGGCGGCACAGGTCGGCGACGATCAGGAAGTAGGCGGGGAAGCCCATCTGCTCGATGACGCGCAGCTCGTACTCGACCCGCTCCTCCACCGCCGTCGGCAACGGGCTGCCGTAGCGTTCGCGGGCGCCCTCGAGGACCATCGCGCGCAGGTGCTCGGCCTCGGTGCGCCCCTCCGGCACCGGGAAGCGCGGGAGCAGGTCGAGGTCGAACTCGATGCGCGCGTCGCACCGCTCCGCGATCTCCAGGGTCATGTCGAGCGCGTGCCCGTGGTCGGGGAAGGCGGCGCGCATCTGTGCCGCCGTCTTGACGAAGAACTGGTCCGACTCGAAGCGGAAGCGCCCCGGGTCGGTGAGCTTCGAACCGGTCTGGATGCACAGCAGCGCGTCGTGGGCGGCGACGTCGTCGGCCGCCGTGTAGTGCGTGTCGTTGGTGATGACGGTGCGCAGCCCGAGCTCCGCCGCGAGCCGCTCGAGCTGCGGCCACACGCGCCGCTGGTCGGGGATGCCATGGTCCTGCAGCTCGACGAAGTACCGGTCGGGGCCGAGCAGGTCGCGCAGCTCGCCCATGACCCGGCGGGCGGCATCCACGTCGTCGCGCAGCAGGTGCTGGTTGACCTCGGAGCCGAGGCAGCCGGAGAGGACGATGAGTCCCTCGTGATGCTCGGCGAGCAGCTCGCGGTCGATGCGCGGCTTGTACCAGTAGCCCTCGAGGTAGGCGCGGCTGGAGAGCGCGACGAGGTTGCGGTAGCCGACGTCGTCCTGCGCGAGGACGGTCAGGTGGTGGGCCCGCTGCTTGCCGTCGGCGCCGCCGCTCTCCTGGTCGTGCCGGGAGCCGATCGCCTGGTAGAGCTCGGAGCCGAGGATGGGGTTCAGCCCGCGCTTCGTGGCGGCCCGGTGGAACTCGACAAGGCCGAACAGCACCCCGTGGTCGGTGATCGCGACGCCCGGCTGGCCGTCCCGCTCCACCGCGTCGAGCAGGTCACCGACCCGCGACGCGCCGTCGAGCATCGAGTACTCGGAGTGGACGTGCAGGTGGACGAAGCCGCGCCCCCCTCCCCCGCTCGTGGTGCCGTCGGACATGCTGCGTGACGACCTCCGGCCGGGTGGGTCGGCGAACCTAGCAGCGGCACCCGACGGGACCCGGGGGGCGAGGTCGCTCGGCGCTCATGGCGCTCACGGCGCCGCGCCCACCGCGGGCACGGCGAGGCCCGCACGGGCGCACGCCGCGACGAGGTCGTCGGGCAGCGGCTCATCGATCGCGACCTGCGCGCCGGTGACGGGGTGGGGGAACGCGAGGTGGGCCGCGTGCAGCGCGGGCCGGTCGATGCCCAGCGCGGCGGCGAGCGCCCCGTCGGCGCCGTACACCGGGTCGCCGGCCACCGGCGTGCCCACGGCGTCGAGATGGACCCGGATCTGGTGGGTGCGCCCCGTCTCCAGCCCGCAGACGAGCGTGGAGACGGCCCGACGGGCGCCGTCGGCGGTCGTGACCTCCCCGGTGGCGAGCGTGCGGTAGCGGGTGCGCGCGACCCGGGCGCCCTCGACGACCGCGAAGCGGGTGCGCCGGTCGGGGTGGCGGCCGATCGGCGCGTCGATCACGCCCCTGGCCTCGGCGGGGACCCCGGCGACGAGGGTGAGGTAGCGGCGGACGATGCGCCGCTGGGCGAGCAGCGCCACGAGTCCCTCGAGGGCCGCAGGGGTGGAGGCGACGACGAGCAGGCCGGACGTGTCGCGGTCGAGCCGGTGCACGACCCCCGGCCGGGCCGGGTCGGCGGCCTCGGCGAGGGGCACGTCGGCCGCGACGAGCGCGTCGACCAGCGTGTCCCCGTGGTGGCCGGCACCGGGGTGGACGACGAGCCCCGGCGGTTTGGCGAGCACGAGCAGATGCTCGTCGCGGTAGCGCACGGGCGGGACGGGCGGCGCGGTGGCCGCCGCCGCGGTGGCGGCGGGGAGGACCTCGACCGTCTCGCCGACCTCGACGAGGCGGCTGCGCCGCACCGGACGCCCGTCGACGCGCACCCGCCCGGCGTCGACGTGCTGCGCGGCGGCGCTGCGGGACAGGTCGAGCTCGGCGGCCAGCAGCACGTCGACGCGGCGGCCGGCGCCGTCGGCGGTGACGACGATCCGGACGGGCCCGTCGCCGGTGCCGGTCATCCCGACGTCGACGGGTCGTCGGCGGTGCGGCCCGCGGCGTGCTCGCGCCGCTCGCTGACGATGGTCACCAGCACGAACAGCGCGACCCCGACGGTGATCGAGGCGTCGGCGACGTTGAAGCGGGGGAAGCTGCCCCACGCGACGAAGTCGACGACGTACCCGCCGATCGGCGAGCCGTCACCGGGCCGCACCAGCCGGTCGACCACGTTGCCGACCGCGCCACCGAGGACCAGCCCCTGCGCCGCGACGGCGGACATCGGCGCGGGCTCGGCGAGCGCGCGCACGACGACGACGATGAGCAGCAGGGTCACCACCGGGAACACCAGCGGGGGCAGCGGCAGGCCGAACGCCGCACCCGGGTTGAACACCAGCTGCCAGCCGACGTCGGGTCCGAGCAGCGGGACGAACCGGCCCGGCTCGAGCACGTCGAGGACGAGCTCCTTGGTGAACAGGTCGAGGACGACGACGACCGCGGCGACGGCGACGAGCAGCCCGAGACGGGCGCGCCGCCCCGGCGGCCCCGCAGGGGCGCTCAGCGGCCCGTCTCCTCACGACGCCGGCACTCCATGCACTGGGTCGTGTAGGGCAGCGCCTCGAGCCGCTCCAGCTCGATGCGACGGCCGCAGGTGACGCACTCGCCGAACGTGTCCTCGTCGAGACGGCGCAGCGCGTCGTCGATCTGGCTGAGGAGGTTGCGGGCGTGCAGCGACAGCGACTGGGCCGTCTCCCGCTCGAAGCTGGCGGAGCCGGCGTCGGCGGGGTCGTCGTCGAACCCGCTCTCCCGCCAGTTCTTCACGTCGGCCTCGGCGTCGAGCCCCTCGACCTGCCCCAGCAGCTGTGCGCGCTCACTGAGCAGGCCCTCACGGAAGGTGCGCAACCGTGTGGCGGAGAGGGGGCGACGTTGACGGGCCATAGGGCGGCGGAGGGTAGCAGTGGGACCGGACGGCCCGGAGGAGGCGGTTAGGCTCGACGACCGTGGTCGTCCCCCCGCAGCGGGGTCCGTCGGACGGCCGGGACCCCGGTGCAGGAGGACGTCGTGGGCGACGCGACCCGCTGGCCGGAGGTGCCCGCCCGCCCCGACCTGCCGGCGCTCGAGCGGGCGGTGCTGGAGCGCTGGGCACGCGACGACGTGTTCCGCCGCAGCGTCGCGCAGCGCGCCGACGCCCCGGTGTGGACCTTCTACGAGGGGCCGCCGACGGCGAACGGCCGTCCCGGCGTGCATCACGTCGAGTCGCGCGTGTTCAAGGACGTGTTCCCCCGCTACCGGACGATGAAGGGCCGTTCCGTGCGCCGCAAGGGCGGCTGGGACTGCCACGGCCTGCCGGTCGAGCTGGAGGTCGAGAAGGAGCTCGGGCTCGACTCGAAGGCGGACATCGAGGCCTACGGCATCGAGGCGTTCAACGCCCGCTGCCGGGAGTCCGTGCAGCGCTACGTCGGTGCGTTCGAGGAGCTCACCGAACGCATCGGCTTCTGGATCGACACCGACGACGCCTACCGGACCATGGACGCGGAGTACGTCGAGAGCCTGTGGTGGGCGCTCGGTGAGCTGTGGGACCGTGACCTGCTGTTCGAGGACTTCCGGGTCGCCCCCTACTGCGGGCGCTGCGGCACGGCGCTGAGCGACGCCGAGGTCGCCCTCGGCTACGACGAGGTCACCGACCCGTCGGTGACCGTGCGGCTGCCCCTCGTGGCGGGTCCCGACCCGCTCCCCGACCCGCTCACCGACGCCGCGCTCGTCGCGTGGACGACCACGCCATGGACGCTGCCGTCGAACGTCGCCGTCGCGGTCGGCGAGGACCTGCCCTACGCGGTCGTCGAGCGGGCGACGGCGGAGGGGACCGAGCGGCTGGTGCTGGCCGCCGAGCTCGTGCCCGACGTGCTCGGCGAGGACGTGACGACCGTCGCGACGCTGCGAGGCGCGGACCTCGTCGGGCTCCGCTACCGCCCCCCCTTCGACCATCACCCGGTCGAGGGGGACGCGCACCGGGTCGTCGCCGCCGACTTCGTCACGACGACCGACGGCACCGGCATCGTGCACCTCGCGCCGGCGTTCGGGGCGGACGACATGCAGGTCGGCCGTCGCGAGGGGCTGCCGGTGGTCAACCCGGTCGGGCCCGACGCGCGCTTCACGTCCGGGCCGTGGGCGAACCGGTTCGTCAAGGACGCCGACGCCGACATCACCGCGGCGCTCGACGCCGCCGGGCTGCTCGTCGCGAGCCGCCCCTACACGCACACCTACCCGTTCTGCTGGCGCTGCAAGCAGCCGCTCATCTACTGGGCGAAGCCGTCCTGGTACATCCGCACGACCGCACGCCGCGACGACCTGCTGGCGAACAACGCCGGCATCGGCTGGTCGCCCGAACACATCCGCGACGGCCGGTTCGGCAACTGGCTGGAGAACAACGTCGACTGGGCCCTGTCCCGCGACCGCTACTGGGGCACGCCGCTGCCGTTCTGGCGCTGCGAGGCGTGCGACCACGTCACCGTCGTCCGCTCCCGCGCCGAGCTGAGCGAGCGGACCGGGGAGGACCACACCGACCTCGACCCGCACCGGCCGTTCGTCGACCGCATCACGTTCCCCTGCCCGGAGTGCGCCGGCACGGCGCACCGCGTGACGGCCGTCGCCGACGCGTGGTTCGACTCCGGCGGCATGCCGTTCGCCCAGTGGGGCTACCCGCACCGCGGGCACGACGAGTTCGCCCGCCACTACCCCGCCGACTACATCTGCGAGGCGATCGACCAGACGCGCGGCTGGTTCTACTCGCTGCTCGCGGAGTCGACGCTGCTGTTCGGCGACTCGTCGTTCCGCAACTGCGTCTGCCTCGGCCACATCGTCGACGAGGACGGCCGCAAGATGTCGAAGTCGGCCGGCAACGTCGTCGACCCGTGGACGGTCACGGAGGTGCACGGGGCCGATGCGCTGCGCTGGCTGATGTTCGCCGACGGCAACCCGTGGGTGTCGCGCCGGGTCGGGACGCAGCAGCTCGACGACGTCGTCCGCCGGTTCCTCCTGACCATCTGGAACACGCACGTGTTCTTCACCGGGTACGCGCGCATCGACGGGTTCGACCCGGCGGGCGCCGCGCCGCCGGTGGCCGCACGGCCGGTGACGGACCGGTGGATCCTCGCCGAGCTCGCCGACACCATCGACGTCGTCGACGCGGGCCTCGACGGCTACGACGTCTCCAGTGCCACCCGCCGCCTGGAGACGTTCGTCGACGACCTGTCGAACTGGTACGTGCGGCGCAGCCGGCGTCGGTTCTGGCGGGGCACGGACGAGGACCCCGACGACAAGGCGGCCGCCTACCACACGCTGCACACGGTGCTCACGACGCTGGCGCAGCTGCTCGCGCCGTTCGTCCCGTTCCTCGCCGAGCGGCTGTGGCAGGACCTCGTCGTGAGCGTCGACGCGGCCGCGCCCGACTCGGTCCACCTGACCGACTTCCCCGTCGCGGCGGCCGACTGGCGCGACGCGGACGTCGTCGCCGCGATGCGCTCGGCGCGCCGGCTGGTCGAGCTGGGCCGGCAGGCCCGCACCGACAGCGGCCGGCGTGTCCGGCAGCCGCTGGCACGGGCGCTCGTGGGCGTCCCGGCCCGCGAGGCCGCCGGCCTGGCGCTGGTCACCGGCGAGATCGCCGACGAGCTCAACCTGCATGCCGTGGAGCTCGCGGATGCGGACGCGGGGGTGGTCGACCGTTCGCTGCGTCCGAACTTCCGGGCGCTCGGGCCGGCGTTCGGGCCCGACGCCCCTCGGGTCGCGGCGGCGCTGTCCGCGCTGGACAGCGACGCGGTCGGCGCGCTGCTCGCGACGTCACCGCCGACCGTCGACGTCGACGGCGCCCCGTTCCCGCTGACCGCCGAGATGTTCGAGGTCGTCGAGCTGCCCCGCACCGGGTGGAGCGTCGCCCGTGACGGCTCCTACGCGGTCGCCCTCGACACGACGCTGACCCCCGAGCTCGAGGTGGAGGGCGCGGCCCGTGAGCTCGTCCGCGCCGTGAACGAGCAGCGCAAGGCCGTCGGGCTCGCGCTGACCGACCGCATCCGGCTGGAGGTCGCCCTCGAGCCGGCCGAGCTGGCGGCACGCCTCGTGGACGCGGGCCACCGTCCCACCATCGCCCGGGAGGTCCTCGCGACCGACGTCGACCTCGAGGCGACGCTGGCGGCGGACGATCCGACGGCCGTCACCGTCCCGCTCGGGACGGCGGGCAGCGCACGGCTGCGGGTCGTGCGGACGTGAGGGGCCTGTGGCGGGCGGCCGTCCGAGCGACGCTGCTCGCCGGAGCGGTCGGGGTCGTCCGCCAGCGCCGTCAGGCGCTCGCGGTGCGGCGCGGGGCGCTCCCCGCCGACGGGCCGGCCGGTCGCCGTCCGCCGCCCGCCTCGCTGCCGGCACCCGCACGCCGGCTCGCCCGCTGGGTGCCGGCGGCGCCTCGCACCCCCCTCGGACGGGTCGCCGCGGCCCTCTGGGCCGCCCCGCTCACCACCCTCGGCATGGCGGTCGCGCTGGCGTCCGGCGCCCGGCCGCGGTGGGACGCCCGCCGCCGCTGCCTCGTCGCCACCGGGGTCGCCGGGCCGTCGGCGGTGGCGCTGCGCACGGTCGGTGCCGGCGCGAACACCGTCGGGCAGGTCGTGCTGTGCCGGGCGGACGACCCGTCGTCGACGCTGCTCGACCACGAGGCGGTGCACGTGCGGCAGGCGGAGCGGCTCGGACCGGCGCTCGTACCCGTCTACCTGTGGGCGAACGCGCTGTTCGGCTACCGCGACAACCCGCTCGAGCACGCCGCCCGTCGCGGGGCGGCGGAGGGGCTCACAGCCCCAGGCTGAAGGTGATGTTGCGCAGGATCTGGATGCCGAAGAACAGCAGGATGATCGACAGGTCGAGCGCGACCATCCCGATGCGCAGCGGCGGGATGACACGGCGCAGCGGCGCGGCGACCGGTTCGACCAGCCGGGCGACACCGATGATGAACGGCCGCAGCGCGTCGGGCGGCCTGGGCACCCACGAGAAGATCACGTAGGCGAGCAGCACGTACGTGTACAGCTGCAGCGCGATGGTCAGCGGCCCACCGATCACGACGTGCCCTCCGTGCGCCCGTCGAGGTCGTAGCCGAGCTGCGCGAGCCGTCGCCGCTCCTCGAGCGGGACGTCGACACCGGCGGGGGTCAGCAGGAAGACACGCGGCGCGACACGACGCAGCGCACCCTCGCTGGCGTAGGTGAGCCCGGAGACGAAGTCGACGGTCCGGCGGGCCACCTCCTGCGTGCAGGCGCTCACGTCGAACAGCACGGGGTGCCGGTGGCGGAAGCGGGACCCGACCGCCTCGACGTCCTCGAACACGCGGACCTGCACGACGCTGACCCGCCCCGACGCCGGCTCGGCACCGCCGTGGAGGGGCCGGACGTTGCTCCCGCCGGCGGCCGCACGGGGCGCGTCGGCCGCGGCGGGCGCAGCGGGCGCCGCGGGCGCCGGGCTGCCCGAGGGTGGGGTGACGACGACGTCCTCGTCCAGCTCGTCCTCGATGACCGCCCACTGGGCGGCGTCGTCGGGCTCCTCACGGAGTCCGAGGTAGACGAGGGTCCGCGACCACACGCTCATCGTGCTCCCTCCTCACGGGGCCCGAACAGCGCCGAGCCGATCCTGACCATGGTGGCGCCCTCGGCGACGGCGGCCTCGAGGTCGGCGGACATCCCCATCGACAGCTCCTCCACCTCCGGGAACGTCCCGCGGAGCGTGTCCCGTGCCTCCCGGAGCGCACGGAAGTGCGGCCGGGCGGCGTCCCCGTGGGTGACGCCGTCGCCGGGGAGCGGCGGGACGGTCATCAGGCCGACGACCCGCACCCCGGCTGCCCCGGCAGCGTAGGTGACGAGGTCGGCGACGTCGGCGAGGTCGCACCCGCCCTTCGCCGGGTCCTCCCCCACGTTGACCTGGACCAGCACGTCCTGCACGCACCCCTGCGCCCGGGCCCGCTGGTCGAGCACGTCGACGAGCGAGCGCCGGTCGACCGAGTGGACGAGCGCGGCCCGGCCGACGACGTCACGGACCTTGTTGCGCTGCAGCCGGCCGACGAGGTGCCAGCGGGCGGGGACGACCGCCGCCTTGGTGACGAGCGCGTCGACCCGGTTCTCCGCGAGGTCGCTGAGTCCCGCGGCGAGCGCCGCCTCGGCGGTGGCGATCGGATGGGTCTTGGTCACCCCGATCAGCCGGACCGTCGCCGGGTCACGGCCCGCCGCGCGGGCGGCCGTGTCGATCCGGGCGCGCACCGTCGCGAGCCGCGCGTCGAGCCCGTCGGCCGGTCCCTGCGGGTCCGCGGCGGCGCTCATCGGTCCGCCGTGGTGGTGCGGACGACCAGCCCGGCGTGACGGCCGGCGGCGGGGTCGCGACGGTGGCTGAACCAGCCCGACCCGCAGGCGGTGCAGTGGGCGGTCGTACCGGGGCCGTCGGTCACGCGGGTGACCCCGAGCGTGGCGAGGCGGGTGCGGACCGCGAGGCGCAGGTCGACCGACGATCGTCCGTCGCGGGTACGGGTGCGCACGGGCGCGCCAGGGGCCGCGTCGGCGACGGCGTCGGCGACGTCCGCACCGACGGCGTAGCAGCACGCGCCGATGGTGGGTCCGAGCACGACGGTGAGGTCGGCGACGGACTCGCCGAGGCTGGTGAGCGCGGTGACGACGGCCCCGGCGACGTCGGCGACGACGCCGCGCCAGCCGGCGTGGGCCACGCCGACGGCACGTCGGCCCGCGACGAGCAGGGGCAGGCAGTCCGCGGCGAGCACGACGAGGGGACGGTCATGCTCGACGGTGACCGCCGCGTCGACGTCACGCAGCTCAGCGCCGCGGGGGACCTCGCCGTCGACCGTGGCGACGGCCGCGCCGTGGACCTGCCGCAGCAGGTGCCAGGCCGCCGGGTCGGTGCCGGTGCGCCGCCCGACGGCGTCGCGGGCGGCGGCGAGACGTGCCGGCACGTGGGGGCGATGGTGGGCGAGGTTCGCGTCGTCCACCCCGTGGAGCGTGGAGCCGGTGAACCAGGCGCCGACGTCGGCGCCGAGGTCGACCGCGTGGACGCCGTCGGCGGCGGCCACCTCAGCGCAGGAACGTGGGCACGTCCAGGCCGTCGTCGAGGTCGTCGTCCTCGTCGATGACGACGGTGGGGGCGGGCCGGAAGATCTCGGCGTCGTCCTCGTCGTCGGCCGGCGGGCCGTCGGGGGCGGCGGCCGGGGCGGGGGCGGTGCGCAGGATCGCGCCGCGCTGCTCGACGGGACGCTGCGCGTCGAAGCCGGCGGCGATGACGGTGACCTTGACCTCGTCGCCGAGGGTGTCGTCGATGACCGCACCGAAGATGATGTTGGCCTCGGGGTGGGCGCTCGCGCCGACGAGGTCGGCCGCGCCGTTCGCCTCGAGGAGCCCGAGGTCGCTGCCGCCGGCGATGAGGAGGAGCACGCCGCGCGCACCGTCGAGCGACGCCTCGAGCAGCGGGGACGACATCGCGAGCCGGGCCGCCTCGATCGCGCGGTCGTCGCCGCGGGCACGCCCGATGCCCATCAGCGCGTTGCCCGCGTCCTGCATGACGGACCGCACGTCGGCGAAGTCGAGGTTGATCAGCCCCGGCGTCATGATCAGGTCGGTGATGCCCTGCACGCCCTGCAGCAGCACGTCGTCGGCGAGCCGGAACGCCTCGAGCACCGAGGTGCCCTGCTCGGCGACCTGCAGCAGCCGGTCGTTGGGGATGACGATGAGCGTGTCGACCTCGTCCTTGAGCGCGTCGACGCCGCTCTCGGCCTGCGAGGCACGGCGGCGACCCTCGAACGCGAACGGTCGGGTGACCACGCCGATGGTCAGCGCCCCCTGCTCGCGGGCGATCCGGGCGATCAGCGGGGACGCGCCCGTGCCGGTGCCGCCCCCCTCGCCGGCGGTGACGAACACCATGTCGGCCCCGGCGAGGGCCGCCTCGAGCTCGTCACGGTGGTCCTCGGCCGCCTGCCGTCCGACCTCCGGGTCGGCCCCCGCGCCGAGCCCACGGGTCAGGTCCCGACCGATGTCGAGCTTGACGTCCGCGTCGGACATCAGCAGGGCCTGGGCGTCGGTGTTCACGGCGACGAACTCGACGCCGCGCAGCCCCGCGTCGATCATGCGGTTGATCGCGTTGACCCCACCGCCCCCGACGCCGACGACCTTGATGACGGCCAGGTAGTTGGTGGGTGCCCTACTCATGCTCGGTCCTTCGTCGGTTCGCCACGAGGAACCCTCAAGTGGAGGTCGAGGGTCAGGGAACGCCACCTCACGTTCGACTGAAGGTAGACGCACGCCGACGAGAGGGTCAAGGAGGCCCGGCGGTCAGTCGATGCGCACCACGGGCACGTCCGGCACGCGGACGTCGACGAGCGTGACGGGGCTGCCGGCGACGTCGGCGAGGACCGCCCCGGCCGCGCGGACCTTCTGCTCGAGCTGCTCGGCACGGCCGAACAGGACCACCGGGCCGTCGGCCAGCTCCAGCGCCAGCCCGTCCTCGTCCGGGGCCCGCAGGGCGACCACCCGGCTGCGCAGCGGGCCCGACAGGCCCGTCCAGACGCGATGTGCGTTCGCCAGGGCGGCATGGGCGGCGACGAGCCCGCCGGGGTCGGGCGGTGGCGTCGCGAGCCGCACCGTCGGCAGGCGCGGGTCCGTCCCCGCGTCGATGACGAGCCCGGTGCGGTCGACGAGGACGGTGGTGCCCGCGTGGGTCGCCGCGTAGACGGCGCGCCGCTCCTCGACGACCACCGCCACCTCCACGAGCGATCGCCGGCGCACCTCCGCCGTCGCGACGAGCGGCAGCGCCTCGACGGCCCGTGCGATCCGCGGTGGCCACAGCCACACCGTCGGCGCGCCACGCCGCACCCCGCTGGCGGCCACGACCTCGTCGGGCGCGAGGCGGACGGTCCCGGTGACGGTGACGTCACGTACGCGCGCGTGCTCGCTCTGCAGGAACCATCCGCCCGCGCCGAGGCCGGCCAGCAGCGTCGCGACCAGGAGGGTCCGTCGCAGCCGGGCGCGCCGGCGCGCGGCCCGGACCTCGGCCCGGCGGGCGGCGATGCGACCGTCGACCATCAGCGGGTGGGGTCGGCGACGTCGGGGCGGACGACCTCGGGACGCAGGACGGTGCCGGTCCGCTCGGCGACGGTGCGCACGACGTGGTCGATCAGCGCTGCGACGTCGGCGGCGCGCGCGTCGGTGTCGGTCACGATGAAGTTCGCATGGCGGGTGGACACCTCCGCTCCGCCGATGCGCTGCCCCTTCAGCCCGGCCTCCTCGATGAGCGCACCGGCGGACGTGCCCGGCGGGTTGGTGAACACCGACCCGCAGCTGGGCCGCTCCAGCGGCTGGTGGGTGCGGCGCCACGTGCGGATGCGATCGATCTCGGCGAGCACCTCCCCCGCGTCCGCCGGGGTGAGCGTGAGGGTGACCGCGGTGACGACGTGCGCCGCGTCGAGGGCGCTGGTGCGGTAGCCGAGGGCGAGCCGGTCCGGCCCCCAGTCCGTGAGCTCCCCGGTGCGGACGTCGAGCACCGTGGCGGTGACCAGCGTGTCCGCCATGTCGGCGCCGTGGGCGCCGGCGTTCATCCGCACCCCGCCGCCCATGCTGCCCGGCACCGCGGCACCCCACGCGAAGCCGCCGAGCCCGGCACGTGCGGTGGTCACGGCGACGCTCGGCATCGGTTCGGCCGCGCCGGCACGCACCGTCGTGCCGTCGAGGCGCAGGCCGCGGAACCCCTCCCCGAGCCGGAGGACGACGCCGGGCCAGCCGTCGTCACCGACGAGCAGGTTCGAGCCGCGACCGACGACGAGCAGCGGCAGGCCGTGGGTGTGCGCGGCGACGACGGTGCGCTGCAGGGCCGCCTCATCGTCGACGGTGACGACGGCGGCGGCCGGCCCGCCGACCCGCAACGTCGTCAGCCGGGCGAGGGGGGTGCCGACCGTGACGTGCGCCGACGCGCCGGCGACCTCGGCACGGAAGGCCTCGACGCCGCTGCCCATCAGCGGGCCTCGAGCAGCGTCAGCAGGGCGGGGCCGACCTGGGTGACGTCACCCGCCCCGGTGACGAGGACGAGGTCGCCGGCGCGCGTCTCCTCCGCGAGCAGGGCGGGCACCGCGCCGAGGTGCGGTGCGAAGTGCACGCGGGCGCCGGCGGCACGGGCCGCCTCGGCGACCAGCAGCCCGTTGACCCCGGGGACGGGCGGCTCGCCCGCGCCGTACACGTCGGTGACGACGACGAGGTCCGCGCCGGCGGCCGCACGTCCGAGCTCCTCCCCCAGCACCGCGGTGCGCGAGTACCGGTGGGGCTGCACGACGCACACGACACGGCCCGGTCCGGTGCTGCGGGCGGCCGCGAGCGTCGCCCGCAGCTCGGTCGGATGGTGGGCGTAGTCGTCGACGACCTCGACGCCGCCGCGCGTGCCGATGCGCTGGAACCGGCGTGCGGCACCGCGGAACCGGCCGAGCCCGGTGCGCAGGTCCGCGCTGGACGCGCCGAGCAGGTGGCCGACGGTGAGGGCGGCGGTGGCGTTGAGGAGGTTGTGGTCCCCGGGCACGGCGAGCGTGAGGGGGACGCCGGTGCCGTCGAGGCGGACCGTCGGCCCGTCCGCCCCGGTGAGCAGCCGGACGTCGGCGTCCGGCGCGCGGCCGTAGGTGACGACGGGGCCGGCGACGCGGTCCCGCAGCCGCGCGACCCCCGGGTCGTCGATGCACAGCACGGCCGTCCCGCCCGGGCGACGCCGGTCGAGGAACGCGGCGAACGTCGCGACGACGTCGTCGAGGTCGGCGTAGACCTCGGGATGGTCGAGCTCGAGGTTGGTGACGACGGCGACGTCCGGTTCGAACGCGAGGAACGACCGGTCCGACTCGTCCGCCTCGGCGACGGCGATCGGGTCGGAACCGGCGTGGGCGTTCGTGCCCGCCTCGTTGAGCTCCCCGCCGATCGCGAACGTCGGATCGAGCCCGGCGGCGTGCAGCGCCACGACCGTCATCGACGTCGTCGTCGTCTTGCCGTGGGTGCCGGCGACGAGGACGGTGCGGTCGTCGCCGAGCACGTCGGCGAGCATCCGCGCCCGCGGCACGACCCGGATGCGTCGCTCCTCGGCGGCGGCGAGCTCGGGGTTGTCCGCCGGGACCGCGGTGGAGGAGACGACGACGTCCGCGTCGGCGACGTTCGCCGCGGCGTGGCCGATGGTGACGTCGACGCCGAGCGCCCGCAGGCCGGCGACCGCCCGGCTCTCGTGGAGGTCCGACCCGCTGACCGTGTGGCCGCGCTGGACGAGGATGCGGGCGATCGCGGACATGCCGGCGCCGCCGACGCCGACGAGGTGGACCCGTGGCGGCACCGGCGTGCGGGTGTCGAGCCCGGCGGGCCGGGCGGTCCGCTCACCCATCGTGGGCCTCCCGCAGCTCGAGCAGCAGGGCGGCGACCGCGGCGGCCGCGTCGGGACGTGCCCAGGCGCGGGCGGCGGTGGCCATCGCCGCGTGCCGGGCCGGGTCGGCGACGATGGCGCGCACGGCCTCGACGACGACCGCGGGGGCGAGCGCCGCGTCGTCGAGCATGCGGGCGGCCCCGACGCGCACGAGCGCCTCCGCGTTGGTGCGCTGATGGTCGCCCGTCGCGTGCGGGTACGGGACGAGGACGGCGGGGAGCCCGACGACGCTCAGCTCCGCGATCGTCGTCGCACCCGCACGGGCGACGACGACGTCGGCGGCCGCGTAGGCGTCGGCCATGTCGTCGAGGTAGGGCACGATGCGGACGGTCGGCTCGGACGCGTCGAGGTCGACGCCGGCCTCCCGCCACCAGGCCGCCGCCTGGTCGTGGCCGTGCGGCCCGGTGACGTGCAGCACCTGCAGGTCGGCCGCGCGCCAGTCGGCGGCGGCCGCGGCGACGGCACGGTTGATGCTGCGGGCCCCCTGGCTGCCCCCGAACACGAGCACGGTGCGCCGGTCCGGCGCGAGGTCCAGCCGGCCGCGGGCGGCCGCGCGGGGGCCGACGCCCGCGGTGGCGACGAGCCCGCTGCGCACCGGGTTGCCGGTGATGCGCACGCGCCGCGCCGACGGGTCCCGCGCCGCGCCGCCGAGGCCGTCGACGCTCGACGGGAAGGTGAGGGCGATGCGGTCGGCGAAGCGGGCCGCGAGCCGGTTGGCGACCCCCGGCCGGCTGTTCTGCTCGTGGAGCAGCAGGGGGACCCGGCGCCGGGCGGCGAGGGCGACGGGCAGGGCGACGTAGCCGCCGAACGACGCGACCGTCCGCACCTGCTCCTGGACGAGGATGCGGCGCGCGTGGCGGACCGCCCGCTGCAGGCGCGGTCCGACCGTCAGCAGCGCCGGCGAGGGGCGGCGTGGCAGCGCGACCGCGGCGAGGGGGAGGAACCGCTCGCCCGTCGCGGCGAACAGGCGCTCCTCGAGGCTGTCGGCACGTCCGGCGAAGGCGATGCGGAGGTCGGGACGCAGCCGGCGCAGCGCCTCCGCGGTCGCGACCGCGGGGAGGACGTGCCCGGCGGTCCCGCCGCCGACGAGGAGGACGTCGATCATCGGCGCGCCCCCTCGGCCGGGACGGTGCCGGCGTCGCCGGCCGGCCGCCGGGCGACGTTGACGAGCAGGCCGAGCGCGGCCATGGTCACCAGCAGCGACGTCCCGCCGGCGGACACGAGCGGCAGGGTGACGCCGGTGATGGGCAGCAGGCCGATGACGGTGCCGACGTTGACGAACGCCTGGCCGACGACCCAGACGGTCACGGTGAACGCGACGGTCCGCTCGAGCCCGGGTCGTGCGTTGACGGCCGCGTGCAGGCCGAGGAACAGCAGCACGAGGAACAGGAGGAGGAGGCCGACGGCGCCGACGAACCCGAGCTCCTCCCCCACGATCGCGAACACGAAGTCGGTCTCGGGGTTGGGGACGAAGTTCCACTTGGCGCGGGACGAGCCGAGCCCGAGGCCGAACCAGCCGCCGCTGCCCAGCGCGACCCACGACTGCATCAGCTGGAACCCCTCGGCCTGCGGGTACTGCTCCGCGAACAGCCAGCCGCGGATGCGTGCCACCCGGTAGGGCGCGGCCAGCACCAGCGCGGTGACCGCGGCGGCGCCGAGGGCGACGGCGCCGGCGAGCAGGCGCAGCCGCAGCCCCTCGACGAACAGGATCGCCCCGACGATGAGCGCGAGGAGGATGGTCGTGCCCAGGTCCGGCTGCAGCATCACGAGCAGGGCCAGCACGAGCAGCACGGGCACGGCGGGCACGAGCAGGTGGGGCGTCGTGTGCAGCGTCCCGTCGGTGGGGCGTTTGCGCTGCAGCACGTCGGCGAGCCACAGCAGCAGGGCGAGCTTCGCGAGCTCGGACGGCTGGAAGCTCAGCCCCCCCACGCCGAGCCAGCGGGTCGCGCCGAAGCGGGTCAGGCCGACGCCGGGGACGAGGACGAGGGCGAGCAGCACGGTCACGCCACCGAGGAACGGCCAGCTGGCGGTGCGCAGCCGCGCGAGCGGGATGCGGGCGGCGAGGAAGAACGTCGGCACCGCCAGCGCCGCCCACATCGCCTGGCGGCGGAACGTGCCGAAGGCGTCGCCGGCCTGCGCCGCGTCGACGATCGAGGCGGAGAAGCTCATCAGCAGGCCGAGCAGCAGCAGCAGGACGGTGACGAGGGTGAGCGTGATGGCGACGCCGGGCCAGCGGGGCGGCGCGTCGCGGGCGCTGCGCACGTCGGCGCTCACAGCAGCGCCACCCGGGTGAGGAACTCGGCGTAGAACAGGCCGAGTCCGAGGGCGATGCCGATGCCGGCGAGGATCCAGAAGCGCACGATGATCGTGGCCTCCTGCCAGCCGAGCAGCTCGAAGTGGTGGTGGAAGGGCGCCATGCGGAACACGCGCCGTCCGGTCGTGCGGAACACGGCGACCTGGATGACGACCGACAGCGTCTCGATGACGAACAGCCCGCCGAGCACGACGAGGAGCACCTGCGTCCCGGTGACGACCGACGCGGCGGCGAGCAGCCCCCCGAGGGCGAGCGAGCCGGTGTCCCCCATGAAGATGCGGGCGGGCGGGGCGTTGTGCCACAGGAACCCGGCGGCCGCGGCGGTGACCGACGCGGCGACGACGGCGACGTCGAGGGCGGACGCGGCGTCGATGGCGTACTCGCCGCTGTTGCGGAACTGCCAGAACGCGATGAGGGTGAACGCGCCGAGGACGAGGGCGGAGGCGCCGGCCGCGAGCCCGTCGAGCCCGTCGGTGAGGTTCACGGCGTTCGACGCGCCGACGATGAGCAGGAACACCCACAGCGTGAACACGGCCGGGCCGACGGGCAGCTCGATCGCACCGACGACGGTGATGCTGCGCGACACCCCTGCCCAGGCGGGCGCGAGCCAGGCGAAGGCGACCGCGATGAGGACCTGCCCGACGAGCTTCGTCGTCTTGTTCAGCCCGAGGTTGCGGCGCATGCGCAGCTTGATGAGGTCGTCGGCCGCGCCGACGAGCGCCATCGCGACGAACGTGAGCACGAGCAGCAGGCCGGACGCGGTCCACGTCGGCCGTCCGACCTGCGCGACGGCGTAGGCGACGACGGTGGCGAGGACGATGGCGGTGCCGCCCATCGTCGGCGTCCCCGCCTTCGTCCGGTGCGACGTCGGCCCCTCGTCGCGGATCGGCTGCCCGAACCCGCGCCGGCGGAAGAAGGCGATGATGAGGGGGGTGCCGACGAGCGCGAGGAGGAAGGCGACGGTCGCGGCGAGCAGGATGGCGATCATGCGGCGTCCCCCTCCTCCGCACCGCCGAGCGCGGCGAGGACGGCGGCGACCGCACGGTCCAGCGTCGCCACGCGGGACGCCTTGAACAGCACGACGTCGCCGGGGCGTGCGCCGGCGACGACGAGGTCCGCGGCCGCCCGATGGTCCGCCACGCGGTGGACCTCGGGGGCGCCGGGCAGGGCGGCGGCCGCCTCCGCCAGCGGTCCGGTCGCCGGGCCGACGGTGACGAGCACGTCGACGGCGTCGCACGCCGCACCGACCGTCCGGTGCTGCGCCGCCGCGTCCACGCCGAGCTCGGCCATCTCCCCCAGCACCGCCCAGCGGCGTCCGTCGCACGGCAGGTCCGCGAGGGTGCGCAGGGCGCCCCGCACCGTCGGCGGGCTCGCGTTGTAGGAGTCGTCGAGGACGGTGAGCCCGCCGGCCCGCGCCAGCACCGCCCGGTGCGGGCTGGTGGGGGCGTCGGCCAGCGCGGCCGCGGCCGTCGCCACCGGTGTGCCCTCGAGGCCGGCGACGGCGAGGGCCAGCAGCCCGTTGGTGAGGTGGTGCACGCCCGGCAGCGGCAGGGCGAGCTCGACGTCGCCCCATGGCGTCGCCGCGCGGGCCCGGACCCGACCGGTCGGGTCGACGCGGACGTCGTGGGCGCGCACGTCGGCGGCCGCACCGGTGGCGCTGACGGTGACCACCGATGGGGCCACGGCGGCCATCGCGGCGACACGCGGGTCGTCGGCGTTGAGCACGGCCGTCCCGCCGTCGCCGAGGGCGGTCACCAGCCGCGACTTCTCCGCGGCCACCCCGTCCTCGTCCCCGAACGTGGCGAGATGGACCGGCCCGACGGCGGTGACCACCGCGACGTCGGGGGCGAGGAGCCGGCCGAGGTCGGCGAGGTCGCCCGCGTTGCGGGCGCCGGCCTCGGCGACGAGCACCTCGACGCCGGTGGTGACCTCGAGCATCGTCAGGGGGACACCGAGCTCGTTGTTGAACGAGCCGCGCGCGGCGACGACGCGCCGCGTCGGCGCGAGCGCCGCGGCGGTCAGGTCCTTCACCGTCGTCTTGCCGTAGGAGCCGGTGATGGCGACGACGCGCGGTGCGACGGTGTCCACGACGTGGCGGGCCAGCCGCTCGAGCGCACGCCACGGGTCGTCGACCTGCAGCTGCACCAGCCCGGGGTCGGGGGTGGTGTGGGCGACGACGGCACACGTCGCCCCGGCCTCCGCCGCAGCGGCGACGTGCGCGTGCCCGTCGGCGCGGTCGGTGCGCAGGGCGAAGAACACGGCGGGGTGGTCGCTCTCGATCCGGCTGTCGGTCATGACGCGTTCCACCGGCGTCGCGTCGTGGTCGCCGACCACCCGGGCGGCGAGGACGTCGGCGAGCCGCTCGATGGGCAGCGGGATCATGCGACGGCCCCGGTGCGGCGGGCGAGGGCGGCGCGGACGAGGTCGCGGTCGTCGAGCGGGGACCGCCGGCCGGCGACCTCCTGCTCGGCCTCGTGCCCGCGCCCGAGGACGAGGACGACGTCGCCGGGGCCGGCGGCGAGGACGGCCCGCTCGATCGCGTCGGCCCGTCCGGCCACGTCCTCGACGCTGGCGCTCCCCTCCCGCGCGCCGGCGGCGACGGCGGCCCGGATGACGGCGGGGTCCTCGCCCCGGGGGTTGTCGTCGGTGACGAGCACACGGTCGGCGTCGCCGGCCGCCCGACCCATCGGGCCGCGCTTGTCACGGTCGCGGTCACCGCCCGCGCCGAGGACGACGTGGAGGGCCGCCCCGGCACCGACGAGGGTGCGACCGAGGCCGACGATGCGCGCGACGGCGTCGGGCGTGTGGGCGTAGTCGACGAGCACGAGCGGGTCGCCACCGCCGCCGAACGGTTCGAGCCGGCCGGGCGGTGCGGGCACGGTCGCGAGGGCGTCGCGGACGACGGACGGTGCGATGCCGGCGCGGACGGCGGTGACGAGGGCGACGAGCACGTTGTCGAGGTTGTGGGCGCCGCGCATGACGGTCCCGACCTCGAGCTCGGACCCGTCGAGGCTGACGACGGCGGTGGAACCGTCCGGGCCGGACGTGCGCCGCGCGACGGCGACGTCGACGCCTGGCCCGGTCCCGATCGTCGTCACGGGCACCTCGACCCGTGCGAGCAGCGCGTCCGCACCGGGCGCGTCGACGTGGACGACGGCGTGGCGGGCGAGGGCCGGGGTGAACAGGCGCGCCTTCGCCGCCAGGTAGGCGTCCATCGTGCCGTGCCAGTCGAGATGGTCGCGCGTGAGGTTGGTGAACGCGGCCACGTCGAACACGGTCCCGTCGACGCGCTGCAGGTCCAACCCGTGGGAGGACACCTCCATCGCGACGCCGTCGGCGCCTCGGGTGCGCAGGCTGCGCAGGAGCCGCTGCAGGTCCGTCGCCTCGGGGGTGGTGCGCACGCCCGGCTCGGGGCGGCCGTGCAGCCGCGCCCCGAGCGTGCCGATGCGACCGCTGCCCCAGCCGGCCGCCGCCATCGCCGCCTCGAGGAGGAAGGTGACGGTCGTCTTGCCGTTCGTGCCGGTGACGCCGAGCATGCGCAGCTCGGTGGCGGGGTCGGCGTGCACGGCCGCCGCGGCGGGTCCCAGTGCGGCACGGACCGACGGCACGACGAGCTGGGGCGTCCCGCCGGGGACGGGCCGTTCGACGAGGAGGGCGGCGGCACCGGCCGCGACGGCCTCCGCGACGTGGTCGTGCCCGTCGTGGGTGGCGCCGCGGACGGCGCAGAACAGGGCGCCGGGCCGCACGTCCCGGCTGTCGTGGGTGGCGTCGCCGACGGTGACGTCGGGCCCATGGAGCACGGCGCCGGGGAGGCGTTCGGCGAGGGTGGAGAGTCGCGCGGACACGGTGCTCCTCGCACGCTCGGTGGCCCGGCCGAACCCGGTGCTCGCGCCGACGGAGCCTAACGGTGGCGCCTGCACGGCCCGTGGACGTCCGGCCACCCCGACGCCCGGCACGTCAGCGGTCCCGGGCCTCGGACGGGTCCTCGGCGGCGGCCGGCGCGGCCTCCTCGGCGGCCTCCTCCGCGGCCTCCTCGGCGGCCTCCTCGGCGATGCGCCGCGTCTCCTGCACCAGCTCGTCGAGCGTGCGCCCCTCACCGTCGGGGACGATGCGCCGGGCGAGCAGGCTGGCGTGCATGACCTCCTGGAACACCGGGGCGGCGACCGCGCCGCCGTAGTAGGCGCCGGTGGGGTCGTCGACCATGACGGCGACGACGATGCGCGGGTCGTCCAGCGGGGCGACGCCGACGAAGGTGCTGACGTACTCGTCCTCGGTGTAGCCGCCCTCGGCGGCGACCTTGATGGCGGTGCCCGTCTTCCCACCGACCCGGTAGCCGGGGATGCGTGCCCGCGTGCCCGTGGCCCCCGGGCCGGCGACCGCCTGCTCGAGCATGTCGAGGACCTGGCGGGCCGTGGCGGTGGACACGACGCGTCGTCGCTCCGGCGGGGTCGCGGCCACCAGCGTGCCGTCGGTGCCGAGGGTGCCGCGGACGAGCACCGGGTCGACCAGCGTCCCGTCGTTGGCGAGCGCGGCGTAGGCGGTGGCGAGCTGCAGCAGCGTGCTGGACGTGCCGTAGCCGATCGCGGCCGTCGGCAGGGTGGTCGCCCACCACTCGTCGGCCGGCGGCACGTACCCGCCGACCTCGCCGGGGAACCGCAGGCCGGTCGGACGGCCGTAGCCGAAGGCGAGCAGCTGGGACCGCAGCGCCTCCTCGCCGGTCCGCTGGGCGATGCGGATCGCCCCGACGTTGCTGGAGCGCGCGAGCACGTCGCCGGCGGTCCACCGCTCGACCCCGTGCTTGCTGACGTCGGTGAAGGTGTGGCCGCCGACGGTCAGGCGGTCGGGGACCTCGAGGACGGTCGCCGGGGTGATCGCGCCGGACTCGAGCGCCGCCGCGACGGCGAGCGGCTTCTGGACGGAGCCGGGCTCGAGGAGGTCGGTGACGGCCCGGTTGCGCCAGAACTGCTGCTCGTCACGTCGGAGCTCGGCCGGGTCGAAGGTGGGGGCGGACGCCATGCCGAGGACCTCGCCGGTGCCGACCTCGAGCACGACGACGGTCGCGCCGGCGGCGTCGTGACGCTCCAGCGCGTCGGCGGCGGCCCGCTCAGCGGCGTACTGGATGTCGCGGTCGAGGGTGAGGACGAGGTCACGGCCGGGCGTGGCGGCCTCGACCTCACGCGGACCGGAGGTGATGGCGAGCCCGCCGATGGCCTGCTCGAAGTGCAGCGTGCCGGGGGTGCCGCGCAGCAGGTCGTCGTGCCGCGCCTCGAGCCCCTGCAGGGCGTCCCCGTCGATGCCGGTGAACCCGATGACCTGGGCGGCGAGTCCGCCGCCCGGGTAGACGCGTCGCGGCTCGGTCAGCATGCCGATGCCGGGCAGCCGCAGCGCCATGATCTCCTCGCCGCGCGCGAGGTCGAGCTGCCGGGCGAGGTAGACGAAGTGCGCGTCGCGGCGCAGCCGGTCCTCGAGCTCGTCCGCCGGCACGTCGAGCAGCGGGGCGAGGGTGCGGGCGACCCGCACCGGGTCCCCTGCGGCGGGCACGAGCCGACCGTCGGGTCGCTGCTGGGGCCGGAAGCTGCGGGGGTCGGCGTAGAGGGTGGCGCTGGTGACCGACGTGGCGAGCACGTCACCCTCACGGTCGTAGATGCGCCCGCGGGAGGCGGGCAGGTCGATGGTGCGCATGCGCTGGCGGACGCCCCGCTCGGCGTGCTCCTCGGCGCTGAGGACCTGGATGTCGACGAGCTGCGCGACGGTCGCGACGGTGAGCAGGCCGAACAGGACGGCCGCGAGCCGGACCCGTCGGCGCGACAGGCGTGCCTGGTCGTCGGTCCGCCAGCGACCCACTCAGCGCTCCTGCGTCAGGACGGGCTTGAGCGGGTCGGCGACGACCCGGTCGGCCTCCGCGGCGCGTCGGCCGTCGGCGTCGAGCGTGCGCGAGAGGACGAGGTGCCGGGCGGCGACGGAGGGCACCATGCCGAGCTCGAACGCCTCGGCGCGGATCCGCGCGGGGTCCTCCTTGGCGGCGACGGCCGCGACGAGCTCGGCGTAGCGCCGTTCGGCCGCCCCGACCTCGCGTTCGAGCGCGCGGGCCTCCACCGCCGCGTTCGCCGCGAGGGCGTTGAGGCCGACGATGCCGAACACGGCGGCGACGATGATGCTCGCGGTCGCCAGCAGCAGCACGAGCGTGCGTCGTCCGGACCGCACCTCCGGGGCCGCATCCGCTCGCGGGGTCGCGGCCGACGCGGTGACGGCACGCAGGTGGCGGACCTCCTCGATCGCGACGGCGCTCATGCGGCCACCGCCAGGCGTCGGACGGCACGGAGGCGCACGGACGCGGCGCGCGGGTTGGCCGTGCGCTCCTCCGGCCCCGCCATCAGCGGACGGCGCACCACGTGCTCGACCCGTGCGGTGCGACCGCAGCCGCAGGTGGGCATCCGGGGCGGGCAGACGCAGCCGGACGCGGCGTCGGCGAACGCCCGCTTGACGATGCGGTCCTCGAGGCTGTGGTAGCTGAGGACGACGAGCACCCCGTCGTCGGCGAGCCGGTCGATCGCGGCCGGCAGGGTCGCCTCGAGGGAGGCGAGCTCGCCGTTGACGGCGATGCGCAGCGCCTGGAAGGTGCGGGTGGCGGGGTGGCCGCCGGTGCGACGGGTCGCCGCGGGGATGGCGTCGCGCACGATCTCGGCGAGCCGGACGGTGCCGGTGACGGGGCGCGCCGCGACGATCGCGTCGGCGATGCGACGGGCGAAGCGCTCCTCGCCGTAGCGCGCGATGAGCGCGGCGAGCTCCGCGGGGTCGAGGTCGTTGACGAGGTCGGCGGCGGTCGGCCCGTGCGAGGGGTCCATGCGCATGTCGAGGGGGCCGTCGCTGCGGTAGCTGAAGCCGCGCTCGGCCCGGTCGAGGTGCATCGAGGACACCCCGAGGTCCATGAGCAGCCCGGCGATGCGGTCCACGCCCTGCTCGTCGAGCACCCGGGGGAGCTCGTCCGCCCGGGCGTGGGCGAACCGGATGCGGACGCGGGGGTCGGCGAGCTCGGCGTGCAGCCGCTCGCGGGCCAGCGTGAGGGCGTCGGCGTCACGGTCGATGCCGAGCAGGTCCGCCCGCCCCCACACCTGGAGGCGGCGGGCGACGACGGCGGCGGCGTGGCCGCCGGCACCGAGGGTCACGTCGACGACGACCCCGTCGGGCCGCTCGAGCAGGTCGGTGACCGCGTCGAGGAGCACGGGCACGTGGGGCGCGGCGGCGGTCACGAGAGCCCCCCGTCGAGCGTCGCGAAGGCCTCCTCGGCGCGCTCGCGGTAGCGCTCCCAGGTGGGCCGGTCCCAGATCTCGAGGCGCTCGTCCGCACCGTTGATGGTGAGGTCGCGGTCGAGGCCGGCGTAGTCGCGCAGGCGCGCGGGGACGGTGACGCGCCCCTGGGCGTCGGGCTTCTCCTCGTGCGCACCGGCGAGGAACACGCGCAGGTAGGTGCGGGCGCGCTCGTCGGTGCGCGGCAGCGCCCGCAGCTCCTCCACCCGGCGTTCGAAGCCGGTGAGCGGCCACACGTCGACGCAGCGGTCCTGGGACGGCGTGAGGACGAGGCCGCTCGCGAGCCGGTCGCGGAACCGGGCCGGCAGGATGATCCGGCCCTTCCCGTCGAGGGTGTGCTGGTGCTCACCGAGGAACATCGCACCCCCCTCCGCCCGTCGTGCTCCGGGGCCGACCCGGACCGTCCGGCGACCGCGTGGGAGCGTACTCCACTTCGCTCCACTTTAGGGGGAACCGACCCCACGCGTCAACCGCGTCGACCGGGCGATGCCATGAAGAACCCCGCAGAACGCCCGTTCAGGCGGTTCTACGGGGTGGAGTGGAGTGGTGGGGTTCGGGCCGCGACGGGCCCACCGGTGGAGCATCGATGGAGCACCGGTGGAGCGAAGGGTGGAACGAGGGGCGGAGGGGGCGGACCCGGGTCAGTGCCCCCGAGTCAGTGCCCCCGGGCCCGTGCCCCTCGGGTCAGTGCCCCTCGGGCGGCCCCTGCTGCTGGCGGGAGCGGTCGTTCGCCGCACCGGCGCCGAGCAGGATCGCGGCGAGGAGCAGGGCCATGCCCAGCACGCCGAACAGGATGTCGAAGGTCAGGGAGAACACGCTGACCACGCCGATGACGGCGAGCACGATGGCGGCGCGCAGCCGCACCTCGGGCGACCAGGCCCGCAGCCGCCGCCGCGTCCGCGCCACGAACCGCGGGTCGTCCTCGACCAGCTGCCGTTCGATCTCGGCGAACATGCGCTGCTCGTGCTCGGAGAGCGCCATCGACCCCATCCTCTCGTGCGGGTCGGCCACTGTACCGACGTGCCCGACACGTGCAGGGTCCGAGGACCCTGGTGGCGAAGGTTCGGACCCGCACCGCGACCGGACGGCCCGATCCGCCCCCGGCTCAGCCGCCGGCCCCGCCGAAGTGCGGCTCCCGTCCCTCCATCGCCGCCCGGAACGCCTCGCCGACGTCGTCACCGGCGAGGATGCGCCGCTGCAGCCGTGCCTCCGCCGCGAGCGCCGCGGCCCGCCCGCTCCCGGCGGCGTCGCGCACCAGGCGCGGCAGTGCCCGCAGGACCTCCGGCCCGGCCGCCCAGCGGGCCGCGACCGCGTGCGCGGCCGTCCGCGCGTCGTCGCCGTCGAGGGTGAGCTCCGCCAGCCCGAGGTGCAGGGCCTCGGCCGCGTCCACCCGGCGTGCCGACACGAGCAGCTCCGTCGCGCGTCCCTGACCGACCAGGCGCGGCAGACGCCAGCTCGCCCCCAGGTCGGGGACGAGCCCCCAGCGCGGTTCCAGCACCCCGAGGCTCGCCCGCGACGTCACCGCGCGCAGGTGGCAGGCGAGGGCGAGCTGCAGCCCGCCCCCGAGGCAGACCCCGTCGATCGCCGCGAGCACCGGGGCGTCGAGCTCCTCGAAGGCGGTGAACACCTCCTGCACCCGGGCGATGGCGTCCTCGTCCGGCACCGACGTCGCGAGCGCCGCGAGGTCGGTGAGGTCGAGCCCGGCGGAGAAGTGCGTGCCGCTGCCGCTCACCACGACCGCCCGCACGTCCCCCGCGGCGATCGCGTCGGCGACGGCACCGGCATGGTCGCGGAGCCGCTCGAGCATCGCCATGGTGAGGGCGTTGCGCTTCGCCGGCCGCTCGATGACGACGTGCGCGACCCGGTCCACGACCGTCAGGCTCGTCGGCGGCCCCGCCGCCGGCCCCTGCGCGTCGTCGGACATGTCCACCCCCGTGCGGCGTGCAGCCTACGCCCGGACCCCGCCGTTACGCTCCGCGTCCCGCCGATGGACGGAGCTGCGGTGATCGACCGCGAGTGGGTCACGTTGACCGACCCGAACGACGACCTGCGCCGCTACACGTTCGACGTGTCGTTCCTGCTGTCCGACTACACGTGCGTCTACGGCCGCGGGTGCAAGGGCATCACCGGCCGTCCGGTGATCGGCTGCTGCGCGCACGGCGCGTACCTCAACGAGGACGACGACGCGGCGGAGCTCGAGCGCATCGTCCGCGAGGACCTCGACCCGGACACGATGCAGTTCCACCGCAGCGCGCTCCGCAAGGGGCTGTTCGAGGAGGACGACGAGGGCGACGTCCACACGCGCGTCGTCGAGGGCGGCTGCCTGTTCGCCAACCGTGAGGGGTTCGCGGCCGGCGAGGGCTGCGCCCTGCACCACCTCGCCGTCCGCCGCGGCGAGGACCCGATGACCTACAAGCCGACGGTCTGCTGGCAGGTCCCGCTGCACCGCACCATCGACGAGAAGGTCGGCAACGACGGCCGCACCGTCGAGGTGCACGCGATCGCCGCCTTCGAACGGGGCGACTGGGGGGACGGCGGCGCGGACTTCCGCTGGTGGTGCTTCGACGACGCCACCGCGTTCGTGGGCGAGCAGCCGCTGTTCCGGACCATGGAGCGGGAGCTGCGCCTGATGGTCGGCGACGAGGTCTACGACGAGCTCGCCGGCTACCTCGAGGAGCGCATCGACGCCGCGCCCCGCATCCCGTTCCTCCCCATCGTCTGACCCGTCAGCCGCCGGACCCGTCCCGCTCCTCGTCGTCGAGCAGCGAGGCGAACGACACCGCCGGCTGCCCGTAGCGGTCGGCGATCGCGTCGGCGGCGCGGTCCAGCGCCGACCAGCGCTCCCCCGGCTCCTGCCCCTCGGGCAGCACGGTCGTGCCCCCGTCGTCGAGCAGCGCCAGCTGGGCGGCGCCCTCCGGCGCCCCGAGCCCGCTGAGGCGGAAGCCGATCAGCCGCACCCGCGTCCGTCCGAGCCGCAGCGCGGCGAGCAGCTCACGCCCCGCCGCGACGAGGTCGTGGGTCCGGTCGGTCGGTCGGGGCAGCGTGTGCGACCGGGTGACGTCACGATGGTCGGCGAAGCGGACCTTCACCGTGACCGTCCGCGCGGCCAGCCCCTGCGCACGCAGGCGGCGGGTGACCCCGGTGGCGAGCCGCTGCAGCCGGCGCTCGAGGACGACCGGATCGTCCACGTCGTCGTCGAACGTCGTCTCCGCCGAGACGGAACGGGCGTCCTGGACGGGCTCGACGCGCCGGTCGTCACGCCCGTGGGCGAGGTCGTGCAGCCGCCCGCCCAGGGCGTCGCCCACCAGCCGGCGCAGGACCCGCACGTCCGTGTCCGCGACGTCGCCGACCGTCGCCAGCCCGTGCTCGACCAGACGCTCCGACGTGCGCGGCCCCGCCCCCCACAGCAGCCGCACCGGCAGCGGGCGCAGCCGTTCGACGACCTCGGCCGCCGGCCAGTGCAGCAGCCCGTCCGGCTTCGCCAGGCCCGACAGCAGCTTCGCGACCGACTTCGTCGGACCGACCCCGACCGAGCACGGCAGCGACAGCTCGTCGCGGACGCGCCCGCGCAGGTGGTGCCCGATCGTCGGCGGATCCCCGAACAGCCGGACCGCACCGGCCACGTCGAGGAACGCCTCGTCCAACGACAGGGGCTCGACCAGCGGGGTGACGTCCCGCAGCAGGGCCATCAGCCGGTGGGAGACGTCGCGGTAACGGTCGAAGCGTGGCGGGACGACGACGAGGTCGGGGCACAGCCGACGGGCACGCACCATCGGCATCGCGCTGCGCACCCCCGACGCCCGCGCCTCGTAGGACGCGGCCGCGACGACGCCACGGCCGGTCGGCGACCCCACCGCGACCGGACGCCCGCGCAGGTCCGGGTCGTCCCGCTGCTCCACCGACGCGTAGAACGCGTCCATGTCGACGTGGAGGATCGGCTCGGGAGGACGCGCCACCGCGGTGCTCACCGTCCCCTCCCCCCGCTCGGGCCCCCGCTCGGGCCCCTGACCGGGCCGCCGTTCGGGCTCCTGGTCGGGTCGGACCGTACGTCGCGCCACCGGCCCGGGGAGGACCGGTCGGCGACGACGTGCGGTGCGGGTGTCCCACGTTCGGCCAGCGCGGCGGGGAGCGCCCCGTCCTGCCATGCACGCCACAGCCGGGTGAGGTCCCAGGCGCGGCGTCCGACGACGGTCGCTCCGCGCCGGCCGCGCCGGGCGACCACCCCCTCGGCGACGACGAGCTCGGCGGTGCGCACCACCCACGCACAGTCCGCGAGCGCACGGGTGAAGAAGGTGACCTGGCTCTGCCCGGTCCGGTCGTCGAGCGTGAGGAACAGCACCCGCTCCCCCGACCGCTGCGGCGGCGACTGCAACGCCACGCGGATGCCGGCGACCCGGACCCGTCGACCGCTCGGCACCTCCCGCAGCCGCGACGCGTCCACCACGCCGAGCGCAGCGAGCAGCGGGGCGTAGAAGCCGACGACGTGCGCGCTCAGGTCGACCCCGGTCGCGCGCAGCTCCGCCCGGACACGGGCGGCCGACGGCTGCGGCGGCAGCCCCACCTCCGAGGAGCCCAGCGGGAGCGGCAGCGCCACCTGCGCCGTCCCGACGGTGGGACGACGCCGCGACGACGACCAGTGCTCCTCCACGAGCAGGCGCAGCGTGCGCCGGTCGGGCGGACCGTCCGGTCGGCCGACGCCGGCGAGCCCGTCCAGCGCGCCCGCATCGACCAGGGCGAGCGCACCGTCGCGGGCGACGCCCCCGCGGTCGCGCAGCGCGAACAGGTCGGCGAAGGGGCGCTCGGCGAGCAGCCGGGCGACGTCCTGGGCGCCGAGCTCGGCGACGACGCCCAGCCCGAGCCGGACCGCCCACCGGGTGCCGTCCGGCCGACGTCCCGCGTCCCGCCCGGTCGGGGGCAGCGGGTCGTCGGCCCCGTCCGGCCAGGACCAGCCGGCCGGCAGGTGCGGGTGCGGGTCCTCCCCGCGGAGGTGCGCGGCCCGGGCGGCGACCAGCCCGAGCCGCGCGTCCCCCTCGTCGGCGGTGACGACGGTCACGTCCGGGTCCCGTCCGGAGCGCTCGACGTCCG
Organism: uncultured Nitriliruptoraceae bacterium; assembly: GCA_913060655.1. Lineage (GTDB taxonomy): Bacteria > Actinomycetota > Nitriliruptoria > Nitriliruptorales > Nitriliruptoraceae > CSBr16-57R1. Next base: position 28,600 of record CAJXTG010000004.1, on the reverse strand, counting down.
GCGCGAGGACGGGCACGCCGAACAGCCGGCACTCCTCCACGAGCAGGCGCCGCGGGTACATCCCCGGGTCGTGGGCGATCAGCCCGGCCATGAACTCGGGGAGCAGGTGGGCCTTGAGGAACGCGGAGCGTTCGGTCGGCACCGCGAACGCGGCCGCGTGCGCCTTGCAGAACCCGAACGCGGCGAACGACGCGACGTCGGCGAACACCTCCTCGACGACGTCCCGGTCGAGCCCCCGCTCCGCGGCACGCTCGCGCACGAGACGGTGGACGAGCCGCTGCCCGTCCGCATCCCCCAGCCGCCGGCGCAGCAGGTCCGCCTCGGACGCGTCGCAGCCGGTCAGCGCCGACAGGACCCCCATCACCTGCTCGTGGTAGACGATGACGCCGAACGTCTCGGCGAGGACCGGCGCGAGCGACGGGTGGGCGACCCGGACCTCGTCCTCACCGTGCCGGCGGGCGACGTAGGGCGTGATCATGTCCGCCCGCATCGGCCCGGGACGGAACAGGGAGATCTCGGCGATCAGGTCCCCGAAGCGGTCCGGCTGCAGCCGGCCGAGCAGCTCCCGCTGGCCGGGCGACTCGATCTGGAACATGCCGACGGAGTGCGTCGAGCGGATCAGGTCGTAGGTCGCCGGGTCGTCGTGCGCGACCAGGTCGAGGGTGAACGGACCGTCCTGCCAGCCGGGCACCGCCGCGTCGGCGGCGCGGCGCGTCGGCGTGCGCGGCTCGTCGGGCTGACGGGTGACCCCGTTGACCAGGTCGAGGCAGTGCCGCATCGCCGACAGCATGCGGACGCCGAGGACGTCGAGCTTGAGCAGCCCGAGCGCGGCCACGTCGTCCTTGTCGAACTGGCTGACGGGGTAGCCGTGCGCGCTGCGCTGCACGGGCGTGCGGCCCAGCAGCGTGTCGTCCCCGAGCAGGATCCCGCACGGGTGCATCGCGAGATGCCGCGGCATCCCGTCGACCCGGGCGACGAGGTCGAGCAGCGTCCCGAGCCGGTCCGTGTCGAGGCGGCTGCCGGCGAGCTCGGGGAGCCGGTCGAGCGCCCGACGGACGTCCCGGGCACGCAGGTGCGGCAGCTGGCGCGCCACGTGATCGACCTCCTCGGGCGGGAGGCCGAGCGCGGCGCCGACACCGCGGACCGCCGAGCGGGCCTGCAGCGTCTCGTACATGCCGACGGTGGCGACCCGGTGCTCCCCGTAGCGGGCGATCACCAGGTCGTAGACGTCCTCGCGCCGGTGCGACTCGACGTCGAGGTCGATGTCGGGCAGCTCGTCGCGGTAGGGGTTCATGAAGCGTTCGAACGCGAGCCCGTTCGCGACCGGGTCGACGTCGCTGATGCCCAGCGCGAAGCAGACGAGCGAGCCGGCGGCCGAGCCGCGGCAGGCGACGAGGATCCCCGCCGCCCGCACGTCGGCGACGACGTCGGCGACGGCGAGGAAGAGGTCGTGCAGCCCCTCGGTGTCGATCGCGGCGAGCTCGTGGTCGAGCCGTGCGAGGACGGGGTCGGCCGGGTCGCCCAGGCGACGCACCAGTCCGGCCCGGGTCCGTGCGGTGAGCGCCGCGGCCGCCTGCGACGGGCTGCGGCCGGTGAGCCGCGGGGCGTGGACCTCCCCGAGGGTGAACGGCAGGGCGCAGCGTTCCGCCAGGTCCGCGGCCGCGGTGAGCAGGTCCGGACGTTCCCGGAAGCGGCGCGCCTGCGCCGCGGGGTCGGTGAACCATGCGGCCGAGGTCGTCCGGCCGACGTGCCGGGGACCGAGGGGCACGCCGAGGCGCATGCAGCGCAGCACGTCGGCGACGACGACGTCCTCCGCGGTCGCGTACCGCACGTCGTTGACCGCGACGGCCGTCGTCCCGCTGCGCCGTGCGAGCGCGAGGGTGCGCGCGATGCGGACGTCGTCGCCCGGCTCGTGCGGGTCGGCGCGGCCGTGGACGCGACGCCCCCCGGGTGCGACCCGATGGTTGCGCACGCCGAGCACCGTGTCGCCGCCGAACCGTCCCCGCCAGTGGTCCAGCTCGACGGCGGCCGCGTCGAGCCGTCCGTGCGCGAGCAGCCGCCCGACGGCGGAGTCGGCCCCGAGCAGCGCGACGACCCCTCCGGCCCCGGCGAGCTCGTCGAGCCCGTCGGGGTCGAGCACGGCCGCGCCGCGCGGTCCGCCGTGGGCGCGCGTGACGGCACGGCACAGGGCCGCGTAGCCGCGCGCGTCGCGGGCGAGGAGGGTGGCCCGGGCCGGCTCGGCACCGTCACCGCCCGCCGCGGACGGGGTGCGCCGCTCGCGGTCGACCGCGAGGTCGACGCCGACGACCGGTGCGACGCCGGCCCGGGCGGCGGCGCGGACGAAGCGGACCGTCCCGGCGAGCCCGTCCCGGTCGGTCAGCGCGACGTGGTCCATCCCCGCCGCGGCGGCGAGCTCGGGCAGCCGCTCCGGCGGGATCGTCGCGTCGCGCAACGAGAAGGTCGATCCGACCCGCAGGTGGGCGAAGCGGGGCGGCACCTCCCCGGCGCCCATCAGTCCCAGACGCGGTCGAGCCGCCAGCCGTCACCGCGCCGGACGAGCTCATGGATGCCACCGCCCGACGGGGCGCGCACCTCGACGCGCCACAGGTCGGAGCGCTCCACCGTGAGCACGGCGCCACCGGAGCGGCGCCACCAGCCGGCGTCCTCATGCCAGTGGCCGAGCACCTGCACCACCTCGTGGCGCAGCCCCCGCCATCGGAACGCGACGGGGGCGTCCCCGTCGACCTCGACCTCGTCGAGCACCTCCCGGTACCGCTTCATCCCGCCTCCGGATCGCGCAGCACGTCGCGGGGCCGGGGACGGGCGGACCGGACCCGACCGGGCGACGAATCGAACAGATGTTCGGATGCTACGCGCCGGGGGTGACACCCGCCAACGCTGCCCCGGTGGCCGCACGCAGGCGTGCGGCGAGGTCCGCCGCGACCGCCCCCACGTCCCCGCCGCCGGCGACCGCGGCGTTCGCCCGCCCGAGCATCCCGGTGGACAGCCGCTCGACCAGCGGCGCGAGCGCCGGACCGAGCGCCGGTGCCGCCTCCAGCACCTCGGTCCGGACGACGGGGGCGGGGACGAACGCGGGGAAGAACCGCAGGTCGTCGACGAGCGGCCGCAGCCCGGCGCGCCAGGCGCGCCCGTCGGTGGCGTGGCTCAGCCCGGCGACGCAGTCGCCGGCGCGGACCCGGCGGACCGCCTCCGCCGGTCCCGACGCGAGGAACGGCCGGTCCCGGCGGACGCTGTAGGTGCTGAGCAGCGCCGCGAGCCCGTCGGGCCGCCCCCCGAACTCCGTGTCGATGCACAGCGACAGGTCGGGCCGCTCCGCGAGCCGCAGCGACAGGTCGGACAGGGATCGCAGGTCGGCGTGGACCGACGGCGGGCCGGCGACGAACAGCGCGAACGTCGCGTTCGCCGGCGGCTCCTCCACCCCGCGGCCGACCGTCGGCACGAGCCAGGTCAGCCCCCGCGCCCGGTCGCTGCGCTCCAGCGCCTCGAACGCCCGCTCCGGGTCGGCCGGCGGGTCGGCGCGGCCGAGCCGTGTGAGCCACTCCTCCCCCGAGTAGGCGACGGTCAGCTCGGCGTCGCCGAGGTCGACGGCCTGCCGTGCGCTGCGCGCGTCGGCGAACGCCACGACCTCCGCGGGGATGCTGCGCTCCGCGAGCAGCAGCAGCATCGTGCGGCTGAGCAGCCGCGCCTCCGCCTCCGGCCCCGTCGCGATGCGCAGCGGTTCGGGGCCGCTCGCCGCCGGCTCCGCCGGCGTGCACGCCGCGAGGGTGAGCGCGACGGCCGTGAGCGCGGCGGCGAGGACCACCGGCGCGGACGCGCGGCGGGGACGTCCCTGCGAGGAGCCGGTCACCCCGACAGGCTGCCATACCCTCGGGGGCCGTGCCGACCCGCGCCGGCAGCACGTCCGCCACCGCGCTCCCCACCGCGCCGCGCGCGACCCCGAGGGGTGACCCCGAGCGGTGGCACCGGAGGGACGACGATGCGGAACCGCTGGAACCGTCGGAACCGTCGGAGCGGGGCGGGCGCCCTCCTCCTCACCGTCGCGCTGCTCGCGGGCGCCTGCGGCACGGCGTCCGAGCCGGCCGCGCCGGCGGGCCCCGGTGACGGGGCGGACGCGGCGGCGGGGCTCGCGATCGCCCCGGCCAGCTTCGACCTCGCGGTCGGGGCGGACCGCCGGCTGCTCCTCGCCGTGTTCACCGACCAGCGCGAGCGCGTCGCCGGTGGGGAGGTCACCGTGCGCCTCGCCCACCTGGGCGACGAGCCCGGCGGCGAGGCGGCGCTCGGGGACCCGCACACCGCGACGTTCCTGCCGATCCCCGGTCTGGACGTCCCCGCACCGGACGTCGGCCCGGCGGTGGTGGGCACCGACGTGCTCACCGGCGTGTACCGGCTGGACGTCGACCTGGACCGCCCCGGCTTCTGGGGTGTGGCCGTCACCGCCGACCTCGTCGACCGGGGACCGACCGTGGGGCGCACGATCGTCCAGGTGCTGCCGGAGGCGGCGGCCGTCGCCGTGGGCGACCCGGCACCACCGACCCCCAACGTCGTCCGCGCCGACGTCGACGCCGGCCGTGCACCGGCGTCGGCCCTCGACTCGCGGCTCACCGACCCCGACGACCCCGACCGGGCGGCGGTGCTGCACACGACCCGGGTCGACGAGGCGGTCGCGGCGGGCCGGCCCGTCGTGCTGGCGGTCGCGACGCCGGTGTACTGCCAGAGCCTCGTCTGCGGCCCGCTGACCGACTACCTCGTCGACGTCGCCGCCGACTACGCCGACCGGGCGGACTTCGTCCACGTCGAGGTGTGGGAGGACTTCGAGGCGCAGCGGCTCAGCCCCGCCGCGGCCGCGTGGATCCAGACGGAGACGGGCGGGAACGAGCCGTGGGTGTTCCTCATCGGCCCCGACGGCACGGTGACGGCCCGGTGGGACAACGTCGTCGAGCCCGACGAGCTCGTCGCGGCGCTCAGCGCGCTGCCGGTCCTCGACCCCGCCTGAGCCGACCGCGGACCTGCGGCGGCAGCAGCGTCACGTCGTCGGAGGCCAGCCGGTCGCCGCGCTCCCCCGCCCGCAGTGCGGCGGCGACCGCCGCCCCGCCGACGACGACGACCTCGACGAGCAGCGCGAGCAGGACGGCGACGCCGACGAGCCCGGCGAGGTCGCGCAGCGTCGGCCCGTCGGTGAGCAGCCCGCCGACCAGCCAGGCGGTGAGCGTCGCGGCCGCGAGCAGGACGAGCCAGCGGCGCAGCCGGCGTGCGATGCGGGCGTGGTCGACGAGCCCGCTCACAGGTCGGGGGCACCGAGGTCGAGCCGCAGGGTGGTGAGCACACGGGTGAGCTCGGCGGACACCGCCTCGATGTCCAGCGGCAGCCGCACGTCATGCTCGGGGAACAGCTCCATCTCGCCGGGCTCGCCCGAGCTGGCCCGCCAGCCGCGGTCCGCGAGCACCTGGCCGACCGCGCACGTCCAGGTCAGGACCACATGGTCCTCGTAGTCGTGCAGCATGAACGTGAGCACCCGGTTGAACGTCAGGTCCCAGCGGCGACCGCCGCGCCGTGACAGCGAACGGGCGCGGAAGCCGAGCGCCTCGAGCTGATCGTCGAAGGTGGGGACGGTCGGGTCGCTCACGGCCACTGCGCCCGCTGGCGGGCGAGCGCCGCGTCCGCGGCGTCGGCCGGCCAGCCGATCAGCGACACCTCCGACAGGGCGACGCCCTGGGAGGCGGTGCCGGGGAAGATGCGGTCGACCCGGACGGTGACGCGGGTGGTCAGCTCCGGCTCGGCGAGCTCGGCGATCTGCGCCTGCCGGCCGATGTCGAGCAGGTCGATGCGGTGGTCGCGGCCGCCGTCGAACCGGAGCAGCCCGCGCTGCAGCCGGCCGCTGCGCTCGTACGCCTCGGACGAGCGGTGGTCGCCGTTGCGGAACTGGATGCGCGCCACCCACGCGGGTTCCTCGAGCACGAGCTGGATGACCTCACCGGCGTCGTCGCCGGCCGCCGGCAGCCCGACCCAGGCGGTCTCGCCGTTCCCGTCGATGAGGTTGAGCGGGCCGAGGTCGCGGTCGGGTGCGCTCGCCGTCGTCGTCGTCGCGACGGTGGCGACGGTCAGCGCGGCGGCGTCCTGCGGGTAGGCGGCGCGCAGCAGCAGCGCCGCGTCCAGCCGCTGCGACGGCGCGAACGGTCCGATGCCGAGCACGGCGAGCAGGGCGACGGTCGCCGCCACGACGACGACGCCACCGACCCCGAGGAGGACCAGCCGTTCGCGGTTGGCGGCGACCCGGCGCGCCGCCGGGCGGGCCGTGCCGGTCTCGAGGGGCAGGCCCGTGTCGAGGTCGGCGCCGCAGACGGCGCACAGCTCACGGCGGACGTCGTTGTCGCGCCCGCAGCCGGCGCACCGGCGCGCCTCGGCGGCCCGGCGGGGCCCGTCGGCGGTGGGCCGCAGCGGCACGACGGTGCCCCGCCGTGCGACGTCCTCCGCAGCCATGGGGAGCCCTCCGGGCGACGCACCGTCCGCGGACGGTGCGGGCGGCCAGCGGGGAGCGTAACCGTGCGGGGTCGGCGGACCGCGGTCGGCCGACCGCTCCCCCGCCCGCCCTGCTATGGTCCTCCCCATGCGTGACCACTACGGCTTCTTCTGGTTCGGGGACGGCTTCCGCCGTCCCCGGGGTCGTGCCGGTCGAGCGCGCTGATCGCGCACCGCAGCAGCCGAGGCCCCGGGGACGCACCCCGGGGCCTTCGACGTCGGGAGCAGTGACGTGACGAGAGAGGACGCATCCATGGTCGTCGTCATGCGGACCGCGGCGAGCGACGGCGACATCGACCGTGTCGTCGACGCCGTCACCAACGTCGGCGGGGAGTGCTTCGTGTCCCGCGGGCGCCACCAGACCATCATCGGGCTCGTGGGGGACCTGACGCAGTTCGCCGAGCTGCCCCTGCACGCGTTCCCCAACGTCGAGGACGTCATCCGCGTCAGCCGGGCGTTCAAGCTGGTCAGCAACGACGCGCAGCCGCGGCCGTCGACGGTGGAGGTCGCCGGCCGGGCCGTCGGTCGCGACACGGTGACGCTGCTGGCCGGACCGTGTGCGGTCGAGACGCCGGAGCAGACCCGGCGCGCGTGCGAGATGGCGAAGGAGGCGGGGGCGAGCATCCTGCGGGGCGGCGCGTACAAGCCGCGCACGTCGCCCTACGCGTTCCAGGGGCTGGGCGAGTCGGGGCTCGAGATCCTCCAGGAGGTCTCCCGTGACCTCGACCTGCCGTTCGTCACCGAGGTCGTCACCCCCGCCGACGTGGAGACGGTGGCGCGACGGGCGGACATGCTGCAGGTCGGGACCCGCAACATGCAGAACTTCCAGCTGCTCAAGGAGGTCGGCCTCGCCGGCAAGCCGGTGCTGCTCAAGCGTGGCATGACCGCGACGATCGAGGAGTGGGTGATGGCCGCCGAGTACATCGCGCACACCGGCAACCTCGACATCGTGCTGTGCGAACGCGGGGTGCGGACGTTCGAGCCGATGACGCGCAACACGCTGGACGTGTCCGCCGTCCCCGTCGTGCAGTCGCTCACCCACCTGCCCGTCATCATCGACCCGTCGCACTCGGGCGGCCGGCGCGACCTCGTGCTGCCGCTGATCCGCTCGGCGATCGCGGTCGGTGCCGACGGGGTCATCGTCGACGTCCACCCCGACCCCGAGCATGCGCTCGTCGACGGGCCGCAGGCGCTGGTGCGCGAGGACATGCCGGCGCTGCGCGACACGCTCACCCGCTTCACCGCGGCCGTGGGGCGCACCGTCGAGTCCGACGGTGTGGCCACCGACCGGGCGGGCCGCTCCCCCGGCTGGGGGCTGGGCGCCTGACGGCGCCGGGTCAGCCGAAGAACACCTCGCTGACGCGGTACAGCGCCTCGGGCACCCGCTTGAGCTCGCGGGTCGCGTCGGCGAGCGGCACGCGCAGCGTGCGGGGGCCGTCGACGCCGAGCATCATGCCCCAGTCCGCCTCGAGGACCGCGTCGATCGCGCCCACGCCCATCTGGCTGGCGATGATGCGGTCGACGGGCGTGGGGGTCCCACCCCGCTGCACGTGCCCGAGGATGGTGACCCGCGACTCGAAGCCGGTGCGCGCCTCGAGGGCGTGGGCGACGGTGTGGCCGAGCCCGCCGAGCCGGGGCCGTCCGAACTCGTCGGTCGGTGGCTCCGGCAGCTCCAGCGTCCCGGGGACCGGCTGCGCGCCCTCGGCGACGACGACGACGGAGAAGTCCCGGCCGGTGCCGGCACGGTGGCGCAGGTGGCGGGCGACCGCGTCGATGTCGAAGGGGACCTCGGGGATGAGGATCGCGTCGGCGCCGCCGGCGAGCCCCGCGTACGTGGCGATCCAGCCGGCGTGCCGGCCCATGACCTCGAGGACCTGGACGCGGTCGTGCGACTCGGCGGTGGAGTGCAGCCGGTCGGCCGCCTCGCTCGCGACCCGCACGGCGGTGAGGAACCCGATGCTGAGGTCGGTGCCGGCGACGTCGTTGTCGATCGTCTTGGGGATGCCGACGAGCGGCACGCCCGCCTCCTCGTGCAGGCGCAGCGAGGCGGACAGCGTGCCCTCCCCGCCGATGACGACGAGGCCGTCGAGGCGGTGCACCTCCATCGCCTCCTGCACGCGCCGGACCCCGTCGGGTTCGTAGAACGGGCTCACGCGGGAGGTGCCGAGCGCGGTGCCGCCGCGGTGCAGCAGGCCGCGGGTCGCCCGCAGGTCGAGGGCCTCGGCCTCCTGCTCGAGGACGCCCTTCCAGCCGTTGCGGAACCCGAAGACGTCGACGCCCTCCTGCTCGGCGCGGCGCACGACCGCCCGGATGGCGGCGTTCAGCCCCGAGCAGTCGCCCCCGCCGGTGAGCAGTCCGATGCGCCTGACCATGGTGCCCTCGACGTCGTCGACGTGACGCCGAGCATGCTAACGACCGCGGCGTCACCTACCGTGGGCGTCTCGCGCGGGCGCGCGGCAGGGACAGGTGGAAAGCGGCGCCGGCCGGGGGCCACAGGGAGGGAACCGGACATGACGGGACGCATCCTCGCCATCGACGCCGGCACGACGGGGGTGCGCGGCTTCCTCGTGGACGCGACGGGGCGCATCCTCGGCAGCGGCTACCGCGAGTTCACCCAGCACTTCCCCCGGCCGGGCTGGGTCGAGCACGACGCGGACGAGATCTGGGAGGCGACGCTCGCGGCGTGCGCGGAGGCGCTGAAGGTCAGCGAGACGGCCCCGGAGGACGTCGCCTGCATCGGCATCACGAACCAGCGGGAGACGACGCTGCTGTACGAGCGGGCGACGCTGCGTCCCCTCCATCACGCGATCGTGTGGCAGGACCGGCGCACCGCGGACACGTGCGAGGCCCTGCGGACCGCCGGGCACGAGCCCGTCATCCGCGAACGCACCGGCCTGGTCCTCGACGCGTACTTCTCGGGCACGAAGGCGGCGTGGCTGCTCGACCACGTCGACGGTGCGCGGGCGCGCGCCGAACGGGGTGAGCTGGCGTTCGCGACGATCGACACGTGGCTGGTCGCACGGCTGACCGCCGGTGCGGCGCACGTCACCGAGCCGTCGAACGCGTCGCGCACGATGCTCTACGACCTGGCGACCGGCGACTTCTCCGACGAGCTGTGCGCGCTGCTCGACGTGCCGCGGGCGACGCTGCCGGAGGTGCGCGACTCCAGCGGGCACTTCGGCGACACCGACCCCGACGCGTTCCTCGGCATCCGCGCCCCGATCACCGGCATCGCCGGGGACCAGCAGTCGGCGCTGTTCGGCCAGGGGGCGTGGACGCCCGGCTCGTCGAAGAACACCTACGGCACCGGGTCGTTCCTGCTGTTCAACACCGGCACGGACCTGGTCCGTTCGGAGGCGGGCCTGCTCACCTCCGTCGGCTGGCGCATCGGCGGGGCGGACACCTACGTGCTGGAGGGGGCGATCTTCGTCACCGGCGCGAGCGTCCAGTGGCTGCGCGACCAGGTCGGCGTCGTCGAACGGGCGGGTGACACCGAGGCGCTGGCCGCCGAGCTGCCCGCCGGCAACGAGGGCGTGTACCTCGTGCCGGCGTTCACCGGCCTCGGCGCACCGCACTGGGACCCGCACGCCCGCGGTCTGCTCATCGGGCTGACCCGCGGCACCGACCGCCGCCATCTGGCGCGCGCCGCGATCGAGGCGATGGCCTACCAGACGGTCGACGTCGTCGCGGCGATGAGCGCGGACGCGGGCATGGAGCTCGCGGAGCTGCGCGTCGACGGTGGGGCCGCCGCGAACGATCTGCTGTGCCGCTTCCAGGCGGACGTGCTGGGCGTGCCGGTCGTGCGGCCGCGGGTGACGGAGACGACGGTGCTCGGTGCGGCGTTCCTCGCCGGGCTCGGCGCCGGCGTCTGGTCGTCGCTCGATGAGCTGGCCGACGTGTGGCAGCTCGACCGGCGCTTCGAGCCGCGCATGGCGGCCGACGAGCGGGACCGTCTGCTCGCCGGCTGGCGGGAGGCCGTGCGCCGCAGCGGCGGCTGGGCCCAGGTGGTCGACCGATGAGCACGCAGGAGGAGGGCACCATGACGGACCCGGCGGGACGCAGCGACGAGGAGTGGCGCGCGCTGCTCGACCCGGCGGCCTACCACGTGCTGCGGGAGGCCGGCACGGAGCGGCCGTTCACCGGCGCGTACTGGGACGAGACCGCCGACGGCACCTACCGGTGCGCCGGCTGCCACACGCCGCTGTTCCGGTCGGAGACGAAGTTCGACGCGCACTGCGGCTGGCCGAGCTTCTTCGCGCCGCTCAGCGACGGCGCCGTCGTCGAGCACGTCGACCGCAGCCACGGGATGGTGCGCACCGAGGTCCGCTGCGCCGCCTGCGACGGACATCTCGGCCACGTGTTCGACGACGCGCCGGACCAGCCGACCGGCCTGCGCTACTGCATCAACTCGCTCGCGATCGACCTGGAGCGGGACGGCTCAGCCGGTTGACGCCTCCGGCCCGTCCCCGTCGGCGGCGTCGTCGTCGGTGACCGGGTCGAGCGCCCCGTCGGGGTCGACGGCGCCGGACTTCACGTGGGACGCGTACTCGTCGACGTACTCCTGCCCCGACAGCAGCATGATCTCGTACATGACCTCGTCGGTGGCGGAGCGGAGCACGAGCGGGTCGGTGCGCCGGTCGGCGTAGCGGGACAGGTCGATGGGCCGGCCGAACCGCAGCGTGATCGGCGCGCGACGGATGATGCGCCGGTCCTGGGGCATCGCCGCGTCCGAGCCGACGATGCCGAAGGGGACGACGGGCACCCCCGCCTCCAGCGCCATGCGGACCGGGCCGGTCTTGCCCCGGTACAGCCGCCCGTCGGGGCTGCGGGTGCCCTCCGGGTAGATGCCGAGCAGCTGGCCGCGCTCGAGCAGGGACACGCCCGCCCGCAGGCTGCCCTCCCCCCGGTCGCCGCCGTCGCGGTAGACGGGGACGACGCCGGCGCCGGCGACGAGCCAGCGGGTCCGTGCCGACTCCCAGTAGTCGGACTTGCCGAGGTAGAACACGGGACGTGGGAGGCACAGGGCGAGCACGAACGAGTCGATGAACGACAGGTGGTTGCCGGCGACGACGGCCGCCCCCGTCTCGGGGACGTGCTCCAGCCCCTCGACGGTGACGCGGAAGTAGGGCATCACGAACGTCGGGAGCGTCGCACGCAGCACCCGGTACAGCGCCGGTGCTCCGGCCATCCGTCCCACACACGCCTCCCGGCCCGCTGGCGACCGTCCACAGGACCGCGCCGCGGCGGTGGTCGGGGACGGCCGTCGGTAGCCTAGGGCAGGCAGGTCGAGAGCCGGCGTGCCAGCGGGACGGGGCGGGACGACGTGGCCAAGGACCTCGGGACCTGGCCGCCGGAGCAGGCGACCGTGCTCGTGCAGGTGCTGCAGCGCGCCGACCTGACCCCCGACGCGCGGCGCACGCGGGCCGGCATCGTCGTGACGGTGCCCGACGCGCAGGCGGACGTCGCGGTCCGCGCGCTCGCGGAGAACATGGACGCGATCGCGGACGCGGCCCGCTCCCGCGCGGAGGCGCGCCGGCGGCGCGACCGCGGGGCGCGTGCGGGTGGTGCGCGGCGGTCGGAGCGGCCGGCGTCGGACCGGCTGCCGACGGAACGGCTGCTCGCTGCGGCGCGGCCGATCGCGCTGCTGCTGATCGCGCTGCTCGTGCTCAGCGCGGTCGCCCGCATCAACCTGTTCCTCGCCCTCGTCGGCGTCGGTGTCGGCATCTACCTGCTGGGGCGGCGCACGCAGGACGGCGACGGCCCCGGAGGGCTGGGGGGTCTGGGCGGCCGGCCGCGCTGACGGCGGGCCGCTCGGCGGTCAGCCGGCCGGGCGGGCGTGCAGGCGGGCGCGGAGGAAGTCGACCTGCGTGGTCAGCAGCCGTGCGGCGACGGCGGGGTCCGACGCCATGTGGGTCGCGGCGGTCAGCGGCAGGAACGTGAACGGGTGGCCGGCGGCGTGCAGCGCCTCGGTGAGCCGCAGGCTGTGGGCGGCGAGCACGTTGTCGTCGGCGAGGCCGTGGACGACGAGCAGCTCGGCGGGCGGCGCCCCCGCCGCCTCCGGGTCCGGGCCGACGAGCCCACCGTCGGGCAGGACGACGGCGGAGCGCCGGTACGCGTCGGGCCGCCGGTCGGGGTCGCCGAGGTAGCGCTCCGTGTAGTGGGTGTCGTACAGCCGCCAGTCGGTCACCGGCGCGCCGACGACGGCGCAGCGGATGCGGTCGGGACGTCGCAGGGCGGCGAGCGCGGCGAGCGTGCCGCCGTAGGACCAGCCGCGGATGCCGACCCGCGAGAGGTCCAGCCGCGGCTCGAGCTCCGCCGCGGCGTCGAGCGCGGCGAGCTGGTCGGCGAGCGCGGGGCCGGCGAGGTCCCCGTCGATCGCGTGCTCGAAGTCGGGGCCGCGCCCGGGGGTGCCCCGCCCGTCGACGACGAGCACGGCGAACCCGTGGTCGGCGAGCCACTGCGACCCGAGGTGGGCGGCACGGGCGGCGAGCACCCGCTGCGCGTGCGGCCCGCCGTAGGGGTCGAGGACGACGGGCAGCGGCCCGTCGTGGTGCCCCGCACCGGTGGGGAGGACGAGGGCGGCCCGCAGCCGCCGCTCGCCGAGGGTCAGCAGCCGGACGTCGACGTCGAGCCCGGACGTCGCGGCGACCGACGGCAGCACGCGGGGCGTGCCGCCCCGGGTGACCATCGTCACCCGCGCCCCGTCGTGGTCGAGGTCGCTGCGCCGGTGGACGGCGACGTCGAGCGCACCTGCCCCATCGAGGGCGAGGACCGCATGGTGCACGCCCGGGGCGGGGTCGGAGCGGCGCTCGGGCGGGCCGACGTCGCCGGCGGCGGTCCGCTCGACGGTGACGACGTCGACGCAGGTCGGGTCGGCCCCGCTGACGGACAGGACGATCGTCGCGGCGCCGTCACCGTGCCGGTGCACGGCGAGGACGGCGCGGACCTGCAGCTCCGGCGGGGTCAGCGCCGTCCCGTCGTGGCACAGCGCCCGCCACCGCCGACCGTCGTCCCCGGTGACGTCCTCGACGGTCAGCGGCCCGTCCAGCCAGGCGGGCGCGCCGGTGACGAGCTCGACCCACGGCTGGCCGGTGACCCGGCGGACGGTGCGCAGCGCCGTCCCGTCCCAGGTCAGCAGGCGCAGCGCCGTCTGGTCGCGGGGCTGCACCCCGACGAGCAGCGGTTCGACGTCCCAGCGGACCCGTGCGAGGTACTCGGCGTCGTCGCCGGCCTCGGCGGCGAGGTCGAGCATCGTGCGGGCACCGGTGTCGACGTCGAACACGGCGAGCCCGACCGTCGCGTTGGGCGTGCCGGCGAGCGGGTACGCGAGCGTCCGCGGTGCCCGTTCGGGCACGGCGAGGTCCGCGAGGTGGACGCGCCGCACCGCCGACTCGTCGACGCGCGCGACCGCCAGCCGGGTCGAGCACGGCGACCACCACATGCCCTGCAGGCGGCCCATCTCCTCGGCGGCGACGAACTCGGCGCGCCCCCACACGACGCCGTCCTCCTCGACGAGCCGGCGCAGCGGCGCGGCACCGTCGAGGGCGACGACGGACACCCCGTCGTCGTGGTGCAGGGCGACGCGGGTGCCGTCGGGGGAGATCCGCGGGTCGAACACGGCCACGTCGAGGGGCACGACGCGGGCGGTGCCGCCGGGCACGTCGACGACGACGAGCCGCCCGTCGAGGGCGCAGGCGGCGCGGGTGCCGGCACGGTCGACCGTGTAGGCGGTCACGCCGCCGGCCTGCTCCCGCACCCGCTCGCGCCGCGCCCGTTCCGCGTCGGGCAGCCCGTCACCGTCGGTCGCCGCCCCCAGGGTGCGGGCGTCGACGAGCCGGACGGCGTCGCCGGTGGCCGGGTCGAAGCGCCACAGGTGGGTCTGCGGGTCCTCGGGGCCGTCGCTGCGCAGGGCGAGCACGACGCGGGCGCCGGGCGGGCCGGCGATGGTGACGTCGCGGGGGGCGCCGAGGGTGAAGCGGCGGGTGCGGGCCGACCGCAGCGGGAACGGGTCGGTCGTCGCGGGACCGGTCGGCGTCGCGCCGGTCATGCCGGGTGGTCCACGTCGGCGGCGAGCAGTCCGGCGCCGATCAGCCCCGCGTCGTCACCGAGCAGCGCGGGCACGAGCGCCGCCTGCGGCCGGTGGTCGGCCCCGAGGAGGTGGGCGGCGAACGCCCGGCGCGCGGCGGGCAGCAGGAACGGGGCGGCCGCGTCGCCCGCACCGCCGCCGATGACGACGATCGACGGGTCGACGACGGCGACGACGGAGGCGACGGCGATGCCGAGCCGCTCCCCCACGGTGGTGAGCACGTCGGCGGCCCACTGCTCACCGGCGGCCGCGGCGGCGACGACGGCCGGCGCGTCGGCCCGCCGGGCACCGTCACGGCCGGCCGCGACGGCCTCGTCGGCCTCACGGGCGATGGCGGTGCCCGACGTGTACGCCTCGACGGTGCCGGGGATGCCGCTGGGGGCGTCGCGGCCGTGCTCGGCGATCACGAGGTGGCCGAGCTCGCCGGCGAACCCGTGGGCGCCGGTGAGCAGCCGGCCGTCGACGATGACACCGCCGCCCACGCCGGTGCCGAGGGTCAGCAGGACGACGTCGTCGTGCCCGCGGGCCGCACCGGCGCGATGCTCGCCGACGACCGCGGCGGACGCGTCGTTGACGACGCGCACCCGCCGCCCGGCGAGCGCCGTGGTGAGGAGGTCGCCGAGCGGCGCGTCCCGCACCCCGACGTTGGGGCCGTACCGCAGCGTGCCGGTGCGGTCGACGAGCCCGGCGACCCCCAGGCCGACGGGGAGGGGCCGCCCGGCGGTCGCGTCGAGCTCGGCGACGGCGGCGGCGACGGCGGCGACGAGCGGTCCGGCGGCGGCGACCTCGGAGGGGCGGCGCACGAGCGGGCCGATGCGCCCGTCCGCCCCGACGAGCCCGGCCCGCAGGTGGGTGCCGCCGACGTCGACCCCGATGGCGAGCGGGCCGCTCACCGGGCCGGCTCCTGCGCGGCGGTGTCGACGACGGCGGTGTCGGTGTCGGTGACGGCGGTGGCGACGGCGGCCTCCAGATGGTCCTTCAGCGCCTGCAGGGCGTCGACGACCGCCCGCCGGTGGCGCCGCAGCGCTCGCACGCCCCGCCCGCCCTGCGGGGCGTCGTGCACGAGATGGTGGACACGGGTGCCCTCGCGGCACGGTTCGAGCCACCACTCGGTGGTGAGGGGCACGGGGGTGCGCACGTCCCAGCGCACGCCGGTGTCGTGCCGCCAGCCGGACACCTCGACGTCGCACCGCCAGCGGCGGCGCCCGGCCGGCAGGACGAGCCGGTGGGTGTCGACGCCGTCGGTGCCGGGCAGGCGGACGCTGCGGCACCGGGCGTGCCAGTCCGGCCACCCGTCGACGTCGGTGAGGGCGCGGTAGACGGCGCCGACGGGCGCCCGCACGAGGACCGTGTCGGTCACGTGCCGGTCACGTCGGCGACGAAGGCGAGGACGCGCTCCTCGAGCAGCTCCGCGTCGTAGTCGAGCTGCGGGACGTGGTAGCTGCGGCGCGTCGCGAGCCGTTCGATCCGCGCCGCGCCGGTGAGCGCCTCGGCGATCGCGTCGCCGTTGCGGGGGTCGACGGTGTGGTCCTCGGGGGAGGTGACGACGAGCGCGGGGCAGGTGACGGCGGGGAGCGCCGCACGGATGCGGGGCAGCTCGGCGACGAGGGACTGGGCGGCCCGGGCGGACACCCACGCGTAGGCGTGCTCCTCGACGCCGGGCTTCGCGAGGTCGTCGGACGGCAGCCCCGCCGCCTCCCGGGGGACGTAGGGCACGACGTGCTGGAGCACGGGGGCGAGGCGTGCGAGCGCCTCGGTGCGGTCGAGCACGAGCGCGTTGATCGTGACGACGCCGGCGAGCGGGTGCGGTCCGGCACCGGCGAGGTCGAGCGCGATCGTGCCGCCCATCGAGTGGCCGACGACGACGATCCGGTCGCAGCCGCGGGCGAGCGTCGCGACGGCGTGCTCGGCGGTCCCCCGCCAGTCGGCGTAGCGGGTGCGGGCGAGGTCGCGCACGGTCGTGCCGTGGCCGGGCAGGCGGGGCACCTCGACGCTGTAGCCGGCGGCGGCGAGGCGCATCCCCAGCGGCCGGGTCCCGAGCGGGTTGGCGGTGAACCCGTGGATGACGGCGACGCCGACGGTGCCGCGCGGGCCGCTGCCGCGGGCGGAGAACGGTTCGGCGCCGGGGACGGTCACCCTCGCGTCCACGCCGCCTCCTCCGCGACGCCCCCCGCGCCGCTCCGCGGTCAACCGTAGCGCGACGCCTACGCTGCCCGGCCGTGCCGTCACGACGGCTCGTCGGGAGGGACACGTGATGTCGGGGGCGGACAGCGGCGGCGCCGGCACGCCCCGGCCGACCGCCGGGGGCGCGCCGGCACCCGGTCCTGCGGGCGCGCCGGCACCCGCTCCGGCACCCGGTCCTGCGGGCGCTGCGGCGGCGGAGCGGACGGTGGCGCGCGACCGGGCGACGCTCGCCGGTGCGGCCGCCGCGGGGTTCCTGCTGGCCGAGCTGCTGCGCGCGTGGCTGCCGACGCTCGTCGTGGTGCTCGCCGGGTCCGGCACGGGTGCGCCCACGACCCTCGTCGCCGTCGCGTTCGGGACGCTCGCCCTCGCCCCGCTCGCCGGGGCCGTCCTCGGCCCGGTCCCACCGCGCCTGGTGTGGCTGCTGGGGGCGACGCTGCTGCTCGGCGCACGGCTGGGCCTGCTGCTCGTCGCCGGGGGGACGCCGCAGGTGAGCGTGACCACGGTGGGGGTGGCGGGCGGTGTGCTGGCGGTCGCCGGCCTGGCGGGGGGTGCGGTCCGCGGGGACGTGGCCCGGCTCGGCCTGCTCGCCGGCGCGGCGCTGTCGGCGGCGGTGCTGGCGGTGCTCGGGTCGGTCGACCTGGTGTGGCGCGGTGGGGTCGTGGGGGTGCTGGGCACCGTCGCGGTCATCGTCGTCGCGGGGCCGCCGCTGCTGCGGGCGACGCGGGCGCTGGACGGCGGGCCGTCCGCCGCCGCGTGGCCGTGGGG
This sequence comes from uncultured Nitriliruptoraceae bacterium, assembly GCA_913060655.1. Taxonomy (GTDB): domain Bacteria; phylum Actinomycetota; class Nitriliruptoria; order Nitriliruptorales; family Nitriliruptoraceae; genus CSBr16-57R1. Next base: position 11,028 of record CAJXTG010000004.1, on the reverse strand, counting down.
CACGGTCGGGCCGGCGCTGCTGCTGCTCGCGGCGCTGGTCGCACCGTCCGGACGGGTCGCCGTCGCGACCGGCTGGGCGCCGGGCCGCACCGCGGTGACGACGGTGGGGGTGCTGCTGCTGACGGTCGTCGGCGGGCTGCTCGCCGCCCGCACCGGGCCGCTGCTGGCGGGCACGGCCGGTGCGGCGCTGGTGCTGACGGGGGCGGCCGCGGCGATCGACGCGGCGGGGGTCGCCGCCGTCGTCGGGCAGGGCGTGCTGGCCGTCGGCCTGGGGCTCGGGGTCGTGACCGGGTCGCGCGGCGGGCGGACGAGCGCACGTCGCCGCGGCGTGGTCGCCGGCGGTTCGCTGGTGACGTTCGGCGTGCTGACCTTCGCCGCCTACGCGGGGCCGCTGCTGCCGCTGCCGTTCGGCACGTCGACGGTGCTGCTCACGTCGGCGGCGGCCGTCGCCGTCGCCGTGCTCGTCTCGACGCTGCGGGGGGCTCGCATCGGCCGGGAGCCGTCCCCGCCGCTGCTGACCCGGGTCGCGGCGGTGACCGTGGCGACGGCGCTGCTGCTCGCCGCGCCGGCGTCGCTGCGGGCGGTGCCGGCCGTCGACGCGCCCGCGGCGGACGGCACGCTGCGGCTGGTGCTCGCGAACGTCCACTTCGGGTTCGACGTGGACGGTCGGCAGCGGGCCCTGGAGCTCGCGGACCTGCTCGCCGACCTCGACGCGGACCTGGTGGCGCTGAACGAGGTCGACCGCGGCTGGTTCGTGTCGGGCACCCCCGACCTGCTCACGACGATGGCGGTCGGCACCGGCCTCGACACGGTGTTCGGCCCGGCGGCCGACGAGGTGTGGGGCAACGGGCTGCTCACCCGCCTGCCCGTCGTGGAGGTGGAGCGCATCCCGCTGCCGCAGGGGCGCGACCCGATGGCCCGTGCGGCCCTCGCCGTCGTCGTCGAGCAGGTCGACGGGGCACCGCTCGGGCTGGTCGTCACCCACCTGTCGAACGTGGACCGGCAGGGCGACACGCGCCTGCCGCAGGCGCAGACGGTCGCGGCGGCGGTCGCCCGGCTCGCCGAACGGGGGGTGCCGACGCTCGTGGCCGGTGACCTGAACGCGACGCCCGGCGCGCCGGCCGTCCAGGTGCTCGAGGAGCTCGGGCTGCGCCGGGCGCTGCCGCCGGGGGTCGACACGTTCCCCGACCGGGCCGCCCGGGCGCAGATCGACCATGTCCTCGTGCCCGCCGGCTGGGACGTGGTGGCCACCGACGTGCTCGCCACCGGCCTGTCCGACCATCGCGTCGTCGTCGTCGATCTGGCCCGGCGGCCCGTCACGACCGCCGAGGAGGACACCCCGGCACAGGACGGCGCGGGCTGAGCGGCGCCGGGGCGGCGGGACGGCTCAGCGGGGACGTGCCGCCAGCGCGCCGGTGAGCGCGTCGAAGCGGGCGGCGATCGCGTCCCAGCTCCACGCCTGCGCCGCGTGCGGGCCGTGCGTCGCCGCGGCGGCGCGCACGTCGTCGGCGAGCAGGTCGACGAGCGCGGCGGCGACGGCGGTGCGGTCGCGACCGTCGACGACGCGGCCGACGCGCGGGTCGGTGACCGTCTCCGGTGCACCGCCGGAGCGGCCGGCGAGGACCGGCAGGCCGGCGGCCTGCGCCTCGAGCAGGCTGATGCCCAGCCCCTCGACGTCGAGGCCGGCGAGCCGTGTCCGCACCGGCATCGCGAACACGTCGAGCGCGGCGTAGGCGGCCGGCAGGTCCTCCCACGCGACGGGCCCGACGACGTGCGCCCCCTCGACCGTGGCGGCGCGGCGGGTGAGCCGTCGGCGCAGCGGCCCCTCCCCCACGATGACCAGCCGGGCCGCCGGCTGCGTCGCGCGGACCTGCGGCCACACGTCCAGCAGGACGTCCTGACCCTTCCGGGGGACGAGCCGGGCGACGCAGCCGACGACCGGCGCGTCGGCGGGGACGCCCCACCGCTCCCGCAGCGCGCGGGCCGCGGTCCGGTGCGCCGCGGCGGCGAAACGGTCGGGGTCGACGCCGGGGCTGAGACGCGGCGGCTCGGCGTCCCCGAGCACCGGGCCGATCGCCGCGGCCGTGTGGTCGCTGATGACGGTGAGCAGGTCGACGTCGCGGGCCACGGCCCGCAGCAGCGGCCGGGCGGGGCCGGCGGCGAGGCCGGCCTCGGCGCCGTGGCTGATGCCGAGCACGGGGGCGCCGGTGGCGGCGCGGAGGCGGCCGGCGAGGCGACCGAGCGGCCAGACGGAGCCGAGGACGACGACGTCGGGACGGTGGGCGGTGAGCTCGGGGACGAGCCGGCGCAGCGTCGCGGCGGTGGGGAGGATGCGGCCGGTGCTGCGGACGGTGCGCCCCGGGTGGGACGCGTCGAACCGGTCGGCGTCCGCGCTCCGTCCTGCGGGGGCGGCCGGGCCGAGCACGAGGGTGGTCGTGTCGGCGGTGCGGGTGAGCAGGTTGGCGACGAACTGCTGGATGCCGCCGCTGTGCGGCGGGAGGTCGTTGGTGACCCAGGCGATCCGCGGCCGGCCGGCGCTCACCCGTCCGCGATCCCGGGCAGGTGGACGATGCCGACGACGTTGCCGCCCTCGGCCTGGACCCGGGCGCGCAGCTCGACGTCGTCGGTGACGACGAGCATCGGCCGGTCGGTCGCGGCGACCTCGAAGACGATCTCGTCGTCGGCGCTCGCACCCCCGGCGGTGAAGCGGACCTCCACCCCGCCGGTGTCGCGCAGTCCGCCGGTGCGGCCCGCCCCGTCGAACACGACGAGCGGACGTGCGGGCCCGCGGGCGGCGAGCGGACGCAGCCGTTCGACGAGCCAGCGGCGCTGCTCCTCGAGGGGCCGGCCGGGCCGGAGGGTGAGCACGACGTTGTAGCCGTCGACGACGAGCCGGTCGCAGCGGTCGGCGAGCCAGCGGGCCGCCGCCGTCGAGTCGGGGTCGAGCTCGGCGGGCGGGTGCAGCGGCCGCCGGGTGGCCGACCCGGCCGGGGTGGCCGCCGGTGCGGTGGTGGGCGGGGCCGGTGCGCGGTCGCGGTCGGCGCGCAGCGCGGCGACGTCGGCGCGCAGCCGCTCGACGGTGCGGCGCAGCTCCTCGACGGTGCGCCGTTCGGCCGCGAGCTCGTCCTCGAGGGTGCTGAGGCGGCCGGCGGCGCGACGTTCGGCGCGCGCGACGGCGTCGGCGGTCGCCTCCTCGGCACGGGCGAGGGCGGCGTCACGGTCGGCGAGCGCGGCACGGTCACGGTCGGCGGCGGCGCGCGCCTCCTCCGCCCGGGCCTCGGCGGCGGCGGCGCGGGCCTCGGCCCCCTCGCGGCGCCGGCGCTCCTCGTCCCGGCTGCGCCGCAGGTCCCGGGCCCGCCGTGCGGCCCGCTCCTCCCCACCGCCATCGCCGTCGCCGTCGTCGGCCGCTGCGGCCGCAGGCTGGGCGGCCGCCCCGGCCGCAGGCGGGTCGGCCGCGGCCGTGTCGTCGGTGCCGAGCAGCGCGTGCACCGTCGCGGGCAGGGTGAGGTCGGCGCGCAGGGCGGCGAGCGTGGCGGCGTCGGCGGCGACGTGCGCGCACAGGTCCCGGCGGGGTGGGCCGGCGACGAGGTCGCTGCTGGGGCGGGCGAGCAGGTCGCCGGCGGTGGCCGGCAGGTTGGCGCGGCGCAGGCTGCGCAGCAGCTGGGCCCATGAGCGGGCGTCGAGGGCGGCGAGCTGGAGCGCGAGTGCCGCCCCGGCGGTGGCGGGGTCGCCGGCGGCGTCCGGGCCGCTCACGGTCCACCGCCGTGTCCGGACGTGTCCGGGCGGGGTCCGGTCGGTGTGGGGGCGCCGGGGACGGTGGGGAACGGTCCCCAGTCGGCGGCGGGGGCGTCGCCGGCGGCGAGCCGGTCGCGGGCGGCGGTGGCGGTGGTCCGCAGCCGTGCGACGTCGACGCCGTCGTGCTCGTCGGGCGCCGTGCCGAGCCGGTCGAGGGCGCGGCCGAGCAGGCGGTGCGCGCCGAGCCGGTTGTCGCGCTGCAGGTGCACGCCGGCGACGGCGACCTGGATGACGCCCTTCCACAGGTCGCGCTCGACGCCGGACGCGGCCTTCCAGGCGTGCTCGAGCAGCTCGTGGGCCTCGAAGTAGCGCTGCTCGTCCCACCGGGTCAGGCCGAGGGCGACCGCCTCGGCGACGGTGGCGGGGTCGGCCGGTTCGGTCAGCGCGACCCCGGTGGTGCCGTAGGGCAGCGGGCGTCCGGTGCGGTCGCGGGGGCGGGCCTGCTCGGGACGGCCGTCGTCGCGCCGGTCGCGCCCATCGGGCCCGTCGCGCCGATCGGGCCCGTCGCTCGGGGGGCGTGCGTCGTCGGACACCTCGACCTCCCTCGCGTCGGGCCGAGGGTAACGACGGGCCGTCGCTAGCCTCGGCGCGTGCCCGAGCTGCCCGAGGTCGAGTCCGTCCGCCGCCAGCTGGCGCCGCACGTGCGCGGGCGGACCGTGGTCGCCGTCGCGCGCGATCCGTACCCGGCGCGCCGTCTCGGGGACGTCGAGCGGGCGGTCGGTGGCACGGTCACCGACGTGGCCCGCCGCGGCAAGTTCCTGCTGCTGCCGCTCGCCGGGACGGCCCCCGCCCACCCCTCCGAGCTGGTCCTGCACCTGGGGATGAGCGGCATCCTGCGGGTCCTCGACGGCGACGACCCGGCGGGGCGGGTCGGTGGTGGCGGCCACGTGCGGGTGCGCCTCACGCTCGACGACGGGCGGGTGCTGGTGCTGCGCGACGCCCGCCGCTTCGGCCGGGTCACCGTCGTCGACCCCGGCGACCACGGGGCCGCGTCGCCCGCGCTGGCCGCGCTCGGCCCCGAGCCGCTCGGCCCGGCGTTCACCGTCGACCATCTCGCCCGGGGGCTGGCCCGCTCGAGCGCACCGGTGAAGGCGCGGCTGCTCGACCAGCGGCTCGTCGCCGGTGTCGGCAACATCTACGCGGACGAGTCGTTGTGGCGCGCCGGCATCCACCCGGACGCGCGCCGCGTCGGCCGGGTGCGGGCGGCCCGGCTGCACACGGCGGTCCGTGACGTCCTCGCCGCGGCCGTGGAGCGGGAGGGCACGACGTTCCGGGACTACCAGCTGGTCAACGGGCAGAGCGGCCGGTACCTGACCGAGCTGGACGCGTACGGGCGTGGCGGCCTGCCGTGCCGCCGCTGTGACGGTCCGCTGCGCACGACGACGGTCGCGCAGCGGGGCACGACGTTCTGCCCCCGCTGCCAGCGCCGCTGACGCTCGGACGTGTCACACCGGGCGGCCACGCTGCCGTCGTTACGCTGCGCCGTCGCACCGTGCAGGACCGTGCAGCACCGTGCAGGACCGCGCAGGACCTCGGAGGGAGGGCACGTGGCCGTCACCGCAGGTGCTGCCGGCTCCGGCGCGCAGCAGACGTCGTTCGCGGATCAGACGCCGCTGGTCGACACGACGTTCGTGGTCCTCGACCTGGAGACGACGGGCCTGTCCCCCGACCGGGACCGCATCACCGAGGTCGGTGCGGTCCGCGCCCGCGGTGGCGAGGTCGTCGCGGAGCTGCGCACGTTCGTCCATCCGGGCGTGCCCATCCCCCCGTCGGTCACGGCGATCACCGGCATCACCGACGCCGACGTCGCGCACGCGCCGGATGCGGCGACCGTGCTGCCGACGGTGCTCGACTTCGTCGGCGACGCCGTGTTCGTCGCCCACAACGCCCGCTTCGACCTCGGCTTCCTGCGGGCGGCGGCGGCGCGGCTGGGCCTGCCGGCACCCCGCCCGCGGGTGGTCGACACGGCGGTGCTCGCACGGCGTCTGATCCGCGACGAGGTGCGTGACCTGCGGCTGGGGACGCTCGCCCGCCATCTGCACGCGCCCGATGCGCCCGACCATCGGGCGCTGCACGACGCGCGGGCGACGCTGCACGTGCTGCACGGGCTGATCGAGCGGGCGGCGGGTCACGGGGCGACGACGGTGGAGGACCTGCTGCGGCTGTGCGGGCCGACGGGCGACCGCAGCCACCGGCGCATCGCCCTGATCGCGGACGCGCCGTCCGCACCGGGCGTCTACCGCTTCCACGGGGACGACGGGGCGGTGCTGTACGTCGGGAAGGCGACGGACCTGCGGCGCCGCCTGCGCAGCTACTTCGGGCAGGACACGCGGCGGCGCACCGCCGACCTGGTCGCCGCGACCCGGCGGGTCAGCTGGACGGTGGTGGAGACGGAGCTGGAGGCGGCGGTGCGTGAGGTGCGGGAGCTGCAGGCCCGCCGCCCGCCGTACAACCGCCGCTCGACCCGGCCGGACCCGGGGGTGAGTGTGACGCTGACGCGGGAGCCGTTCCCCCGCCTGGCGATCACGCGCGGGGCACCGGACGCGACGACACCGGGGCTCGGACCGGTCCCCCGCAGCGTCGCCGAGCGGGTCGTGGAGGGGGTCGAGGCGGTCGTGCCGCTGCGGCCGTGCCGGCCGCGGCTGCGGCGCGCGCAGGACAACCCGGCCTGCATGCTCAAGGACCTGCACCGCTGCGACGCCGTGTGCGACGGGACCCAGACCCCCGACGGGTACGCGGCGGTGGTCGCACGGGCCGTCGACCTGCTCACGGACCCCACGGGGCTCGTCGACCTGCTCGAGGCGAGGATGCGGGAGCTCGGGGCGGAGGGGGCGTTCGAACGGGCGGCGGCGTGCCGTGAGCAGCTGGCCGCGGTGGTCCGGGCGGCGCTGGCCCGGCGGCACCTCGAGCTCGTCCGCGACGTCGACCTGGTCGTCGAGCGGCACACCGGCACGGCCGTGGAGGTCGCGCACCTGACCGACGGCCGGCTGGTCGCGACCTGGCGGGAGCGGCCGGGCGGGCCGGCGGCGCCGGGTCCGGCCCGGCTGCTCGCGGAGCCGGACGACCCTGACGTGGCGACGTCGGGCGGACGGGAGGAGGCCGACCTGCTGCGCCGCTGGCTCACGTCGGCGGAGGTGCGGATCCGCCACGCGACGGGGCAGGTCGCCGAGCCGGTCGCGGGCGGTGCGGCGCTGGCGGCGACGGCGGCGCTGCTGCGCGACGCGGAACGGTCGGGCCGGGGCGACACGCACGTCCTCGCGGGCGCGAAGGTGCGCCGCCGGACCGGGTCGGCTCAGGCCGGCTCGTGACCCTCCGCCCACTTGATGCCGCAGCCGAGTGACGGGGCGAGCCCGTCGGGGACGGGTGCGCCGGTGAGCACGGCGTCGAGGGCGGTCCGCAGGTCCGCGCCGGTGAGCGGCTCGCCGTTGCCCGGCGTGGACGTGTCGAGCCCGCCGCGGTGGGCGAGGCGCCCGTCGGCGTCGAAGAGGAACAGGTCGGGGGTGCACACGGCGCCGAGCGCGTGCGCCAGCGCGTGGTCGCGGTCGAGGAGCACGGGGAACGTCCAGCCGGCGCGTGCCGCCTGCTCGCGGATGCCGTCCGGCCCGTCCTGCGGGTAGGTGACGAGGTCGTTGGAGACGACGCCGACGGTGGTGACGCCGCGGGCGGCGAAGGCGGTCGCGAGCTCGCCGAGGAGCACCTCGACGTGCTGGACGTAGGGGCAGTGGTTGCACACGAACGCGACGAGGGTCGGGCCGTCGCCGGCGAGGTCGTGCAGCCGGTGGGCGGTGCCGTCGGGCGCGTCGAGGGTCACGTCGGGCAGCGTGGCGTCCAGCGGGGCGCCGTCGGGTGAGGAGACCGCCATCGTCGCTCCGGTCGTCGGTCCGGGGTGGGTCCCGGTCGGATGCGGCGACCGTACCGACCGGTGGGGGACGTCAGGCGACGGGTGCGCCGGGCGGCAGGTCCTCGTCGGGGGCGAGGAGGGCGACGGCCCCGTCGGCGTGGAGCCCGCCGACGACGAGGAACGCGCTGTCGAGCCCGGCGATGCGGCGGGTGCCGAGGTTGACCGCGCCGACGACGAGGCGGCCGACGAGCGCCGCAGGGTCGTAGCGGGTGATCTGCGCGCTGGTCTCGAGCTCCCCGATGATCGGGCCGAAGTCGACGCGCAGCCGCAGCGACGGCCGCCGGGCGGCGGGGAACGGTTCGGCGGCGACGACGCGGCCGACGCGCAGGTCGAGGGCGTGGAAGTCGGCGGCGTCGACGGGCGGCTTCGCCGGCAGCGTCGCGGGGTCGTAGCGGCCGCTGCCCGCCTCCACCCGGTGCTCGCCGCCCATCAGGCGTCGGCGGCGGCCCGCTGCGACGCGGCGACCCATGCGTCGCGCACCGCACGGGCCGTCCCGTCGGCGAGCAGCCCGCGGGCCAGCTCGACCCCGCCGGCGAGGTCGTCGACCGCGCCGCCGACGAGCAGCGCCGCGGCGGCGTTGAGCGCGACGAGGTCGGCGTGCGCGCCGGGGGCACCGTCGAGGATCGCGTCGGCGTGCCGCCGGTTCTCGTCGACGTCCCCGCCCTGCAGGTCGGCGCGGGACGCGGTCGGCAGCCCGAGCGCGGCGGGGTCGACGGTGCCGGCCGTGACGTGGCCGTCGCGGACCTCCCAGGTGCGGCTCGTCGTGGTGGTGGTGAGCTCGTCGAGACCGTCGTCGCCGTGGACGACGAGCGCGTGGGTGTGGCCGAGCCGGGCGAGCGCACCGGCGACGAGCTCACCGACGTGCGGGTCGGGCACGCCGACGACCTGGCGGACGACGGCGGCGGGGTTGGACAGCGGGCCGAGCAGGTTGAACACGGTGCGCACGCCGAGGGCGCTGCGCACCGGGGCGACGTGCCGCATCGCGGGGTGGTAGTGCCGGGCGTAGAGGAAGGTGACGCCGGTCGCGTCGAGCACGCGGCGTGCGGCGTCGGGGCCGAGCTCGAGCGCGACGCCCCACGCCTCGAGCAGGTCGGCGCTGCCGGACCGGCTGGACGCGGCCCGGTTGCCGTGCTTGACGACGGGGACGCCGGCGGCCGCGGTGACCACGGCGGCGACGGTGGACACGTTGATGGTGCCGGCGCCGTCCCCGCCGGTCCCGCAGGTGTCCACGGCGCGGGCACGGACGTCGGCGTCGAGGGTGAGGGGCACGGCGGCGGCGCGCATCGCCTCGACGAACGCGGCGACCTCCGTCGCCGTCTCGCCCTTGCCGCGCAGTGCGACGAGCAGGGCGGCGCTGACCGTCGGGTCGAGCTCGCCGCCGATGAGCGCGTCGAGCAGGGCGCGTGCGCCGGGCGCGTCGAGGTCGTCCCCGGCGAGCAGCCGCTCGAGCAGGGCGGCCGGCGCGGTCACCGGCCGGTGCGCCGCAGGGCCGTGCCGAGCTGCGCGCGGGCGGCCCCGGCGTCGCCGTAGGCGGGCAGCTCGGTGCCGGGCAGGGCGGTGACGGCGGCGGCGACCTCGAAGGGGTCGACCGGCTTGAGGAACAGCTCCGACGCGCCCGACCAGCCGGCGAGCCAGCGGTCCGACGGGCGGGACGCGAGGACGACGGACGGTGGTGGCGTCCAGCCGGTCAGCGCCGCGTGGGCGCGCAGCTCGTAGAGGAACGCGTACCCGCCGCGGGGGTCGAGGTCGCCGTCGACGATGAGCACGTCGACGGGCGCGTCGGTGTCGAGGGTGCGGCGACGCGCCTCGTCGACCCCGTCGCACTCGACGACGTCGACGGCCGCGTCGAGCCCGGAGGTCGCCCGCAGGCGCTCGGACGGGTCGGCGGAGACGACGAGGACGCGCATGACGGTGCTCCAGCGGTGGGGCCCGGGCGCAGGGGCCCGGGCGCAGGGGTCCGGACGATGGGGTCCGGACGGGCCGAGGGGGTGGACGCTACCGCGCGGGTTGCGGATCCGTCGGTGTCGTGCCGGCCGGCGACGTCCCGGCGCCGACGGCCGTCGCGAGGAGTGCGGCGGCGACGAGGAGCGCTCCGACGGCGCCGGTGGTGGGCAGCCGCTCGCCGAACGCGCCGACCCCGAGCAGGGTCGCGGTCAGCGGCTCCATGAGCACCAGGGTGGCGCCGACGACAGCGGGGACGCCCCGCAGCCCGACGATGAACAGCAGGTAGCCGGCGGCGGTCGCTCCGAGCCCGAGCCACGCGACGACGGCGACGGTGGTCGGGTCGGACCAGGTGGTGACGTCGCGCACGGCGGGGGTGGCGGCCAGCAGCGGCAGGACCGCGACGGCGGCGAGGAGGAACGGGACGGCGACGGTGTCGACGTGCCGTCGTCCGCCGGCGAGCAGCCGCTTGGACACGACGGTGAACGTGCCGAACGACAGGCCGGCGAGCAGCGCGGCGGCGACCCCGGGGCCGTCGACGGTGGTGCCGCCGTCGGGGCGGATCAGCAGGGCGAGGCCGACGACCGCCGCGCCGGTGGCCACCGTCCACCGTCGGCTCGGACGTTCCGTCCCGGTGGCGACGGCGACGACGCCGGCGAAGAACGGTGCCGACCCGACGGCGAGCAGAGTGCCGACGGCGATGCCGAGCGCGGCGACGCCGACGAAGAAGCCGAGCTGGTACCCGACGAGGGCGACACCGGCGAGCAGCAGCGCGGCACGGCCGGCCGCGGGGACCGTCCCGGCCGTCGCGGACGTCGCGGCGGTGGCGGGGGCCGTGGTGGGCCGGCGCAGGACGACGGCGAGCGCACCGAGGGCGAGGCCGCCGACCGCGGTGCGCAGCGCCCCGACGGTCGCAGGGGGGAACGTGTCGGCGAGCAGCGCCTGGGACGCGCCGGCGGTGCCCCACAGGGTCGCGCCGGCGAGGACGGCCAGGGCGCTGCGGGTCGGGCGGCCGGGGCCGCGCGTGCCGCTCAGAAGGTCGCGCTCTCCCCGCAGGCGCACGAGCCGGAGGAGTTGGGGTTCTCGATGGCGAAGCCGGACGCCTCGAGCGACTCCTTCCAGTCGATGACCGCGCCGGAGAGGTAGGCGGAGGACATCTTGTCGATGCGGAGGGTGACGCCGTGCTGCGAGTCGACGACGTCGCCGTCGAGGTCACGGTCGTCGAAGAACAGGGCGTAGCGGAACCCGGCGCAGCCGCCGGCCTGCACGGCGACGCGCAGGGCGATGCCCTCCACGTCCTGCTGGTCGGCGAGGAAGCCGCGCACCTTCTCGGCGGCGCTCTCGGTCAGCGTGATGCCGTCGACGGCGGTCGTGGTGTCCGCGCTCATGGG
>CAJXTG010000003.1 GCA_913060655.1 uncultured Nitriliruptoraceae bacterium | reverse complement strand
ACATGGCGAGCGCCTTCGGGGTGGAGCCACCGCTCTGGTCGAGGGCTGCGATGAAGCCCTGTCCGGCGGCGACCTTCGCGCGCATCTCTTCGGTTGCCATGGCTCATCCTCCAGCAGGTTCGAGCAGCGATCGGGACGGTGGGCGGGGGTGGTCGGAACGATCCGACCGGCGGCGCCAACGCTAGCGCAGCACCGGACGTCGACCCGGGTCCTCGGTCACGATTATGGTGGCCGCGGGGCCGGACGACGGGGACGGCACGGAGGGAGGGGGCCGATGAGCCTCGACGACGACGTCCGACGCCTCGCGACCGGGACCAACTTCGCGACCCTGACGACGCTGCTCCCCGATGGGACGCCGCAGTCGCACGTGATGTGGGTCGATGCGGACGACGACCACCTGCTCATCAACACCGAGGTGCACCGCGCGAAGTACCGCAACCTGCGCCGCGATCCGCGGGCGACGGTCACCGTGTGGGAACGCGACGACCCGTACCGGTTCGTCGAGGTGCGGGGCCGTGCGGTCGCCTTCGTGACCGGCCCGGAGGCGCGGGCCCACATCGACGCCTGCGCACAGCGCTACTTCGGCCGGCCCTACCCCGCGCCGATCGAGTCGGAGCGTGTGCTCGTCCGCATCGCGCCGGACCGGGTCGTGCGCGTCGGGCTCGAGCGTCCACGCGGCGAGGAGGACCGTTCCGGCACCGCTCACCAGGGGTAGGGCTGGTCCCCCGGCGTCGGGGCGGAGTCGAACCCGCCCGCGTTGTGGCTGCCGTCGCAGAACGGCTTGACCTTGGACAGCCCGCAGCGGCACAGCGCGACGGCACCACCCTCCGGGATGTCGGTCCAGGGCGCTCCGTCGGCGCCGTCGACCCGGACGGGACCCTTCACGGTGAGCGGCCCGTTCTTCGTGACCCGGATCGCCGTCAGCTCGTCAGATGCACTCATCGATGGTTCCCATCGCTCGCGGCGGTCAGCGGCGCCCCGGATAGCGACGCGACCCCAGTGTATCGGACACTACCGTCGCGCACCGCCGTAATCGTCCGCCGTCGCGGTGCTCACCGGCCGTTCGGCTCCAGGACCCACGGAATCGCACGGAACAGCGTCGCGTCAGGCGGAACAGGCGGTAGAGTTCACTCTGGGACATCGGAGCAGACGCCGACCGGGCTGCGTCCGGACCACGGTGCGACGAGGAGCGACGGCCATGACCGCGTACGACCTGCTGATCCGCAACGTCCGGGTGGTCCGACCGGACCTCGACACGGTCGAGGACTCGGACATCGCGATCAAGGACGGACGTATCGCGGAGATCGAGCCGGGCATCGACCCGGCAGCCGCGCGCGAGGTGTTCGACGGAGGCGGCAAGCTTGCCATGCCGGGCGCGGTCGATGCCCACCAGCACTGGGGCATCTACAGCCCGCTCGACCAGGACACCGCAACGGAGTCGCGGGCGGCGGCGCAGGGTGGCGTTACGACCGGGCTCACCTACATCCGGACCGGCCAGTACTACCTCAACAAGGGCGGCCCCTACCGCGAGTTCTTCCCCGAGGTCCTCGAGCTCTCTGGCGGACGGGCGTACGTCGACCACGCCTTCCACGTCGCACCCATGTCGAGGGAGCACATCGGGGAGCTCGACGACCTGGTCATGGAACATGGCGTGACGTCGTTCAAGATCTTCATGTTCTACGGATCGCACGGGCTGCACGGCCGCTCCGAGGACCAGACGAAGTTCCTCATGACACCCCCCGGGGAGCGTTACGACTACGCCCACTTCGAGTTCGTCATGCGCGGGATCCAGCAGGTCCGCGAGGCGCACCCCGAGCTCGCCGACCGCATCTCGCTATCGCTGCACTGCGAGACCGCGGAAATCATGGCGGCGTACACGAAGATCGTCGAGGAGGGCGGCGGCCCACGCGACCTCGACGCCTACCACCGATCCCGTCCGCCACACTCGGAGGGCCTGGCAATCACGATCGCGAGCTACCTCGCGCACGAGACCGAACTCGCCAACATCAACCTGCTGCACCTCTCCTCGGCGAAGGCGCTCGATGCAGCCCTGCGGATGCGGACCGCGTTCCCGCACATCGACTTCCGCCGCGAGGTCACGATCGGACACCTGCTCGCCAACCTCGACAACGCCCCCGGCATCGGAGCGAAGGTCAACCCGCCGATCCGGCCCAAGGAGGACATGGAGGCGCTCTGGGGGCACCTCATCGCCGGCAACGTCGACTGGGTCGTCTCGGACCACGCCTGCTGCAAGGACGAGATCAAGTTCGGCGACGACCGCGACGACGTCTTCCTCGCGAAGTCCGGCTTCGGCGGCACTGAGTACCTGCTGCCCGGACTCGTCGGCGAGGGCGTCAAGCGCGGGCTCAGCCTCCCCACGATCGCCCGCCTCGTCGCCTCGAACCCGGCGGAGCGCTACGGGCTGCACCGGAAGGGCCACCTCGCCCCCGGCTACGACGCGGACGTCGCGATCGTTGACCCCTCGCGTGGCTTCGTGGTCAGCGCCGACGACTCCGAGTCCGCGCAGGAGTACAGCGCCCTCGAAGGCATCGAGATCGGCGCGACGGTGACCGACACGTTCCTCCGGGGCGAGCAGATCCTCGCCGCTGGCCAGGTCGTCGGCGAGCCGAAGGGTCGCTTCGTCCACCGCTCACGCCTCGACGTATGAGCGCCAGTGGTCCGCTCGACGGTGTGACCGTCATCGACTGCTCGACCATCCTTGCGGGACCCCTCACCTGCCAGATCCTGGGGGACTTCGGGGCGGAGGTGCTCAAGATCGAGCATCCCCGCAAGCCGGACGGCATGCGAGGGCACGGTCCTGCCGTCGACGGCAGCGGAATCTGGTGGAAGGAGATCGCCCGGAACAAGCGGACCGCGGCCGTCGACCTCTCGCGCCCCGAGGGCGCCGAGGTGCTGCTGTCGCTCATCGCGAACGCCGACGTGCTCGTCGAGAACTTCCGACCCGGGACGCTCGAGCGCTGGGGCCTGGGATGGGACGTCCTGCGCGAGCGGAACCCACGCCTCATCCTCCTGCGCGTGACGGGCTTCGGCCAGGACGGCCCCTACGCGTCCCGTCCCGCCTTCGGAACGCTCGTCGAGGCGATGAGCGGCTTCGCTCACCTCACCGGTCAGGCGGACGGGCCCCCGACCCTGCCCGCGTTCGGACTCGCGGACTCCATCGCCGGGATCACCGGTGCGTCGGCGGTCGCGATGGCGCTCTACCACCGCGACGCGAAGGATGGCGCTGGACAGGTCATCGATCTGAGCCTGCTGGAGCCGATCATGACCGCCGTAGGCCCCGGCCCGACCGTCTACGACCTGACCGGCGCGATCGGGAAGCGCACCGGGAACCGGTCGCAGAACAACGCGCCACGCAACCTCTACCGGACCGCCGACGAGCACTGGGTCGCGGTCTCCACGAGCGCCGACGCGATCGCACGACGCGTGATGGAACTCGTCGGACACGCTGGGGTCGCCGACGAGCCATGGTTCGCGACGGGCACGGGCCGCGCGGCGCACGTCGACCTGCTCGACGACCTCGTCGGCACATGGATCGCCGCGCGGACGCGTGACGAGGTGATGGAAGCCTTCAGCGCTGCGGGCGCGGCCGTCGCTCCGGTGTACTCGGCGGCGGACCTCGTCGCGGATCCGCAGGTCGACGCTCACGAGATGCTGACGAGGGTGAGCGATCCCGAGCTCGGGGAGCTGCTGCAGCACAACGTGCTCTTCCGCATGTCCGAGACGCCAGGCTCAATCCGTTCGACCGGCCGTGCGCACGGTGCTGACACCGACGCGATCCTCGCGGAGCACGCCGGCCTGTCGACCGAACGGATCGCTGCGCTGCGGGATGCTGATGTCATCGCCTGACGACGCGACCGTGCGCGTCCGAGCGCACCGCAGCTACCTCTTCGCGCCGGGGTGCGACGAGGCCGTGATGCGCAAGGCGCTCGCCGCCGGGTCCGATGCGGTCGTGCTCGACCTCGAGGACGCGGTCGCTCCTGATCGTAAGGATCTAGCGCGGACGGCCGTCGCGCGGCTGCTCGACGAGCTCGCGGGCTCCCCTCGCACGATCGACGCACCGGCCGTGCACGTCCGGATCAACCGCCACGAGGACGGGTACAACGCGCGCGACCTCGACGTCGCCGTGCATCCCGCGGTCGAGGCGCTGCGCCTCCCGAAGGCCGAGGACGCGGATGCGATCCGTGCCGCCGCCGACGCCATCACGGTGCGGGAGCAGGCGCTCGGCATGCCTCCCAGTGTCGTTCACCTCTATCCCACCATCGAATCGGCGAAGGGGGTGCTGCGCGCGGAGGAGATCGCCGCGAGCTCCCCCCGTGTCCTCCGCCTCGTCGTCGGCGAGGCCGACCTGGTCGCGGACCTCGACGGACGCGGCGACGACGCGCTCACCACGCTCATCCCCCGCTCACTCGTCGTGCTCGCCTCGCGCGCTGCCGGCATCGCTGCCCCGGTCGACGGCGCGACCACCATCCTGAACGACGAGGAGGCACTGAACGACGCACTGGTGCGCGCCCGCGCCCTCGGGTTCCACGGCAAGTCTGCTATCCATCCGCGGCAGCTCGCGGCGATCCACACCCACTTCACCCCTGACGCGGCCGAACTCGCCCATGCCGCTCGCGTCGTCGCCTCCGCCGACGCGGCCGGCGGAGGTGCGACGACGCTGGACGGCGAACTGGTCGACATCGCCGTCGTGCGGCGCGCTCGGGGCCTGCTCTCGCTCCGGAGGGAACGATGACCGACAGCCTGCTCGACGCGGTCCGTCGCGGCACGACCACCTACGACCTCGCGCGTCCCTACGTGGTCGGGATGCCACAGTCACCGAACCACCCGGCGTACTGGCGCGCCATGCCACGCCGGCACGGCGACGCGGTCCGGGGCGACGGAGGGTCGGCGGCGAACGATCTGATCACGCTCGGAACGCACGTCGGGACCCACATCGACGCGCTCGGACACGTCTCCCAGGACGGCGAACTCTACGGCGGCGCGGATGCCACGACGGCGCAGGTCGGTGGGGCGTTCCCTGACCACGGCATCCACGTCTTCGCGCCAGCGCTCGTCCGGGGAATCCTCCTCGACGTCCCTGCGGCCCTCGGCCTCGCGACGTGTGAGCCCGGCTACGAGATCACCCCCGACGACCTCGACGCGGCGCTGGCCCTGACCGGCACCAGCCCGGAACCGAGTGACGTGCTGCTCGTCCGTTCCGGCTGGGGTGCACGCTGGGACGAGGGTGCGGCCTACATGGGCCTCGTGACCGGAGTCCCCGGCGTTAGCGCTGACGGCGCACGCTGGCTCGCCGCGAACCGACCCCGTGCGGTCGGGGCCGACTCGATAGCGTTCGAACGTCTCGAGGCCGGGAAGGGCCACGCCATTCTCCCGGCGCACAGGATCCTGCTCGTCGAGGAGGGCATCAACATCATCGAGACGATGAACCTCGAGGAGATCGGGCGCGACGGGGTCCGCGAGTTCACGCTCGTCCTCGCTCCGCTCCCGCTGGTCGGTGCCACCGGCGCTCCGTTGCGTCCCCTCGCGGTCGTCGCGGACACGGACGGTCGCACCGATGGCTGAGGCCGCCCTTCCGACGCTCTCCGAGCAGTTGGCCGCGTTCGCAACCCGCACGCTCGCCGAGGGCGCGCCCGCCGACGTGCGCTCGAGCGTGCAACAGCGCGTACTCGACATCACCGGACTGCAGCTCGCGGCACGGCCACTCGCCACGAGCGATGGCGCCCTCACGTACGCGCTCGCCCAGGGTGGCGCGGACCAGGCCTCGATCATCGGCGAGACGCAGCGCATCGCCGCGCCGTGGGCCGCGTTCGCGAACGGCGTCCTCGCACATTCGCTCGACTACGACGACACGCACCTGCCGTCGGTGCTGCACCCGTCGGCGAGCGTCGTGCCCGCCGCGCTCGCCGCCGCAGAGCAGTCGGGAGCCACCGGCGCGCAGGTGGTCGACGCGATCGCGGTCGGCATCGAGGTCGTCGTGCGGCTCGGGATGGCTGGCTACGACCGCGAACTGCGGAACTCGGTGTTCTTCGAGCACGGTCAGCACGCCACCTCGATCTGCGGGACGCTCGGATCCGCGGTCGCCGCGTCGCTCCTCCTCGACGGGAGCGAGCGCGGCGTCGTCGACGCCATCGGGGTGTCCGCCTCGATGGCCGGCGGCATCATCGAGGCGAACCGCACCGGCGGGACGGTCAAACGGTTGCACTGCGGTTGGGCGGCACATTCCGGCGTCACGGCCGCACAACTCGTGACTCACGGCTTCACCGGTCCACCGACGGCCCTCGAGGGTCGCTTCGGCTTCCTCGAGGCGTTCCTGCAGGGCCGTGTCGCGCTCGGCGAGGTGACCGACCGACTGGGCGAGCACTGGCAGGTCCCCGGCATCTTCTTCAAGCCGTACCCGGCGAACCACTTCACGCACACCGCCCTCGACGCCGCTCGCATCGTGCGTGAGCGCGGAGTGCGGCCGGAGGACGTCGAGCAGGTCGAGCTGGGTGTCGCCGGCGCGACCGTCCGCACGATCGGTGAGCCGATCGACGTCAAGCGTGCCCCAGAGACCGGCTACCAGGCGCAGTTTAGCGGCCCGTACATGGTGGCCCTCGGATTCTTCGGCGGTGGCGGGCTCGGCGCCGGCCTCGAGGACTTCACCGATGAGCGTGCGACCGACCCCGATCGTCGCGCGCTCATGGCGAAGGTCAGCGTCGTCGCGGACGCAGCCTGCAACGAGGTGTTCCCCTACCAGTTCCCCGCGACACTCAAGGTAAGAACGCGCGGCGGCGACGAGCATGAGGTCGCCGTCATGGCGAACCGCGGCGGGGATGAGGCTCCGTTGAGCGACGCCGAGCTCGCGACGAAGTTCCGCGACAACGCGGCGCACGGCCTCAGGACTGACACCATCCGCGCGGCCGAGGAGGCCGTGCGCGCGTTGACCGCCGCCGAGAACGTCGGATCGCTGTTCGCCACCCTCGATCCGAACTGACGGATCACGTTCCGCGGACCGGAACGTGATGTCCTAGTATCTCCCTCAAGGCGTCGGGGCCAATAGGGCACCAGACCGACCGGAGGGATCGATGAGCGCACCGACCGACACGCGGAACACCCCAGGTCCGCCCGTGCTCTCGACGATCGATCGGGCGCTCGCGGTCCTGAACCTCATCGCCTCCTCCGAGAAGGACGACGTCGGCGTGAGCGAGGTCGCACGCGAACTGTCGCTCTCCAAAGCGGTCGTCCACCGGGTGCTCGTCACGCTCGTCGCGAACGACTACCTCCAGGTCGACCCAGGGTCACGCCGGTATCGCCTCGGCCCCATGGCGCTCGTCCTCGGTACGGCGTACACCAATCGTCTCGACCTCCGCTCACTGATGCTCCCGCGACTTCAGGAACTCAGTGACCGGACCGGTGAGACCGCGACCTTCTCACTCCGCAACGGGTGGAGCCGCATGTACGTCGATCAGGTCACCCCGGACCGTGAGATCAAGATGTTGGTCGCGATCGGGAAGCCGTTCCCACTGCATGCAGGGAGCTCGTCGAAGTCCTTCCTCGCGTTCTTGAGCGCAGCGGAACAGGAGGAGTACCTGACGAACGGGGAACTCGTCGCGCTGACGTCGAAGACAATCGTCGACGTCGATGCGCTGCGTGCTGAGCTGCGGGAGATCCGAGACACGGGCTACGCAATCTCACAGGAGGAGCGGCAGGCCGGCGCAGGGAGCGTCGCCGCGCCGATCCTCGACAGCTCTGGACATCCGATCGCTGCGATCTCCGTGTGCGGACCCGTCGAGCGCTTCCGCGACCAGTTCGCCACCATCCCGCCGCTGGTGCTCGCGATTGCGACCGACGCGTCGCGTCTGCTCGGCAAACGGCCGACCTGAGTGCGCTCAGGCCGGCGCGGGGAGCTCCATGTCGCGGGGGTCGTTCGGGTGCACCGCGAGCGGGTGGACGGTCACGCTCATCCAGGGCCATAACGGCAGCGAGCTGATGGCCCGATGGACCTCGGTCGCGTCCTCGGCCTCCCAGATGCCCCAGTTCGCCCATCGCCCGGGCACACGCCACAGCCGACGCATGATGCCGGCCTCGGCGAGTTCGCGGCCGCGCGTGAGCTCGGCTTCGAAGATGCGATCCCGCTGCTCCGGATCGCCGTCAGCCGGCCACTCGATCTCGATGTTCACCAGGAACTCCATGGGATTGCGCTCCTTCGTCGTCGGGGGTCTTCGCCTTCGTCGTATCAGCCGACCATCGTGCCGACCGCATGTTGTCCTGCGAGGTACCCGAGGCCGAGCGCCGAGAGCAACCCGTTCCCGGCCAGGTACCCCGAAGCCCCATTTCCCGAGATGCCCACGGCTGCTCCGCCCGCGGCGTACAGACCGGCGATCGCCTCGAGCGCGGGAGTGAGCACCCGCGCGTCGGCGTCGACGGCGAGGCCGCCCTGCGTGTGGAAGAGCGCGCCGGTGACCCGGACGGCGGCGAAGGGGGCGACGAGCTCGCCTGCGAACGTGGGGCGCCCGAACGCGTCAGCCGCCTCGCCGCGCGCGGCTCGCGCCACGTCGGCGAGCGTCTTGTTGAGGGTCTCTGCCGGGGCTCCGATCGTCTCCGCGAGGCTGTCGACGTCGTCCGCCCAGCGGACAGCGTTCTGGCTGAGGAGATCCTGGTAGTCCGCGAACGGCTGGCAGGCGTCGTGGATCCTCGTGTCGAAGATGACCCACGCTGTCCGCCCCGGCTGGGCGAGCACCCGAGCGCCGTACTCCGAGTACCCGATGGTCTCGTCATCGAACCGCTCCCCCTCGATGTTGACGACGACGCCACCGTGCATGACGGTCGCCCAGGTGAGGAGCACATTGTGCGGGACGGCGAGCGCCCCGTGTCCCTGATAGGCGTCGAGCTGCGCGGTCCCTGCCCCGAGTCGCTCGCCGATCCTCAGCGCGTCGCCACGGCTCCCATCCCCTCCGTGGTAGACGCCCTCTGCGATTTCCGGTGCGAAGCGGCGGACCAACGCAGGATCGGCGCCGTACCCGTTGGTCGCGAGGATGACGCCGAGCCTCGACCGGACCTCCTCGACGCTCCCGTCAGGTGTCTGCAGCACGCCACCGACGACCCTGCCGTCCTCGACAAGGACGTCGTGGAGACGGAAGGGCGCGATGAGCGTCGCCGCGTGATGGCGTTCGAGCGCCGAACCGAGATTGCGGAGAAGGCTCCGTCCAGCGCGGTCGGGGACCGCATGGCACCGATCGGTCGAGTGTCCCGGGTAGCGGAAGTCCGTGACGAGGTCGAGCGGGACGTCGCAGTCGTCGGCGAGCCACGCCACGAGCTCGGGCGCGACGTCGGTCAACGCATGAAGCACCGTGGCGTCCGCTGTACCCTTCGTCTTGCGCATGATGTCGTCGCGAAACGTCGCCGGCGAGTCGACGATGCCCAACCGGTCCTGCCAACGGCTTCCCCCGGCCGGGACCATGGACGTCGACATCGACGTGTTGGAACCATGCTCGAACGTCGCGCTCGCTTCCGCGAGCAGCACGCTGGCGCCGAGCTCCGCTGCCCGGATCGCAGCGGCGAAGCCTGCAGCGCCCGCCCCGGCGACGATCAGATCGACGTCGCTCATCGTCCACCCACCATCAACTCCGACAGCGCGACGCCGATGAGACGAAGTGCAAGCCGGGTGGGGTCGAAGACCGGTATCCCGTCCCCGATGGTCACGTCGACCGCGGAGCATCCGTTCAGGATGACGTCGGCTCCGCGGCGACCGTCGATGCGCTCCCGAGCGGCTTCGAGCGCACCGTTCCAACGGGCGTCGTCGCTGATGTCCTCGAAGCTCAACTCGAGGTCCTCTACGCCACCGAAGCGGCCCGCAGAGCCACTGCCCTCGATGATCCGCCCCAACGCCTCACCGATCGGACGGTTCCGCGTCACGGCGGCGAGTCGCAGACCCAGCCCTCCGACAAAACCTGCGGTCAGTTCGCTGAGCCCGACCACCGGAACGGGGGCACCGGCGTCACGAATCCGTTCGACGCCCGTGTCCAGAACGCAATCCGGAAGTATGAGGTCGAACCGTCCCGGGTCGGTCGTGAGCGCCAACGCGGTGACCACGCGCTCGGAGGCCTCAATGTCCTCCAGCGTGCCGAGTGCTCGAGGGACGTCAGGGGATGCCGGGAGGTCCTCCAACGACACGGCGACACCCGGCGGACTGAACTCGTCGTACCGGGCCTGACGCCGTCGCAACTCGTCAGGGCCGACATGGATCGGGGTGATGGCTCGGATCCGGACCTCGCTCATGGTCAGTTCCTCCTGTTCTGGCGCCGCTCCTCCGTGAAGAACGGGTACCGGCTGGCGTTCAGGGCAAGTCGTCGAGGAAGTGCGCCGCGGAACGCCCTCCGTCGGTCCGGATCGATTCGACGGCCCGCACGATGCGCTCCGTCGGTCCACCGCCGATGAGAGCCTCCAGTTTGGACTCGACCGCCGCCCGATCGAGCGGACGATGATCCGCGTCCCCGACGGGGTTTGGCACCGCGCAGGAGAGGACCTCACCGCCCTCCATCGTGATGATGACCTCCGCAGGTCGCTCCGCGGGCGCACGGTCGTCATGAGCGGGTTCATGCACGACCCGCACGCGGTCGGCGAGAGCGATGACGTGCGCATCACTGCGGTTGGGGGCATCCGATGCATCGAGACCGACCCGACCCGACCTGAGCGCGACCGCGACGAGGAACGGGATCGAGAACATCGCCGCGAGTCGTGAATCCGGCCCGGGTCGATCGAGCGGCACCGCGAGCCGGTGGGTGCGGACCTCCACGCCGGCGATCCGGTCAATGTCGAACCGTGGGTCCTCCCTCAGCGCGAGTGCTGCGTCGATCGGTGGATGTGTGAAGGAGCAGGACGCGTGGATCTTGAGATAGCCGAGGCGCACGTCGAGCCGCGAGCCCAGTTCGTCGGTCAGCGCGACCGGGTCGAAGGAGCCGATGAGCCGACCGAAGCTGGACCCTGCGGTGCCGTCGTTCGTTGCGAGCCCCGCCCGTGCCAGACGGGCGGATTGGATGCCGGAAACGGCAGCCATGCCGATCCACGTGTTCCGCACAAACGTGCCCTCGAGCGCTGCGTCGAACGGGTTCGCCAGGGCGAGTCCAGCGGCGGCGTCGATCGCTCCGGCGATCGACGCGCCGGAGCACCCGGTGAGCTTCGCCGCGGCTGCAGCCGCACCCGGGACGCCCCAGTTGCCGTGCGGGTGATGACCGCTCCTGAGCCGGACCGCCCGGCCGAACCGCGCGGCGACCTCGTGGCCGACGAGGATCGCCTCCAGCATGCTCCGCACCGTCGCATCAGAGGCTCCTGCGAGCGCGAGGACGGCCGGGACCGCGTGGGCCGCTGGGTGACCCCGCGCATACTTATTGCCCTCGTCGAGCTCAAGCATGCAGCTGGCCGTCCCGATGAGGAACGCCGCAGTGTCGACGGGGAGCCGGAGATCCGTTCCCGGAATGCGGGAGCTGCCCGATCCCGCATCATCGACGGTGGAGGCGAGGCCGCGGAACTCCGAGGTCCGGGTCCCTGCGACGATCACACCTAAGGTGTCGATGAGGACGAGTTCGAGTGCCGCTCGCTCCGAGGGCTCGAGGTCGGCGAGCGAGAAGGATGCTGCGAAGGCGCCCAGTTCCTCCACCGCAGCGATCACAGCCGCTCGGGAGGGGCCCACGGGCTCATCGATGCTCATCGCCCTCCCAACCTGCACCCCCGCCGCGAAGATGGTGTCCGGCGTACGCGGAGTGTAGTAGCGTTCGCTCCGGTCAGCGGTACGGCGGTCCAGGGAGAGGGCCCACTGGCGGTCAGCGCCAGTGCACTGTCGCCACAGCAACGGAGGGATTACTGTGGACAACTCGCCGAATGTGGCAGCGGCCGGTGCGGCGGACGACCCTGAGACCGTCGAAATCACCGATTCCGGTGCAAGCCTCATGACCGATGCCGAACGCAGGGAGCGTCAGATCCGACGAGTCGTCGGCGTCATCGTCGCCGTGACGGTCCTGTCCCTCAACTTCGAGCAGATCCAACTCCTGACCGGCCCGAACCGCTCGGTCCTCATCCAGGCGACCGTGACGGGGATCCTGATCGGCGGCGTCTACGGCCTCGTGTCGATGGGCCTGACGCTTATCTACGGCGTCCTCCACATCATCAACTTCGCCCAGGGTGCGCTGATGACCGTCGGGATGTACTCGGCGTTCAGCCTTGTCAGCCGCTTCGGCTTCGACCCCTACGCCACCGTCGTCTTCACCGTCGCGTTCCTCTTCGTCATCGGTGCGATCGTCCAGGGACTCCTTCTGAACCGCATCATGAAGGAGTCGCTCGAGAAGCAGCTCCTCCTCACCCTCGGACTGTCGGTGTTCCTCGAGAACGTCCTGCTCCTGCTCTTCAGCCCGACGCCACGTGCGGTGCAGCTCCCCTACGCCCGCGGGTCGACGTCCGTGTTCGGAATCACCGTCGAGTGGCCGTTCCAGGTCTTCGGCGCGGTCGCCTCACTCCCTCGCACGATCGCCTTCTTCGGCGCGATGGCTCTGGCCGGACTCCTGTTCCTCCTGCTGCAGCGGACATCGCTCGGTGTTCGGATCCGGTCGGTCGCCGACAATCCACGTGGCGCGGCGCTGGTGGGCATCGATGTGCAACGGACCTACATCCTCGTCTTCGGGTTGGGTGCGGCGTGCGTCGGTGCAGCAGGCGCGCTCGTGCTGCCGTTCCTCAGCCTCGAACCCACGACCGGCGAGTCCTTCAACGTCATCGCCTTCGTCGTGGTGGTCCTGGGAGGGATGGGCAACGTGGTCGGCGCGATCCTGGGTGGCCTCATCATCGGACTCACGCAGCAGATCGGCGGGATCATCTTCACCGGGCAGAGCAATCTGCTCGGTGTGTTCGTCGTCTTCGTCCTCGTCCTCTTCCTGAGGCCGAACGGTCTGCTGGGGAGGGCCCACTGATGCAGGAGACCCTTCAGCGCCGACTCAGCGGCATCGACGTGAACAGCCGGGCAATCATCCTCATCGGTCTCGCCGCGCTCTTCGTCCCTCAGTTCGCCGCGGGCTCGAACCTCGACGTCGCCACCCGGATCGTCCTCTTCGCCGCGCTCTCCTCGGCGTGGAACATCATGGCGGGCTACGCCGGCCTCTTCAGTTTCGGTCACGCAGCGTTCTTCGGGATCGGTGCCTACGCGACCGCGTACCTCTTGGCGGTCCAGGGGATATCCCCGGTTGTCGGGCTCGTCGTGGGCGCGATCGGCGGGGCCCTGTTCGGTCTCCTCCTGGGCTACCTGACGTTCCGCTACAAGCTGCGCGGCGCGTATTTCGTCCTCACCACGTTCGCCTTCGCCGAGATGCTCTACCTGATCGCGATGAAGTTCTCGCCGATCAACGGCGCGGTCGGCCTCAGGGTGCCGATCCGCCGCGAGGAGTCCTGGTGGTGGATGCAGTTCGCACCGAACTCCCCGAACTACTTCTACCTGATGCTGATCTATCTCCTCATCACGCTCGTCGCCATCAATATGCTCATGCGGAGCCGGACCGGCCAGTACATCGTCGCCGTGCGAGACGACGAGGATGCGGCGTCCGCGCTCGGGATCAACCCACTGCGATCGCGGCTCATCGCGGTCGCTTGGAGCGGAGCCCTCACGGCCGCAGGCGGCACGTTCTACTTCCAGTACCTCTTCTTCATCGAACCCCCGCTCGCGTTCGGGCCCAACATCTCCGTCGAGATCCTGCTGCCCGGAGTAATCGGTGGCATGGGCACGTTCTGGGGACCGCTGGTGGGCTCCGGTCTCCTCATCATCCTCGGCGAACTCACCACGAGCTTCGTCCGGCAGCCACCAGAGTTCCTCTCCTTCCTGCAGGGGCGTTCGGGCCTGGATCTCGCGCTCTACGGTGCGCTGCTCATCGGAATCATCATGTTCCTCCCTCGGGGCGTCTATGGCACGTTGGCGCATCGCTGGGAGGTCCGTCGGGAACGTCAGGTCCACCGCGCGGAGGCCTCCTCGCGCGACGGGATGAAGGAACAGCGCGATGACTGAAGCCTCCCCCGGATCGGAGCCGCAGGCCGCCAGCAACGGGCCCCTGCTCGAGATCACGAACGTCTCGAAGCGCTTCGGCGGGCTCCTCGCGCTCAGCGACGTTAGCTTCAGTGTGCAGCAGGGGACGATCCACGGGTTAATCGGCCCGAACGGCGCCGGGAAGACCACCCTGTTCAACGTCGTCGCCGGAACGTTCGCGCCGACGACCGGCAAGGTCGCCTACCGGGGCGCGGACATCACGGGGACCCCGTCGCACCGGATGGCCTCGCTCGGCATCGGGCGGACCTTCCAGATCATGAAGCCCTTCGGCAGCATGACGGTCCACGAGAACGTCCGCATCGCCACCTACGGTCGGACGGACTCGACGGAGGAAGCGTCGACCGAGGCGGACGCCGTCATCGCGATGGTCGGGCTCGAACGCTGGCGCGACCGCTCCGCGGGGGAACTCCCCACAGCGGGCCGAAAGCGACTCGAGCTCGCGCGAGCGCTCGGCCTCGCGCCGAACCTCCTGCTGCTCGACGAGGTGCTCGCCGGCCTCGTGCCTGCGGAGCGCAAGCCGCTCATCGACCTACTCAAGGAGATCCGTTCGACGGGTGTGACGATGCTGCTGGTCGAACACGTCATGCAGGCCGTGATGGCGCTCTCGGACGAGATCGTCGTTCTTCACCATGGCCAGATGCTCGCTTCAGGCAGCCCCCGCGACGTCATCGATGACCCACGCGTCATCGAGGCCTACCTCGGAGAGGAGCACCGCCATGCTGAAGGTTGATGGTCTCAAGGCTGGATACGGCGGGCTGACGATCCTCCAGGGGCTCACTCTCGAGATCGCTCAGGGCGAGATCGTGGCGCTCATCGGCGCGAACGGCGCCGGGAAGACGACCGCACTGAACACCATCTCCGGCGTCGTCTCCCGAACCTCGGGAACGATCGAGTTCGAGGGCGAATCCATCGCCGACCTCCAACCGCACCAGATCGTCCGACGCGGAATCGTGCAGGTCCCGGAAGGGCGAGAACTGTTCGGTTCGCTGTCGGTGGCGGAGAATCTCCGGATGGGGGCGACGACGCTCCCCCGCGACCAGTTCGACGCGACCTTGGCCGAGGTCCATGAGATCTTCCCCGTCCTCGCCGAGCGGTCCAACCAGTTCGCGTCGACGATGTCCGGCGGCCAGCAGCAGATGCTCGCGATCGGCCGTGCACTCATGGCCCGCCCGACGCTGCTGCTGATGGATGAGCCTTCGCTCGGCCTCGCGCCCAAGCTCGTGATGCAGGTCTTCGAGACCGTCGAACGCGTCCGACGCGCGGGCCTCACCGTGCTGATCGTGGAGCAGAACGCCGCGAGGACGCTGGAGATCAGCGACCGGGCGTACGTGCTCGAGAGCGGCGAAGTCGCGCTCACCGGGACCGGCAAGGACCTGCTCGACGATGAGCGCGTCCAACGTGCTTACCTGGGCATGTGATGAAGGGTTCTCGGACTGCGACCGCGGTCCGGGGCGAAACGTGGCCTCGGCCACGTAGGCGACGGCCTCGTGCCGCCGCTCCGACAGGGGTCGCACCGAGAGCGACCCGAGATGGTGGAGGAGAGAACATGAGAAGGACCAAGAGGAGCACGGCGATCGCCTCAGCGTTCGTTGCGCTCGCGATGATCGCCGCCGCCTGCGGCGGCGACGACGAGGCCGCACCAGCCCCGGAGCCGACCCCCGCACCGGCGCCTGCACCGGAGGAGCCCGGTGACCCGATCGCGATCGGCGCACTGCACCCGCTGACCGGTGGGCTGGCGCAGGACGGCATCGCGATGGACGAGGCGGCCCAGATGGCCGTCGACGACATCAACGCTGCCGGGGGCATCAAGAGCCTCGCCGGCACCGAACTCACCCTCATCAGTGCGGACAGCCAGGGATCGCCTGACGTCGGCGCCACCGAGGCGCAGCGAATGATTGACGAGGGCGTCGTCGCCATCATCGGCGCGTACCAGTCGGCGGTCAGCATCAACGTGGCTGCGCTGGCTGAGCGCAGCGGCGTCCCGTTCGTCATCGACGTCACCGTCGCTGACGCGGTCATCACCGACGAGTCGCGATACACCTTCCGTATCCAGCCCAACGCGACGGACAACGGCGTCTTCGGCGTCCAGGCCCTCGTCGAGATGGCTGAACTGGCCGGCGTCGAGATCTCGACCGTCGCGCACCTCTATGACCAGAGCGGGTTCGGCACATCGATCCATGATGCGCTCGCCGCCGAGGCCGAGGTGCTCGGTATCGAGATCGTGGAGAAGATCACCTACAACCCGTTCGACGTCAGCGACCTGACGACCGAGCTCGCTCGTGTCGAGGCCTCCGGCGCAGATGCCCTCATCAACACCGGCTACTACGGCGACGGTGTCCTCGTGGCGCGCGGCCTGAACGAGGTCCGCCCGGACAACCTCAAGGTCGTCTTCGGTGTCGCCAGCGGCGCCTTCGACGTCGACGAGTTCCCGAGCGACGTCGACGGTGCGGGTGAGTACTTCTTCAACTCGAACTACCACTACGACGCGACGAGCGCTCGGGTCCAGGACATCCGCGCGCGCTACGAGGAGCGCTTCGGCAAGCCGATGCGCACCGCAGGCGTCCTCGCCTACCAGGCGATCGAGGTCATCGCGCAGGGTCTCGAGTCGGCGGGGTCCGCCGATCGTGACGCGCTCCGAGACGGCATCAGCGGTGTCGTGATCGACGACCCGTTGGTCGCGACCTCGGGCCCGATCCAGTTCGACGAGAGTGGCGAGAACATCAACGCTCGTCCCATTGTCATGCAGGTCCTCGACGGGAACATCCGTCAGGTCTATCCCGTGAACTTCAAGGAAGCAGACTTCGTCTTCGGCCAGGTGCCCTGGCGCGACTGAACGGAGAGCCTCCACCTCGCACATGGCCGCGGTGGAGTGGGGCGACCAGACCCCCACTCCACCGCGGCATGTGCCCCCCGCACCGCGACGGAGCACGACGGAGCGACTGATGAGCGGTCGATCAGCGTTGGTGCGCATCGCGCTCGACTACCTCGCTGCGGCTGAGGAGCGCGACCTCGAGCGCGCGAGCAGCTTCCTCCTCGTGTCCGCCGAGATCATCTTCCCCGGCGGGGTACACCATCACGATCTCGCGGAGGTCGTCGCAGCGGCGCGGCGCCGCTACCGCTGGGTGAAGAAGTCGATCGATCACGTCGATGCTGACGACGACCACGGGGTCGTCGTCGTGGTCGGCCGCCTCCGCGGCGAGAATCTTCACGCGGTCCCGTTCGCCTCGGTCCGCTTCATCGATCGGTTCACGTTCTCCGGATCACACATCCAGACCCAGCACGTGTGGAACGACCTCGCCGAGAGCGGCGTCCTGCATTGCACCCAGGAGGCGGACGTGCCCGAGGCGTTCCGCTGGACGGATTGACGCGCGACGGAAGGGCGTCAGATGACCACGGCATCTCGCCAGCCCGCTGACGGCTGGGCGCTGGTGGCGGGAGGTGCGTCCGGGATCGGCGCCGCGACCGTCCGTCGCCTTGCCGGGCACGGTGTCCACGGGGTCGTCCTGGACCGTGATCCGTTCCCCGATGACCTCGCCGGCTGGGAGACCCACGTGGTCGATCTCGGTGACCCGCAGGCGATCGACGACGAGATTGCACGGCTGCACGACGCCTTCTCCGCGCCGCGACTGCTGGTGAACGCAGCCGGCGTGAACGGCTCAGCGAGCTCGGCATACGACGTCGACAGCCACGAATGGGACCGCGTCCACGCCATCAACCTCAGAGGCGCCTTCCTCCTCGCACGCGACGTGCTCGCATGGATGCGTGACGACGGCGGGGGGTCGATCATCAATGTCGCCTCCCAGCTCGCCACGGCGGTCGTCCGGGCGAATCCGCACTATCAGGTCGCGAAGGCCGGCGTCCTCCAGGTCACTCGCACCCTCGCCCTCGAGGGCGCAGCCGACGGCGTGAGCGTCAACTCGGTCTCCCCCGGCATCGTGACCACGCCGATGACGGACCGAGTGATGGCGGATCCGGAGTGGACCCGCGATCGTCTCGCGCGCATCCCGGCTGGACGTTTCGCTCATCCGGAGGAGGTCGCCGAGGTGATCGTCGCGATCGGGCTGCTCGAGACGTCCTATCTCACCGGCTCGGAGATCGTCGTCGACGGGGGCTACCTGCTGCAGTGAGCACGGCCGGGAGCGGAACCCGAAGGAGCCCGATCAGTCGTTCTCGAAGAGGACCGGCAGGCTTTTGAGACGCTTCCGCACCGTCGTCGTGTCGGGAACGGGCGGACGCTCCGGATCGGGCCGCACACCGCGGACGACGAGCGCTTCGAGGACCTGCGCGACCTGCCCGAGGATTGGTGGCTCAGATCGAGATCCGGAGGACTCGACACCCGCGGCGAGGACACGCCCGATGCAGGTATGCATGCCCCCACCGAAGCCGATGCCGAAGCGCGGAACGCCCTCCGGGATGATCCGGTCGGGATCGAACCGATCCGCATCAGTGCCGAAGACGCTCGTGTCGCGGTTCGCTGCGACACAGTCGAGGAAGACGACGTCGTCGGGGACGAACTTCTGCGCTCCGATGGCTACCGGCTCCGTCGCGCGTCGCCGAAGGACAGGGACGACGGGATACAGCCGGATCGCCTCATGCGCGCAGCGCTGGAGGAACTCACGACGGGCCTGTGGCTGTTCCTGGAGCGACGCCCAGCGCGAGGGGTGCTCGGCGATCCAGGCGAACAGTTCGGTGAGAGCGCCGGCGACGGAGAGCGACGACGTGTGGGATCCTGATTCGAGGAAGAACGCGACCTCTCGCAGGATGAGTGCATCATCGAGACCGAGTCCATCCTTTTGGAGCAGCAACACGCTCAGGAGGTCGTTCGCATTCTCTATGGTCAACGAACCTTCGGCGATCCGCGCCTCGCGCCTGGCTCGCGCGAACGCGAGGAACTCGTCGTCGAACTCCTCGAGCGCCACGTTCACGTCCGAGATGACGTCCTGCTTGTCGCGTGTCGAATCGCTGATGGACGCGCCCTGGACGAAGACCCGTTCCAGCTCGACGAGCCGTCGGAGGGCGGCGATATCCGCCTGATCGACGTCGATGCCCGAGATGTGGGCCGAGAGGACCATGGTCAGAAGGTGCGCCAGTTCGAGGGCGTCACGGACACCCGACCCAATCGCCGTGTCCAGCGTCGTGTCGATGACGGCAGGGAAGCGGACTCGCTCGTAGTCGAGCACGGCGTCCCGCCGATAGAGGGGGTTCTCCGCCCTGCGGCGAATCTTGTGCGCCGGGAGATGCAGCTGCATGACGACGTCCTCGAGGATGTTGCCACGCTCATACCGCTTATGCGCGTGTTGAGCGAGAGAACGCGTGAAGAGCGCCACCCGGACGTCCTCGTAGCTCGTGAGGACCGTCCCGTCCTCATCGACCGGAACGCTGGTGATAGCCCGGACCGCCGCCATGCCACGCCTCCCGCTCACCGCTCGGCCGAGACCGACGCTACAAGACTACCGGTACGACGTTCCGCTCCGTGAACTGCGGCGTGGCGACGCGCCACGGCGCAGCAACCAGACCGACGCCACCGGCATCACCGCCCGGTCGAGCCGAAGCCGCCGCGCCCGCGCCCTGTCCCCTCGAGCCTATCGACCTCACGCACGTCGACGACCGCGATGGGCGTGATGACGAGCTGCGCGATCCGCTGGCCGTGCTCGACCTCGACCGGCTCGCTGCCGTGGTTGATGAGGAGCACCTTGACCTCGCCGCGATAGCCGGCGTCGATGGTCCCCGGCGCGTTGAGCAGGGTGAGCCCGTGGTCGACCGCGAGGCCGGAGCGAGGGTGCACGAGGCCGACGTGGGCCTCCGGGATCGCAATCGCGATGCCGCACGGGACGAGTGCCCGCTCACCCGGCAGCAGCGTGGTGCTGTCCGCCGCGTGCAGGTCCAGTCCCGCGTCCCCCGGGTGCGCATAGGTCGGGACTGGCAGCGCGGGGTCGAGGCGGCGCACGTCGAGGACGGGCGCGGGGACGGGGCTGTGGCGGCGGAGCATCCCCCGAGCGTAGTGGCGCTCAGTCCTCCAGAGCACCGCGCGCGCGGAGGAAACGGTCCCGAGCGTCACGATGGTCCACGATCGGCTCGGGGTAGCCGTCCTCGACAGCCGGGCCGGCCGCGAAGAGTCCGGGCGTGGCCGCGACGACGGTGTCGCGCGGCTGATGGACCGCCTTCCCCTCAATCGCGGCGAGCTCGGGCACCCAGCGCCGCACGTACGCGCCGTCCGGGTCGTAGCGCTCGCCCTGCACCACCGGGTTGAACATGCGGTTGGGACGGGAGTCGGTCCCGGTCCCGGCGGTCCACTGCCACTGGGCGTAGTTGTTGGCGAGGTCGCCGTCGGCGAGATGCCACATGAAGAACCGGGCACCGTGCCGCCAGTCGACGTAGAGATGCTTCGTCAGGAACGAGGCGGTGACCATCCGGGCCCGGTTGTGCATCCAGCCCTCGGCGACGAGCTGCCGCATGCCCGCGTCGACGATCGGGTAGCCGGTGCGCCCCTCCTGCCAGGCCGCGAGCTCGTCGGGTGCGTCGCGCCAGCGGTCGTCCTTGGTCCGGACGTCGTTGACGGCGAGGTCGGGGCGGGCGTCGAGCAGCTGGTGGTTGAAGTCCCGCCAGCACAGCTCCTGCAGGAACGCCTCGTGACCGGGGCGACGTGGGTCCAGCCCGGCGGCGACCTCCGTGACCGACAGGCAGCCGAGGTGCAGCGCACCCGACAGCCGGCTGGTCGCGTCCTCCGCCATCCGGTTGCGGCCGTCGGCGTAGTCGTCGATCGGACCGTCCATCCACCAGGCGAGCCGCTCGCGGGCGGCGGTCTCGCCACCGGCGGTGAGCAGCGGCGCAGGCGTCCCGTCGGTGAGCTCGGTCAGCTCCGGCAGCGGCGTGCTCGCGAGGTCGTCGGGGGGCGGCGGGAGGTCGGGGACGCCGAGGACGGGACGGGGCGTCACCTGGGACCAGCGACGCCAGTAGGGGGTGAACACCTTGAAGTGTCCACCGCCGGTCGCGCGCACCAGCCCGGGGTCGACGAGCATCACGCCCGGGTGTGCGGTGAAGGTCGCACCATGGGCGGTGGCGACCGCGGCGAGCGCCGCCTCGCGCCGGCGGGCGAACGCCGACAGGTCCGCGGAGCAGTGGACGTGCGTGACGCCGTGCGCGGCGACGAGGTCCCCCACCACCTGCTCGGCGGTGCCCCGCACGACCGTCAGGTCGCTGCCGAGGTCGCGCAGGGCGCTGCGCACGTCGGCGAGCGCGTCGAGGAGCATGCGCAGGCGGTTCGGCGCGGCGTAGGGCGTGTCGAGGATGGTCGGGTCGAGGGCGAACGCGACGACGAGTCGCCGCGCCCCGGCCGCCGCGACGAGGGCGGGATGGTCGTGGACGCGCAGGTCCCGGGTCAGCAGCACGAGGGCCGTGCCCCGTGTGGCCGAGGGGTCGTCCGCCATCGGTCGCTCCGCTCCCGCCGCGACGAGGGCCGCGCCGGTCGCGCACGGTTCGTCGCGGCGCCGACCTCGGACGAGCGCTCGGAGGCCCGCCAGCGCCCCGGGAACGCCCGATTCCTCCCCCAGCGCGCAGAATCGCACCAATACGTGCGCTCAGCGCTCGTTCAGGGGCGGGACCGCGCCGAGGTTCCTCGCTCAAGGCCCCCGGACCCCTCTAGGGTCCGCCTCGTACGTACCCGACGATCCCTCACCGGGATCCCACAGGAGAGGTAGGAACCCCATGGCGGACTCCATCATCGTCCAGAGCAAGGTCCGTGAGGCGATCAAGGCCCTCGACCTCCGCACCGACTCGAACGTCGTCGACGCGCTCAACGACAAGGTGAACGCGATGCTCAAGGACGCGGCTGCCCGCGCGAAGAGCAACGGTCGCGGCACCCTGCGCCCCTACGACCTCTGAGACCCCCGGCGCGCACCGGCCCCGCCGGTCGCGTCACGCGAGAGCCGCCCCTCGGGGCGGCTCTCGTCGTTCCCGGGCCTGGGCACGACGCCGGTCCCTATCCTGCCCGCCGAGCCGCGACGGACGGCGCACGACGAGGAGCACGAGCGTGGGCGTCGAGCCTCCGGCCCGCACCACCGCGGCGGCCGGGCGCGTCGGTCTCGAGCCGGCCCGCCTGCGGGCGTGGCGGGGCTTCATCGAGGCGCACGCGCACGTCCTCGGCCACCTCTCCCGCGAGCTCGACGAGGAGGAGGCGCTGCCGCTCACCTGGTACGACGTGCTCGTGCAGCTGAGCGAGGCGGAGGCGCACCGACTGCGCATGCACGACCTCGCCGCCCGGGTCCTCGTGTCGCAGAGCGGGCTCACGCGGCTCGTCGATCGGATGGAGGATGCGGGGCTCGTCGAACGGGTGCGCTGTGCGGAGGACGGGCGCGGCCTCAACGCCCAGCTGACGCCGGCCGGCCTCGAGACCCTCCGCCGCACCTACCCCACGCACCTGCGGGGTGTCCGCACGTGGTTCGCCGACCTGCTCACCGACGAGGAGGCGGACGTCCTCGCGGTCGCGCTCGATCGCATCGCACAGCACGCGCGGCCACCGGCCGGACCCGAGGGGACGGGACCGACCGACGGCCGGTGAGCGCACGGGGCGCCGCGGAACGCCCTGGCGGGCCTCCGCTCAGCCCTCCTGGCCGAGGCGGGAAGCGCTCGACGTCGAGGAAGTCCTCGCCGCGGACGTGCCCGTCGCGGTTCTCATCGCCCGAGGTGAACGAGGCGGCCTCGATCGAGACGTCCACGGTCGACTCCTCGATGGGGTCGGCGACGACGACGGTGCCGGAGAAGGCGCCGAAGCCACCGCGGACCTTGGAGACCATGAGGTGGCGAGCGATGAACTCGACGCTGGAGTGCGAGGTGTCGAAGACCCAGGTGCCGGGGTCGGGGAGCGTGGTGGTCATGTTCGATCCTGACGTCGGGGTGGGGGGCGACCTCGGGAGCGAGGTCGGTTCGGACGGGTGCGACGGATCCGGGGAGGCTCCGTGGGGACCCGGCGCGGACGCTCCCACAACTGCTTGCACGCGCAAGCAGTTGTGGGTTCGGCGGCTGTGGGCCACCTGCGAGCCAGTATCGTGCGGCCTCCGGCGCGTCGTCGTCCCGACCGCAGCCCACCGGCGGCCCCGTCCGACGCCCCCCGACCGCCGCTCCCGCGACCGAGGCCGAACGCCATGACCACCGACAGCCTGACCGTCACCGACAACCGCACCGGCCGCTCCTACGAGGTGCCGATCGCGGACGGCGCCATCAACGCCATGGCGCTGCGCGAGATCCGCACCGGTGACGACGACTTCGGGCTCGTGACCTACGACCCCGGCCTGAAGAACACGGCGAGCTGCCGCAGCAGCATCACCTACATCGACGGGGACGCCGGCATCCTGCGCTACCGCGGCTACCCCATCGAGCAGCTCGCCGAGCACGCCTCGTTCCTCGAGGTGGCCTACCTGCTCCTCAACGGGGAGCTCCCGACCGCGGACGAGCACGACGCCTGGGTGCACGACATCACCCACCACACGTTCATCCACGAGAACATCAAGAAGTTCATCGACGGCTTCCACCACGACGCGCATCCGATGGGCATCCTCGTGTCGACCGTCGCCGCCCTGTCCACCTTCTACCCCGAGTCGAAGGGGACGAAGGAGTCGGAGACGCGCGACCTGCAGATCGTCCGCCTCATCGCCAAGTTCCCGACCCTCGCCGCCTTCGCGTTCCGCCACTCCATCGGCATGCGCTTCGCCTACCCCGACAACGACCTGTCGTTCTCGGGGAACTTCCTCAACATGATGTGGCGCACCACCGAGCTGAAGTACGAGCCGCACCCGGTCCTCGAGCGGGCGATGGACATCCTGCTGATCCTGCACGCCGACCACGAGCAGAACTGCTCGACGACCACGATGCGGACCATCGGCTCATCGCAGGCCGACCCGTACGTCGCGGCGGCCGGCGCGGCGTCGGCCCTGTACGGGCCGCTGCACGGTGGGGCGAACGAGGCCGTGCTGCGCATGCTCGACGAGATCGGCGACGTCTCCCGCGTCCCCGACTACATCGCCCGCGCGAAGAACGGCGACTTCCGCCTCATGGGCTTCGGGCACCGCGTCTACAAGAACTACGACCCGCGCGCGAAGATCATCCGCAAGCTCGCCTACGACGTGTTCGAGGTCACGGGGACCAACCCGCTGCTCGACATCGCCCTCGAGCTGGAGCGGATCGCGCTGGAGGACGAGTACTTCGTCAGCCGCAGGCTCTACCCCAACGTCGACTTCTACTCCGGCATCATCTACCAGGCGATGGGCTTCCCCGTGTCGATGTTCCCCGTGCTGTTCGCGATGGGACGCATCCCCGGCTGGCTCGCCCACTGGCAGGAGAACGTGCTGGACGCCGAGCAGGCGATCGTGCGGCCCCTGCAGCTGTTCGTGGGCGCCGACGAGCGTGACTACGTCCCCATGGCCCAGCGGGGCGCCTGAGGGCCGACCGTCCGGACGGCCGGTCACGGCTGGCCGGCCGCCACGACCCTGCCGCTAGCCTCGCAGCACGCGCACGGGCCCGTGAACGCGACGGCACGGTCCGACGCTCCGCCCGGAGCGTGTCCCTGACCGCGGCCGGACCGTGCGGGCATCGCCCACAGCACCCCGTCCCGGAACCCCCCGGAGCCAGCATGCAGGTGCGTTCGAGGGTCATCCTCGCCGCGTCGGCGGCCGTCGTGCTGCTCGCCGGGGTGGTCGCGCCCGCACCCGCCGTCGCCGACCTCGAGCGGACGCAGGAGGAGCTCGACCAGGCCTCCCGTGACCTCGAGGCGCTCGTGCGCGAGCTCGACACGATCGCCGCCGAGATCGAGGAGATCGACCAGCGCCTGGGGACGGCGAACGCCGAGCTGCGCGCCATCCGCGCCGACCTCGCCGCCGCCGAGACCGGCATCGCCGAGGCGGAGGCCGACGAGGCCGCCGCGGTCGCCCGCCTCGAGGAGGCCGAGACGCGGCTCGCCGAGCTCGACGGTGAGCTCGGCACGACGCGCGACCGGCTCCAGGGCCGGCTCGTGCAGACGTTCAAGTACGGGCGGACGACGTCGGTCGACATCGTCGTCCGCGGCACGGTCGGTGCCCTCGACCTGCACGAGCTGGCCCTGACCCTCGCCACGGTCGGACGGATCACCGACGACGACCGCAGCCTCGTCGCGACGATGGAGGAGCTGGCCGCCGAGCAGGTGGCGCTCATCGAGGAGCAGACGGCCGCCCGGGTCGCCGCCGTGGAGGCGCGCGACGCGGCCGTGCGGCAGCGCGACCGGATCGCCGAGCTCGAGACCGAGCAGCGCCGCGTCGTCGCCGCGATCGACGCCGACCGCGACCGGCGGCAGGCCGTCTTCGACGACCTCCAGGCGGACAAGGACAAGGTCGCCGCCCTGGTCGCCGCGCTGAACGAGGAGATCCGCCGCCTGCAGCTGGCCAACCGCGACGTCATCATGCCCGTCGGCGGCCAGTTCGTCGGCGTCCCGGACTGGGCCGGCCGGCTGCCCGCCTCCGGTCAGCCGTACTCGGCCCTCATCGCGTCGGCCGCCGCGACCCAGGGTGTCGACGGCCGCCTGCTCGCCGCCCTCGTGTGGAGCGAGAGCGCGTTCCGACCGGGAGCGGTGTCACGGGTCGGCGCGGCCGGGCTCGCGCAGCTGATGCCCGGCACCGCCCGTGGGCTCGGGCTTCGGGTCGACGGGGAGGTCGACCAGCGGTTCGACCCCGAGGCGAACCTCAACGCCGGCGCCCGGTACCTGCGCCAGCAGATCGTGCGCTTCGGATCGGTCGACCTCGGCCTCGCCGCCTACAACGCCGGACCCGGGAACGTGCGCCGCTACGGCGGCATCCCGCCGTTCGCCGAGACGCAGTTCTACGTCTACATCGTGATGAAGCGCTACGGCGCGATCGTCGGCTGAGCCGAGCTCAGAACACCAGCGGCAGCCGCGGACGGCGGTCCGAGACGCCCACGATCGCCCCATCGAGGCGTCCGTCACGCGCCTCCGTCTCCAGCCGCGCCCCCAGCGCGACGGGATCGTCGAGGTCGCCGACCCCGAGCCCCGTCGTGACCGCGAGCATCGTCCCCCGCAGGCGCACCGCCGCGTCGACCCAGTCCGTCGCGAGCCCCCGGCGGTCGAGGCGCAGCAGCGCCGACTCGCGCTCGTCGACGAGCCGCACCTCCGCCCCCTCGAGGAGCAGGCCGACGGCGGCGCCCCGCGGGAAGTCCACCCCGATGACGCCGGGCAGCGTGCGCAGTCCCGCGGCACGCAGCGCGGCGCGGACCGCCCCGCCCGTCGCGTCGTCGGGCAGGTCCGCGACGAGGAGCGGCATGCCGGCGAGGGTGAGGCTGCGGACGCCCGCACCCGCCCCGTCCGGCGCGGCACCGTCGCTGCCGTCCACGACCCACCTCCGCGGCGCGGTCCGTCACGCCGTCCGGCCCGGAGGGTAGGGACGTCGCCACGGCCGTAGGCTGCCGCCGGCCGGACGCGTCGCGCCTGAGCGTCACGACCGGCGGGGGTGACGTGCGGGACCTGCTCGCGGTCGACGGGTCGTCGCTCATCCACCGGGCGTGGCACTCGACGCGCGGTGACGACGACGCGGAGCGTGACGGGGCGGTGACGGCCGCCGTCCTGTCGATGCTCGCGAGCGCCTGGGCGTACGGGCCCTACGCGCGGCTGCTCGTCGCGCTCGACCATCCGGTGAACCACCGTCGGCGGGACTTCCCCGAGTACAAGGCGCAGCGCGCACCGACGCCGGACGACCTGCGGGCGGCGCTCGAGCGGACGGCCACGCACCTGGCGGACGCGGGCGTCGCCCTGCGCCGCGTGGAGGGCGCGGAGGCCGACGACCTGCTGGCCGCCGCCAGCGACGCGGCCCGGGCCGCGGGCCTGTGGTGCGACCTGCTCAGCTCGGACCGTGACCTGGTCGGATCGGTCGGTGGGACGGTCCGGCTGCTCCGACCGCGCCAACGGTTCACCGACCTTGCCGTGGAGGACGCCGAGACGGTCCGCACGACGTACGGCGTCGACCCGTCCCGGTACGTCGAGCTCGCCGCGCTGCGCGGGGACACCTCCGACGGGCTCGAGGGCGCGCCGGGCATCGGCCCGGTCCGGGCCGCGCGGCTGATCCGTGATCACGGCACCGTCGCGGAGCTCTACCGGATCCTGCCCGACCTCCCCCCGGCGATCGCCCGCAGCCTGCGGGAGGGCCGCGACGCGGTCGAACGCAACCTGCTGCTCATGAGCCCGCTCCCCCACCTCGACGTCGACCTCGGTGCGATCGCCCCGCGCACCGACCCGCTGTCGGGGCTCGCCGACCTGGTCGAGGACCTGGGGTTCCCCGGGGCGGCGCGACGTGCCCGCCGCAGCGTCAGCGGCGACGGACCGGCGATGCCGCCGATCCCCCCGCCGCCGGAGGACGAGCGCGGCTGAGGACCTCAGCCGGTCTCGACGGTGTCGATCAGGCCGTGGAGCTGGAACCCGCGGGACGGATGGCGCAGCTTCGTCAGCGTCTTCTTCTCGATCTGGCGGATGCGCTCGCGGGTCAGGCCGAACTGCTCGCCGATGTCCTCGAGGGTGTGCTCCTCGCCGTCGACGAGCCCGTAGCGGAGCATGAGGACCTCACGCTCGCGCACGCTGAGCGCGCCCAGGGCGCGCTCGACCTCGGCGCGGGACAGGACGGCGGTCGCGGAGTCCTCCGGGCTGACCGCGGCGTCGTCGGCGACGAGCTCGCCCATCGTGGCGTCACCGTCCTCACCGATCGGCTTGTCGAGGCTCGCGACCTCCTGGGCGGCGACCTTCACCTCCCGCAGCCGCTCGATGGGCAGCTCGAGCTCGGCGGCGACCTCCAGCTCGCTGGGCTCGCGGCCCAGCTGCTGCAGCAGCGCGAACTCGGCGTAGCGGACCTTGCCCATCAGCTCGTGGACGTGCACCGGCAGGCGGACGGTGCGTCCGGTGTTGGCGAGCCCCCGCTGGAGCGCCTGGCGGATCCACCACGTCGCGTACGTCGAGAACTTGTAGCCCTTGGTGTGGTCGAACTTCTCGACCCCGCGGATCAGCCCGAGGTTGCCCTCCTGGATGAGCGACAGCAGGTCGACGCCGCGGCCACGGAACTTCCGTGCGACGGACACGACCAGACGGAGGTTCGCGCGGACCATGTGGTCCTTCGCCGCCTCACCCTGGCGGACGACGCGCTGGAGCATGACCCGCCGGGCGCGCGGCAGGTCCGGTGCGCCCAGCAGCTGCTGCTCGGCCTCCAGCCCCGCCTGGTAGCGCTTGGCGAGGTCGACCTCCTGCTCGGCGGTGAGCAGCTCGGTCCGACCGATCTCGTTGAGGTACTGGCGCACCGAGTCGGAGCTCGCGGACAGCGGCGCGGCCTCGGGCCGTTCGACGTCCTCGACGAGGTCGTCGATGACCTCGATGCCCTGGTCGCGGGCGACCTGCGCGCCGTCCTCGACCCACCCGTCATGGTGGACGAGCGGGTCATGCAGCTCGTTGAGCTCGGAGAGGAGGATGTACCCCCGCGCGGACGCTCGCTCGAACAGTTCCGCGAGATCCGTGGTCGGGATGACGTCGCTCACGCCGCTGGTCCCACCCTCTCCGACGTCCGGCCGCACCCGCCGTGCGGCCTCAGGGGCGCGCAGCATAGGCCGGGCCCGCAGGACCCGCTCCCCCGGTGCGGGCGCGGGGCGGGCTCAGGCGGCGGCGTCCGGTGCCGTCCCCCCGGTCGCGTCGGGCCGGGTGCCGGGGGCGGTGCCGACCACGCCGGCGGCGGCGATCGCCGTCGTCAACGGCACGGCCGCGATGAGCCCGAGCGACCCGACGACCGTCTTGACGAGCTCGACGGCGACGAGCTCGCTGTTGACGATCTCCCGGACCGGGAGGCCGCTCGTGGAGAACAGCAGGAGCAGGCCGAGCGACGCCCCCGTGTAGGCGAGGAACAGCGTGTTGATGACGGAGGCGATGTGGTCGCGCCCCACGCGCATCCCGCGGGCGAACAGCTGCCCGAACCGCTGCGTCGGGTCGGCCTCATGCAGCGCGTGGATCGTGGAGGCCTGACTGACGGTCACGTCGTCGAGCACGCCGAGCGCGGCGACGATCAGCCCGGCGAGGACGAGCCCCTGCAGGTCGAGCTCCCCGACGGCGAAGCGGGCGTAGACGGCGTTCTCGTCGGGGATGCCGGTGAGCCGGACCCCGTCGATGGTGACGAGCGCGACCACGATGGTCGCGACGAGCGCACCGAGGGTGCCGACGGCCGCCGCGGTGGTCTTCGGACCGACGCCGTGGCTGAGGTACAGCGTCGCGAGCAGGATGACGGTCCCGCCGACGAGCGCGACGAGCGGTGGGCTCGACCCGGCGAGGATCGCCGGCAGCATGAAGGCGACGACCACCCACAGGGACAGCGCGAGGCCGGCGAGCGCGCGCAGCCCGCGCCACCGGCCGACGGCGACGACGGCGACGACGAAGACGAGCGCGAGCCACCCCAGGGCGGAGGTGCGCCGGATGTCGGTCACGAACCAGGTCCGTCCCTGACCGGGGACGTCGGTGGGGAGCAGCTCGACGACGTCGCCGACGCGGAACTCCGGGTAGCCCTCGGCGGGCAGGTCGAGCCCGACGACGGTCCCGGCCTCCTCGCCCTCGAGGATCTCGACGTCGAGGAGGATCAGGCCGGTCGCGTCCAGCGGGGAGAGGTCGTCGGCGGGCCCGGCGGGCTCGACCGTCTCCACCGCCAGGACGCGGGCGCCGACCAGCGGTGGCTGCTCGCCGGCGGCGGTCGGGAGGTCGGTCGGCCGCAGCAGGACGAGTCCGACGGCGGCGAGGACGGCGGCGACGACGACGGTGGCGGTCAGCCCGCGCCGGAGCCGCCGACCGGCCGTCCCGTCAGGCGGCACGTTCGAGGACGTCGAGGAGGCCCGCCAGGTTGTGGGCGCGGGACGGGTGGCGGAGCTTGGCGAGCGCGCGGTTCTGCATCTGCCGGATGCGCTCGCGCGTCAGGTCGAAGTACTCGCCGATCTCCTCGAGGGTCATCGGCTCCTCCCCGCGGAGGCCGAAGCGCAGCTGGAGGATCATCCGCTCCCGCTCCTCGAGCGCGTCGAGGGCCGCATCGATCTGCGACAGCGCGTCGCCCTCGAGCGCCGTGGAGACCGGGTCGACCGACGTGTGGTCGGCGATCATGTCCCCCATCGTCGCGTCGCCGTCCTCGCCGATGGGACGGTCGAGGCTGACGAGCTCCTGCATCGCCTCACGGACCTCGCGGACCCGGGCGGCGGTGAGACCGACCTCCTCGGCGAGCTCGTCCTCGGACGGGTCGCCGCCCTTCTGCTGTCGGAGGCGCAGCTCGGCGGCACGGACCTTGCCGTACAGCTCCCACACGTGCGCCGGCACGCGGATGGTCCGACCCTTGGACGCGACCCCGCGCTGCAGCGCCTGGCGGATCCACCACACCGCGTAGGTGGAGAACTTGTAGCCCTTGGTGTGGTCGAACTTCTCGACGGCACGGAGCAGACCGAGGTTCCCCTCCTGGATGAGCTCGATGAAGTCGAGGTCACGGCCGGAGAACTTGCGCGCCTGGGGGACGACCAGGCGCAGGTTGGCCTGGACCATGCGCTCCTTCGAGCGCTCGCCGTCCATGCTGATGCGCCGCAGCCGGACCCGCTCGGCGCGGGTGAGCCGGCCCTCCCGTTCGGCGAGCAGCTCGTCGGCGGCGAGCCCCGCCTGGTAGCGCTTGGCGAGGTCGGCCTCGTCCTCCTTCGTGAGCAGCTGGTGGCGCCCGGCGTCGTTGAGGTACTGCCGCACGAGGTCGGTGGTGAGCGCACCGGTGTACTCGGCGACGTGCTCGGGCGCGTCGTCAGCGACGTCGTCGATGACCTCGAGACCGGAGCGGCGGGCCTCGGCGATGGCGTCGTCGATCCACGTGTCACCGTGGAGCTCGGGGACGTGCAGCTCGCTGAGCTCGCTGAGCAGCACGAAGCCCCGCTCGGCGGAGCGTTCGATGATCTCGACGACGGCGACGTCGGCGCTCGGCAGCTCGGTGGCGGACACCGCTCCTCCTCGGTCGATCGGTTGCTGCGGTTGCTGGCGGGTCGGGCTGATGCTCGGGCGGCGCAGGTGCGGGGCGGGTGCTGGCGTGGACACGTGGCGCGGGGTCGCCGGGCGACCGCGGGCGTGCCACAGGGAGGGTTCGGCGCCGAGGGCCCTGCGGAGCGGTCCGCGCCGCGCGCGGGGGCCGCACTGCTGGGTGCCACCCGACTGTCGCAGACCGGTCCCCCTCGGCGCATCCTCCCTTCGGCCCCTCCTGGGGCCCCGGGCCGCGGGCCGAGCGGCGCGCGGGACCCGCCGGGCACGGGAGGTCGGCTCCGGAGCGCCCCTGGCGGGCCCCACGACGGCCCCCACGACGGCCCGTCGGGCGCCGCTCGACCCGGCCACTGCGGAACGTCGGGCGGGGCGGCGGCACGTCCCTGCCCCCAAGAACGTGCGTTCACCGCGCAGAATGTTGCGTCAGTCGCTCGACACGTCGGTCGCGGCCGGGCTCGGGTAGGCGATCCGCGGGTGGTAGACGCCGACGAGCGACTCGACGATCGTGTCGCGGACGACCCGCAGCTCCCGCAGCGTGATGTCGGCCTCGTCGAACTGTCCGTCGACGCGCCGCTCCTCCAGGAGCCGGTCGACGGTCTCCTCGATCTCCTCCCGCGGCAGGTTGCCACGGGACATCGCCATCGCCCGGGTCGTCGCCTCGCACGAGTCGGCGAGCAGCAGCACGGCCGCCTCGCGGCTGCGCGGACGTTGCCCCCGGTACCGGAAGGCCTGCTCGTCGACCGCGTCGGCGTCGCCGGCCCGCTGCACCGCCTCCTCGTAGAAGTACTTCACCAGCATCGTCCCGTGGTGGCTGCCGATGCAGGCCACGACCTCCGGTGGCAGGCGGTAGCTGGTCGCGAGCTCCACCCCGTCGACGACGTGGTTCATGATGATCAGCGCCGACACCTCCGGCTCGAGACCGTCGTGCGGGTTGGCGATGCCCTGCTGGTTCTCGATGAAGAAGTGCGGCTGACGGACCTTCCCGATGTCGTGGTAGAGGGCCGCGACGCTGCCGAGCAGCGGGTCCGCGCCGATCGCCCGGCAGGCGCGCT
Source organism: uncultured Nitriliruptoraceae bacterium (assembly GCA_913060655.1). GTDB lineage: Bacteria > Actinomycetota > Nitriliruptoria > Nitriliruptorales > Nitriliruptoraceae > CSBr16-57R1. The sequence continues at coordinate 80,637 of CAJXTG010000003.1, read as the reverse complement.
CCACCAGCGACGCGACCATCACCGAGTGGTTGTACGACCCCAGCGCCTCCTGCTCGAGCTCCCGCAGCAGCGGATGGTTGCGGTCGGCGAGGTCGAGCAGCGCCGTGACCGTCGGCAGGCGGAACAGCGACTCGAGGGCCGGCAGGGTCCCCTGGACGATGAGTGCGGTCACGAGCCCGTTCAACGCGCCGGCGAGCGCGGCGACGACGACCTCCTCCCGCGGTCCGAACACCGCCACGATCGTGACCGCGAGCACCGGGTAGGCCAGGCCGGCACGCAGCACCGCCCGCTTCAGGTCCGAGCGGGACGCGATGCCGCGGGTCAGCGGCACGGTGACGAGGACCGCCGACGCGGCGAACAGGGCCACCCCGGGCGCGGCCGCGTCGACGAGCAGCACCGTCACGACCGCCGGCAGCATCATCGCGAGGCCGACCACCGGATGCACGAGCAGCGCGACGAGCATCGCCAGCGCACCGACCGGCACGACGAACGCCCACGTGGAGCCGGTCGAGTCGACGAGCACGTCGATCCCCGTCACGATGCCCGCGAAGGCGACGAGCAGCAGGGCGAGCAGCCACAGCTTCTTGGCGCTGCGCCACACGAACGGCTGCATGCGCGCGAGGTACAGCCCACCGATGGCGACGAGCAGCAGCGCCGCGGCGGCACCGACGAGCAGCGCCCGCCACAGCGGGACGGCGCCGACGTCCAGCCCCTCGATCGCGAGCGCCTGCAGCGGGCCGACGATCTCGCCCTCGCGGACGATGAACTGCCCCGCGAGCCACACCTGCCCGATCTCCTCGACGGACGCGGCCGCGAGCTCCCGCGCCGCCTCCGTCGCGGCCAGGTCGACCACGACGTTCGGCTCGACGAACGTCTCCAGCAGCGGGGTCACGATCTCCTCGCCGGTCGCGCCGGGGGGTGCGCGCAGGCCGAGCTCGACCTCCAGCGTCTCCCGCACGACCTGGTCGAGGGCCTCCGCGCGGATGCGCTGGCGGGCGAGCAGCTGCGCGATCGCGATCGTCTCCCGCTCGACGACGTCGAGGTCCGCGTCCTCGACGGCGACGAGCGCCGCGACGGTCGGCGAGGGCAGCTCGGGGAAGCGCCCGTTCAGCAGGTCCCGCTGCACGTCCGGCTCCGGGACGACCGGTTCCGCGGGCCCGGCGTCCTCACCGGCGCCGGCGTCGCCGTCCGCCGCCGGCGCGTCCCCCGCGTCGGCCCCGTCGTCGTCCGCCGTCCCGTCGTCCGCCTCCGCCGCGGGGGGCGTGACCGGGCGGCGCGCCTCGCGGGCGGCGTCGAACACGGCCCGCAGCTCCGACACGAGCCGCTGTCCGGCGTCCGGATCGACGGCGAGGACCGTGTCGACCGCCTCGGCGGCGGTCCGACGGGCGAGCTCCGTCGCCTCCTCGTCGACGACCCGCACCTGCTGGGGCGCCGCGACGCTGACGGCCGCCGGCTGGCCGACCTCCACGTCGATGCCACCGCCCGCCCCGGGGAGCCCGACGATGACCGCGATGCCGGCGACGAGCGACACGGCGACCCCGACCCGGTGCAGACGCAGGCGGACGCCGGTCGGTGTCGACGCCGTCACCCCGTCAGCGGGCACGACGTCACTGGCCATCCGGTCCTCCGGTCCGACGGATCCGTCCGCGACAGGACGGACAGGGCGAGAAGTGTCGCCCATCGGTGGACGGGCGTCCACCCCGCCGGTCGTCCGCCCGCCGACCGGTCCGCGGTGGGCCCTAGGCTGGCCCCGGAGGGTGCGGACGGCACCGTTGCGGAGGTGGGTGGCGTGTCCGAACGGTCCGGACCGTGGGTCGTCCTGCCACGGGCGGACTGGGCGCGCCTCGCCCCGTCGGTCCCCCTCCCCCTCACCGAGGACGACCTCGCCCGGCTGCGGGGCATCAACGAGCGGCTGTCGCTCACCGAGGCGGAGGAGATCCACCATCCGCTGTCGCGGCTGCTGAGCCTCTACATCGGCGCGACGCAGGGGCTGCACCGGGCGACCGCCACGTTCCTCGGCGACCTGCCCGCGAAGGTCCCGTTCGTCATCGGCATCGCCGGATCGGTCGCCGTCGGCAAGTCGACGACCGCACGGCTCCTGCGGACGCTGCTGTCCCGCTGGCCCGACCACCCGCAGGTCGACCTCGTCACGACCGACGGGTTCCTGCTCCCCAACGCCGAGCTCGAGGCCCGGGGCCTGATGGACCGCAAGGGCTTCCCGGAGAGCTACGACACGGCCGCCCTGCTCGCCTTCGTCGCCGCCGTCAAGTCGGGCGAACCCACCGTCCGCGCGCCCGTCTACTCGCACCTCCGGTACGACGTGCAGCCCGACGAGGAGGTCGTCGTCCGCCAGCCCGACGTGCTCATCATCGAGGGGCTGAACGTGCTGCAGACGGGCACGACCGCGGACGGGGACGCCGTGTTCGTCTCCGACTACTTCGACTTCTCCCTCTACCTCGACGCCGACGAGGTCGACGTCCGCCGCTGGTACCGCGAGCGCTTCCGCACGCTGCGTGACACCGCGTTCACCGACCCGCGCTCCTACTTCCACCGCTACGCGGGGCTCGACGACGCGGAGGCGGACCGCACGGCCGATCGCATCTGGGACGAGATCAACGGGCCGAACCTCGTCGCGAACGTCGCACCGACCCGCTCGCGCGCCGACCTGATCCTCCACAAGGGCCCCGACCACGAGGTCGAGCACGTGCGGCTGCGACGGCTCTGAACCGTCCGACCAGCGCAGCTCCGGCCGCTCAGGCCGTGCCGTCCCGCCCCTGCCCGACGGTCCCGGCGGGCGGAGGGACGGGGACGGGCGGGCGCCCGACCGGGTCCCACGCGGCCAGCACCGCCCGCAGCGCGGTGACCAGCGCCACCGGCTGGTCCAGCAGGACGTGGTGCTGCGCCTCCGGCACCTCCACGAACGGCACCCCCGCGACGGCCGCGGGCGAGTCCGCGAGCAGCTCGGCCATGTAGGTGCGGGTGTCGGGGCTCACCACCGTCGAGTCCGACCCGTTGATGACGGCGAACCTGCAAGCGGCACGCGCGAGCAGCGGTCCGTAGTCGCTGGGCTGGTCCGGACCGGAACGACGGGTGAACACCCCGGGGTCGAACTTCCAGGCGACCCCACCGTCCACCGGACGCAGCGAGTGTGCGGCGACGTGCCCGACGAGCCACCCGTTGGCGCACGGCTGCGGCGGGACCAGGTGGAAGTGGCGGACCCCCTCGGCGACGTCCGGGTACGTCTTCGGGGCCCGGAACATCGCGCCCGACACCCCCTCGGTCGTCTCCGGGTCGGGGCGGGTCACCGGCGAGTCGATGACGACCGCCCCCTCGAGGCGCTCGCCGTGCAGCGCGGCCGTCGCGATCGTGACGAACCCGCCCATCGAGTGCCCCACGACGACCGGCCGCCCCCGACCACCGAGCGCCTCCGCCGCCGCGAGCACCTCGTCCGCCCAGGTCGTCACGGCGTACACGTCACGGCGGTCCGAGTCGCCGTGCCCCGTCAGGTCGAGGGCGACGACCCGGAACCGGTCGGCGAGCAGCGGCGCCAGCGGTGACCACCAGTGGGCGTGCGCCGCGCCGCCATGGACGAGCACGAGGGTGGGGTCGGACCTGCGCCCCCAGGCGAGCAGGCGCACACGTGCTCCGGCGACGGTGACGTCCGACGTCTCCGGCACCGTGCCGACCGCACGGGCGAACCAGTCGGGGGCGGGGACGTCAGGGTCCCAGGTGCGCTCGCGGGCCACGGCGGACACCTCCGGGACGGGCCGTTCGGAGCGGTAGCGTAGGCCGCATGGACATCCTCCTCCTCCGTCACGCGCAGCCGCAGTGGGACACCGACGACGTCTCCAGCGTCGATCCGGGTCTCACGGCGCTCGGCACGCGGCAGGCCGACCTGCTGGCGGAACGGATGGTGAGCGAACGCTCCGACCTGCTGCTCGTGTCGACCGCCCGACGCGCCCAGGAGACGGCCCGTCCCGTCCGCGAGCGTCGCCGTGACGTCCCCACCGAGGACCGCTCGTGGCTGCACGAGATCCGCATGCCGGAGCACTGGGAGGGCACCCCCGCCGACGACGTGAACCGCGCCCTCCGTGAGGCGCGGGACCGTCCGCGGGACCTGTGGTGGGAGGGCATGCCGGGTGGCGAGAGCTTCCGCGACTTCCACGCGCGGGTGACGATCGGGCTGACCGCGGAGCTCGAGGGGCTCGGCATCGTCCGCGGTGACGACGGACTGTGGGCCGTGCCCGACGACGTCCCCGAGGTGACGATGGTCGCCCACGCGGGGACCAACTCGGTCGTGCTCGGCCACCTGCTCGGCCTCGACCCGGAGCCGTGGGAGTGGGAACGGTTCGCCTCCGACCACGCGTCGGTGACCCGGCTGCGCTCGACCCGCATCGCGGGCGGGCACATCTTCAGCCTGCAGGGTTTCAGCGACGTCGCGCACCTGCCGGCCGACCTGGTGACCGCATGAGCGACCGCCGATGAGCACCACGACCGGGCCGGCACGGGTCCTGACCGTCTGCCTCGGCAACATCTGCCGCTCCCCCACCGCGGAGGCCGCGCTCACCGAGGCCGCCGAGGCCGCCGGCGTCCACCTCGAGGTCGCGTCGGCCGGCACCGGCGACTGGCACGTCGGGCAGCCGCCCCACCCTCCGATGCGGGCCGCCGCGACGGCCGCCGGGCTGACCGTGGACGGCACTGCGCAGCAGGTCGACGCCGACCTGCTCGCCTGGGCGGACCTCGTCGTGGTGATGGACCGCAGCAACCTCGACGCGGTCACACGACTCGCCCGGACCGCCGGCGTCGACACGCCCGTGGTCCTGTTCCGCACCTTCGACCCGCACGTGGCCGCCGACGCGGCACCCGCGGCGCTCGAGGTCCCCGACCCCTACGGCGGTGACGACGCCGACTACGCCCACGTGGTGGAGCTGTGCCGCCGCACGGCCGCGGGCCTCGTCGCGACCTGGCCGGGGATCACCGGTGACGCGCCGGCCGGGGCGGGCGCCGTATGAAGCTCGTCGGTCGGGTGCTCGCGACCGCCGTCGGCCTGTGGGTCGCGGCCGAGCTCATCGACGGCATCACGTTCGACACGGACCGCTCGGTGCTGTCGCTGGCGATCATCGCCCTGATCGTCGGGCTGCTCAACGCGACGGTCCGACCGCTGCTGGCGCTGCTGTCGCTGCCGCTGGTCGTGCTGACCCTGGGCCTGTTCCTGCTGATCGTGAACGCGGTCACGCTGTCGATCGCGTTCGCCGTGTCCGAACGGTTCGACCTCGGGCTCACCAGCGACGGGTTCGGTGCCACGCTGCTCGCCGCCGTCGTCGTGTCCGTCGTCGGATGGCTCGTCAACGGCCTGTTCGGCACGCGCCGCTGACGCGTGCCCGCCGGGCCGACCGCGCCGGAACGGCTCAGTACCAGCGCGTCGGCCCGCCGACGATGGCGTCGATGCGGCCCATGACGTCGTCGTCGAGCCGGGCGAGCGCGGCCAGCGCCCCCATGTTCTCGGCGACCTGCTCGGGCCGTGATGCGCCGGTGATGACCGTCGAGACCTGCGGGTTGGCCGCGCACCACGCGATGGCGAGCTGGGCGACGGTCACGTCGAGCTCGGCCGCGATGGTCATCAGCGCCCGCACCTTGTCGTCGTGCACGCCGCTGGTCAGCTGCTGGGCGAAGAAGTCCCCCTGCTTCGCACGGCTCTGCTCGGGCACGCCGTCGAGGTACTTGCCGGTGAGCAGCCCGCCGGCGAGCGGCGACCACGTCGTCGTCCCGTAGCCGGTGTCGGCGATGAGCCGCCGGTACTCGAGCTCGACGCGGGTCCGGTGCAGCAGGTGGTACTGCGGCTGCTCGGTGATCGGCGCGTGGAGGTGATGCCGCTCCGCCTCGGCGAGCGCGGCGCGGATCTCGTCGGCCGACCACTCCGACGTGCCCCAGTAGTGCGCCCAGCCGCGGTCGATCGCGTCGGAGAAGGCACGGACCGTCTCCCCGATCGGCGTGTCGGGGTCGGGGCGGTGGGCGTAGATGACGTCGAGGTGCTCCAGCCCGATGCGCTCGAGCGACGCCGGGATGGCCTCGAGGAGGTACTTGCGGTTGAGCGTGAAGCGCGTGTTCGGCCCGTCGTGGATACCCCAGAAGAACTTCGACGTGACCACGTACTCGTGCCGGGCCCAGCCGAGCCGCGCGAGCGCCTCACCCATCACCCGCTCCGACTCACCGCCGGCGTAGACCTCGGCGTTGTCGAAGAAGTTGACGCCGGCCTCCCGCGCGACCGCCATGCTCTCGGCCGCCGCGCCGACGTCCATCTGGTCCTTGAACGTCACCCACGACCCGAAGCTCAGCAGGCTGACCTGCAGGCCGCTCGGTCCGAGCCGCCGCATCGGCATCGTCGTCTCGTCGTGCTCGCTCATCGGTCCACTCCTCGTGTCAGCCGTCGGCGGCTCCGCCGCACCTCCCGGATGCTACGGGCCGTCACCCCCCGAGGGCGGCGACGGCGGCGCGGAGCCGTGCCAGCCAGGTCGCGCGGTCGGCCGCACGGGCCTGCTCGAGCGCGGCGACCTCCGGATGGGGCAGCGCGAGCATCTCGCCGGCCTCGAGCGCGTCGAGCGCCGCCCGCGCGACCACGTCCGGCGCGAGGATCCGACCGGTGCCCCGGACGAAGCGGGCCGCGAGCGGCTCGTCGTCGGCGAGCATCGGCGTCTCGACACCGAGCGGGCACAGGGCGGTGACGCGGATGCCGCGGTCGCCGTAGGTGAGCGACAGCCACTCGGCGAGCGCGACGGCCGCATGCTTCGTCACGGCGTAGGGGGCGTCGCCGGCGACGGTGAGCAGGCCGGCGGCGGAGCAGGTGTGGAGGAACGCGCCGTGCCCGCGTCGCAGCATCCCGGGCAGTGCGGCGTCGGCGGCGTGCACGTGCGCCATCAGGTTGACGTCCCAGGCGCGCTGCCAGACGGCGGTCGGCGCGTCGACGCCGGCCCCCGTGCCGAGCCCGGCGTTGGAGCAGACGAGGTCGAGCCGGCCGAAGGTGTCCTCCACGTCCGCGACGGCACCGCGCAGCGCGTCCCCGTCGGCGACGTCGAGCGTGACGGCCTCGACGACCGTCGACGCGTCCGCCGGTGCGGCCGCCTCGGCGACCGTCCGCGCCGCAGCACCGTCGAGGTCGGCGACGACGACCGCCGCCGCCCCACGGGCGACGAGCTCGGAGACGAGGGCGGCGCCGATCCCCGACCCGCCACCCGTCACCAGCGCGACCGCCCCCGGGACGCGCGCAGGGACGTGCGTGCTCGCGGTCGCGGCACCGTCCCCTCCGCTCGGTGCGTCAGGCATCGGTCGTCCTCCGTGTCGGTCCGCCCGGCACGGGCGGAGGGCTCAGGCGATGGGGAACAGCAGGGCGAGCAGCCAGCCGAGGAAGGCCGCGGATGCCGCCCCCGTCGCCCAGGGGCGGTCCACGCCCGCGCCCGCGACGACGGTGACGCCCAGGACGGCGGGGAGCAGCGGCAGGATGAGGAAGAGGAACCCGATGCCGGGGACGACCACGGCGGCGGCCCCCAGCGTCACGACGACGGCGACGGACACGACGAGCCAGGCCCCGACGGTGCGGCGTCCGCGGCGCCCGTGGAGCATCGCGGCGGCGGCGACCGAGAAGGGCAGCAGGAGCAGCGTCAGCACGACGGCGGCGGTGGCCCGCACGCCGGTGAGCCATCCGGGCGACCACGCGGTCGTCGTCGACGCGGCGACGGCGACGAGCAGCAGGGCCGTGAGGGCGGCCCAGCCGACGTCGCGCGCCTCGGGGCGCACCGGCCGCACCCCGAACCGCAGCCAGATGGTCCCGGCCATCAGGAACCAGAGGCCGACCTCGCCGGCGACGAGGAGCCCGGTGAGCCCGGTGACGTCGACCGACCGCGTGATGATCACCAGCGATGCGGTCGCCGCCACCCCACCGACGGGCAGCGCCAGCCAGGCGGCCCGCCGCACGGTCGGCGCACCCGCGGGCGTGGCCGCCTCGGCGACGACGGCCTGCCACAGCGCGAGCAGGCCGGCCGCGAGCAGGACCCAGCCGAGCAGCGGTCCGGTCGGGGCCGTCCCGGTCGGGACGTGGTCGAGCGCGGCGGCGAGCCACGTCACGGACGCGTCGTGCGCGGGTCGGGCGAACAGGATCGAGACGTGCTCGACGAACGGGACGATCTGCAGCGCACGGGCGTCCCCGTCACCGGCGGTCCCGCCCGCACCACCGGCCCGCTCCAGCAGGGAGCGCGCGTTGGCGACGAACCGGCCCTCGTTCTCCCCGGCGAGGAGGAGCAGGTCGCGGGGTGCCGTCGCGTCGACCGTCCCGTCGGTGGGTGACACGGCGACGACGGACCGGATGAGGTCCGGCCGTGCGGCACCGGCGTCGAGGACGGCCCCCGAACCCATCGAATGTCCGAGCAGCGCGATGCGGTCGACGTCGGCCTCGGGGACGCCGAGCAGATGGCCGACCGCGGTCATGACGGCGTCGGCGAGGACGGTGCCCCCCTCGTCCAGCGGCGTCGGGTTCGCGCCGTGTCCCGGCAGGTCAGGGGTGACGACGACGAAGCCGGCGTGCGCGAGCGCGAGCGACCAGGTCCGCATGAGCGTCGACGAGCCGGCGAAGCCGTGCGCGACGACGACGCCGGGCGCGGCGGCCGCTCCGGCGGACTCCGGGACGTAGACGTCGACAGGGAGCGTGCTGTCCGGGCCGGCCATGGTGCGGGTCACGTCGACCCCACGGGCGGTCGGGAGGAGCAGCAGCGTCGCGGCGGCGACCAGCAGCAGGCCGAGCCCGGCGCGTCGCGCCGCACGCGTCCCCGGGATGCCGTGCCGCCGACGCCCCACCACGTCGCGCCCTCCCCGACCGCGTCCGCGCGGGAGCCTAACGCTCCCCCCACACCGACCGGCTCGTACGCTGGACGCCACACGCCGCCGGGACGCCGCCGGAGGGCCGTACGGGACCGTCGGGGGACGTCGGATGGGACACCGGGTCGAGCTGCTCACCTACGCCGACCGGCTGGCCGGGGACCTGCCGGGGCTGGGCCGACTCCTCGACGGACCCCTGCACCTGTTCAGTGGCGTCCACGTCCTGCCGTTCTTCGACCCGTCGGACGGTGCCGACGCGGGCTTCGACCCCGACGACCATCGGACGGTCGACCCGCGGCTGGGCGACTGGGCCGACGTCCGGGCCATCGGGGCGGGACGGGAGCTGACCGTCGACCTGATCGTCAACCACGTGTCGACCCGCTCCCCCGAGTTCCGGTCGTTCCTCGCCGAGGGTGCGGCGTCCCCCCACGCGGGGATGTTCCTCACCCTCGACCGCGTGTTCCCCGGCGGCGCGACGGAGGCGGACCTCGGACGGATCTACCGGCCGCGACCCGGACTGCCGCTGACGCCGGTGACCCTCGCCGACGGGACCCGCCGCATCGTGTGGACGACGTTCACGGACGAGCAGGTCGACCTCGACGTCCACGACCCGGCGACGGGCGCGTACCTCGACGAGCTGCTCGCGCGCTTCGCCGAGCACGGGGTGACCACGGTCCGGCTCGACGCGGCCGGCTACGCGGTGAAGACGCCGGGGACCTCGTCGTTCATGACCGCCGAGACGCGGGTGTTCCTCGCGGACCTGACCGCGCGCGCCCGCGCCCTCGGCCTGCGCGTGCTCGTGGAGGTCCACGCCCACTGGCGGCTGACGCTCGAGCTGGCGACGACCTCCGACCTGACCTACGACTTCGCCCTGCCCCCGCTCGTCCTCGACGCGCTGCACACCGGCGACACGGCGCCGCTGCACCACTGGCTGACGGTCCGACCGCACAACGTCGTCACCGTGCTCGACACGCACGACGGCATCGGGGTCATCGACGTCGGCGCGAACGCCGGACACGGTGACGCGGAGCATCCGGGTCCCGGCCTGCTCCCACCCGAACGCATCGACGCGCTCGTCGAACGCCTCCACACGGCCACGGGCGGGGTGAGCCGGCGGGCGACCGGTGCGGCCGCCTCGAACGTCGACCTCTACCAGGTCAACACGACGTTCCTCGATGCGCTCGGTGGTGACGTCGACGCGATGCTCGCGGCCCGCGCGCTGCAGCTGGTGCTGCCGGGGACACCGCAGCTGTACTACGTCGGCCTGCTGATGGGCCGCAACGACGCGGCGCTGCTCGACCGGACGGGCGTCGGCCGGGACGTCAACCGCCACCACTACGCGCCCGACGAGGTCACCGCCGCCCTCGCGGACCCTGCGGTCGTCCGGCTGCTCGCGCTCGTCGAGCTGCGGCGGACCCACCCGGCGTTCGACGGCGAGTGGTGGCTCGCCCCCACCGACCCCGCCGAGCCCGGCGTCCTCCGCACGGGCTGGCGGGGCCGCGAGGGCAGCACGGTGACGCTGCGGTTCGACACGGTCGCGCGCCGGGCGACGCTGGAGGTGGACGGGCAGCGGCGCGCGGTCTGACCGCGACGGTCCCTGCGCCGCTCAGGGCGCCCGATGCGCCGGACGCTGCGGCCGGTCGACCGCACCGAGCCGGCCGTAGACGCCGGCCCCGAGCCGGGCGAGCGGGTCGAGCCGCCGCGGGTCGAGGCGGGGCCGGCCCTTCGCGTCCTCCTCGACGGCGGCGTCGTCGACCCAGACGAGCCGGACGCGCGCCAGCACGAGCCGCTGCGGCCCGTCGCCCACGGGGACGACGCGGTCGAGGTCGCAGCCGAGCGCGATCCGGACCCCCGAGGGTCGCGGCACGTCCCAGCCCCAGTCGACCGCATCGAGCCCGGCGTGCTCGAGCTCACCGCGGCCCGGCGGGAGCGGCGCCGCCGTCGCCTCCACCTCCTCGAGCTGACCGTGGTGGGCGAGGGCGACGGTGTGCCGGCCCCGCTGCTGGAGGTTCGCGAGCGTGTCCTTCACCGCACCGCCCTCGGGCTCGGGACGTGGGGAGCGGCCGACGGAGAACGCCACCGTCGGCGGCTCCGACGCGACGGCGTTGAAGAACGAGTACGGCGCGACGTTCCAGCGCGACGACGCGCCGGTCGCACCCGCACCGGTGCCGTCGCCGGTGCCGTTGTCGGTCACGACCCAGGCGATCGGACGTGGCACGACCGCCTGCGTCAGCAGGTGGTAGACCGCGGACGGGTCGAGGTCCTCGAGGTCGACGTGCACCGCGGGACCGCTCAGCCCGTGACGACGCGGGTCCAGCCGTGGACGTCCTCGGTGCGACCCCGCTGGACGTCGGCCAGGCCCTCCCGGAGGGCGAGCGTCGTCGGACCCACCTGCCCGTCCCCGACCCGGTGGGGCACCCCCCGGTGCACGAGCGTCCCGACGCCGGAGAGGACGGCGGCGGTCCCGGCGAGCGCGGCCTCACCCTGCCAGGCGAGGAGCTCGTCCACGTCGACGTCACGCTCCTCGACGGTCATGCCACGGTCACGCGCCATCGTGAGGACCGAGTCGCGGGTCACCCCGTGGAGGAACGTCGCGTCGAGGGCGCGGGTGACGACCCGCCCGTCGTCGAGCAGCAGGAAGTTCGCCGCACCCGTCTCCTGCACCGAACCGCCCGGCGCGAACAGCACCTGGTCGCAGCCGTGCTCGGCCCGCGCCCGCCGGGTGATACCCAGCGCCATGAGGTAGTTCGCGCCGGCCTTCGCCTCACCGAACTGCGGGGTGGTGCGGGGCACCTCCGTCTCCACGAGCAGGGACAGCGGTCGGACGCCTCCGGCGAAGTAGTCCCCGACGGGGCTCGCCACGACGGCGAGCAGCGCGGAGGTCGACGGGCTCGCGGCCGCCCCGATGTTCGGGTCGGTGCCGAGCAGCATCGGCCGCAGGTAGAGCGCCCCGGGCGGCTCCGGCACCTCCGTGAGGTTCGCGGCCACCGCGTCGACGATCATCGCGTCGAGCAGGTCGGCGGGCGGGACGGGCAGCTGGACGAGGTCGGCGGTGCGGCGCATCCGGGCGACGTGCCGGTCGGGTCGGAAGATGCGGACCACCCCGTCGACCCCCCGGTGGGCCTTCAGCCCCTCGAAGCAGGTCGAGCCGTAGTGGAGGGCATGGGCGAACGGATGCAGCGTCAGGTCGGCGAACGGCCGGACCGTCGCCGGGCCGTACTCCCCGTCGGTGGCCGTCGCGACGACCATGTTCGCCGCGGCGACCGTCCCGAAGGCGAGGTTGATCGAACCGCTGGCCGCAGACTCCTCCGCCATGGACGTCCTCCCTCGCACCGGACCCGCGCCGGTGGACACTAGCGTCCGCGCGGAACAGCACGGAGGGTGCATGGTCGCAGCGGACGGTCCCGGGCGGGAGCTGGACATCGTCCTGCTCGGCGCGACGGGCTTCACCGGCGGGCTCGTCGCCACCGAGCTCGACCGGCGCCTCGCCGGCACACGCCTGCGCTGGGGGGTCGCCGGCCGGGACGCGGCCGCGCTGGAGCGCGTCGCCGCCCCGCTGCGCTCCGACCCGACACGCATCCGTGCCGACGTCACCGATCCGCGCTCCCTCGCCGCGCTGGCGGCCCGGACGCGGGTGCTCGCGACGACGGTGGGCCCCTACGCGCGGCTCGGTCGCGACGTCGCCCTCGCCTGCGCCGAGCACGGCACGCACTACGCGGACATCTCCGGCGAGGAGGAGCACGTGCGGGCCCTCGAGCGGGACGTCGAGGCGTCGGCGCGCCGGACGGGCGCGACCCTCGTGGTGTGCTGCGGCTTCGACGCGGTGCCCCACGACCTCGGGGCGCAGTTCGCCGTGGAGGCGCTGCCGGACGACGCCGACGTCGAGCTGCGCGGCTACGTCCGGGCGCGTGGACGTCCGAGCGGGGGGACGGCCCGGACCGCGCTCGACGCGCTCGCGACCGGCGTGCCGACCGCCGGGCCGGACCGGGCGGCGTCGGACCCGGCACGCACGGTCGAGCGGCTGCCCCTCGGCCTGCACCGCCCCGACCGGCTCGGCGGCTGGGGCGTCCCCCTGCCGACGGTCGACCCACTCATCGTGCTGCGTTCCGCCCGCCGGCTGCCCGGGCACGGTCGACGGTTCCGGTACGGCCACTTCGCCCACGTCCGGCGCACGACGACGCTGGCGCTCGGCGGGGCGGCGCTGGGGGTGGGGGCGCTGGCGGCGCGCACACCACCGGGGCGCCGCCTCCTCGAGGGCCTGCTCCCCGCCCCGGGGGACGGCCCCGACGCGGCGGCGCGGGCCGCGGGCCGGTTCACGGTGCTGCTGGTCGGCAGGGCCGCGCCCGCCGACGGCTCGGCCCCACGCCACGTCGTCGCCCGGGTACGGGGACGTGACCCCGGGTACGGCGAGACGTCCCGCATGCTGGCCGAGGCGGCACTGACCCTCGCCGGGGACGAGCGGCCCGACGTGACGGGGGTCGTCACCCCTGCGGTCGGACTGGGCGTCCCCTACCGCCGGCGCCTCGAGGCCGCCGGCATCCGCTTCGAGCTCGTGGAGCCCGCCCGATGACCACCACCGACGACCACCCCGCAGCGACCGCCCGCGCGGCGGCCGACACCCCACCGTTCCCCGGCGTGATCTACCAGGTCTACCCGCGCTCGTTCCGCGACGGGGACGGTGACGGTGTCGGGGACCTGCGCGGCATGCGCGACGGGCTCGACCACCTGGCGTGGCTCGGGGTCGACGCCGTCTGGTCCTCACCGCTGTACCGCTCGCCGATGGCGGACTTCGGGTACGACGTCGCCGACCACTGCGACATCGACCCGACCTTCGGCACCCTCGCCGACTTCGACGCGTTCGTCGCGGCCGCCCGGGACCGCGGGCTCGAGGTGTGGCTCGACTTCGTGCCCAACCACACCTCCGACCAGCACCCGTGGTTCGTGGCGTCGCGCAGCTCGCGCGACGACCCCCACCGCGGCTGGTACGTCTGGCGCGACCCCGCACCCGACGGTGGACCGCCGAACAACTGGGTGCGGCACTTCGCCGACGCGCCGGCGTGGACGTTCGACGACCGCACCGGGCAGTACTACCTGCACCACTTCCTCCCCCAGCAGCCCGACGTGAACTGGGACGACCCGGGGCTGCGTGCCGCACAGCTGGACGTGCTCCGGTTCTGGCTCGCCCGTGGGGTGCGCGGGTTCCGCGCCGACGCGGTGCACCTCATCGGACAGGACCGCGACTACCCCGACGACCCGCCCGGTCTCGACCACTACGACGGCCGCGGCGACCACCACCATCACCCGAGCGCGCTCGACCATCTGCGGGCGATCCGTGGCGTGCTCGACGAGCACGGCGCGCTCGTCGTCGGCGAGTCGTACAACGAGCGTCCCGAGACCCTCGCCGCGCACGTCGGCGACGACCTCCAGCACCTGTCGTTCGTCTTCCACCTGCTCGAGGCGCCCTGGGACGCCGCCGAATGGGCGCGCCGCATCCGCGCCGTCGATGCGGCGTTCGCCCCGGTCGGCGGCTGGCCGTCGTGGGCGCTGGGGAACCACGACCGGCCGCGCCTGGCGACCCGCGTCGGCGGCGTGGCACGCGCCCGTGTCGCGGCGACGGTGCAGCTGACGCTGCGCGGCGTCCCCTGCCTGTACCAGGGGGACGAGCTCGGCCTCGAGGACGCCGAGGTGCCGCCCGAGAAGGTGGTCGACCCCGGCGGCCGCGACGGCTGTCGGGCGCCGGTGCCGTGGACCGACGAGCCGGGCGCGGGCTGGCCGGCCGACCCGTGGCTGCCGCTGCCGCCCGACGCGCGCGCACGGTCGGTGGCCCGGCAGCAGGCGGACCCGGCGTCGACCGCCAGCCTCTACCGCCGGATCCTGCGGCTGCGACGTGCACGGGCCGAGCTCGTCGGTGGCACGCAGACGGTCCTCGGTGCGGACGACGGCGTGCCGTCCGGGCTGCTGGCCGTGCGCCGTGAGCTCGCCGGCGCGACGTCGGTGACGCTGGCGGAGATGGCGGACCGGGACGTGACGCTCACCGGACCGTGGACGTCGGGCTGGGACGTCGCGATCGACACGGCCGGGGCGGGCGCGCGGGAGGGCGGCCCGTTCGACGGGACGGTGCCGGCGGGCACCGCGGTGGTGCTGCACCGCCGCTGACCGCCGCTGACCGCCGGATGACCGCCGGGCTCGGCGCCGGGCTCAGCGGCGGCACACCCCCGACGTGCGGGCGAGCACGATGCCGAGGAGCGCGCCCGCCCCGTTGGCGATGACGTCGGCCGTGTTCGCGATCCGTCCCGTCGGGAAGCCCCACTGGAACAGCTCGACACCGACCGAGGTGGCGACGGCGACGGCGAGCACCGTCAGCCACGAGCGGCGGCACCACAGCGCGGCGAGGATCGCCCCGAGGGGGACGAACAGCGTGACGTTGTCGACGACCGGCCGCCACGCGATCCCCGACCAGCCCCGCGCGCCGACCCACGGGTCGAGCTCGACGCGGGGTCCGGCCCCGAGGCCGGCCGGCCCGAACAGGGTGAGCTCGGCGACGCCCGCCACCGCGACCGACGCGGCGACGAGCAGCAGCAGCGTGGCCGCGAGCGGACCGCCACGCCCCCGTCGGCGTCGCAGGGCCCGCACGACGAGCACGAGCGCGCCGGTCAGCAGGACGACGGCGGCGAGGAAGCCGGGCGCGTCGAGCGTCGTCCGCAGCGCCCGCAGTGCGGTCAGCTCGCCGGGCACGGGTCAGTCGCGGGCGAGGTACAGCTGGAGCTCGACGGTGGCCTCGTCCGACACGCTGAGGACGACCGGGGCGCTGGGTACGGCGACGTCGAAGTCCGCGAGGACCACGAGGGTGGAGCCGGTGACGACGATGCGTCGGCCGGCGACGTCGGCGGACAGCTCGACGGTGACGGGACGCGTGACGTCCCCGATGGCGAGCTCGCCGTCGGCGGTGACGATGACCCGCTGCCCGTCCGAGGGGATGCTGCCGAAGTCGACCGGGTCGGCGAGGGTGAAGGTGACGGGACGGTCGGCGAACAGCGGCCGGATGCGGCCGTCACGGTTCGCGTTGTCGCTGACGAGCCCCTGCAGGTCCGCCGTGATCTCCGCCTCGACGACCCGTGCCCCGTCGATGACGATGCGCCCCTCGACGCGGGGGGAGCGTCCGACCGCCGTGTAGGCGCCGATGCCGGAGAGCTCCTCGTCGATGCGGTAGCCGACCCAGCTGCCGGAGCCGGTCTCGGGGTCGAACGGCACGAAGTCGGGGTCGACGCGCCACGTCCCGGTCGCGTCGGTCAGCGCGTCGTCCGCCTCCTCCTCCGGGTCGTCGGTCGCGACGGGGGCGTCGGCCGCCGCGGCGTCCTCCGACGCCGTCGCGTCCGCGAGGGCGCGGTCGAGATCGACCGCGTCGGGGGTGTCGCGGTTGAGGAACCACAGCACGCCGGCGACGGCGACCACGGCGACCACGGCGGCGGCGAGCAGGAGGCGGGGGCGCATGGGAGCTCCGTTCGGTGACCGTCGGGGCTCCGACGGCGCGTCTCGCGGGCGACGGAACGGGATCGCACCGGCGCCCTAGGGTGCCATGCCGACGGTCCTTCCGTGACCGTCCGTCCGGCCGGAACGGGAGGGTGCATGCCGCAGCGGGAGGGGACGGCGACGGGGGACCCGCGGGTCGCCGTCGTCACCGGGGCCTCGAGCGGGATCGGCGAGGCGGTCGTCCGCCGCCTGGCCGCTGACGGCTGGACGGTCGTGGCGGCGGCGCGTCGCACGACCCGGCTGGGGCGCCTGGCCGCGGAGGTCGAGGACACCGCGGCGGCCGGGCGGGTCGTCCCGCTGCCGGTCGACGTGACCGACACGGCGTCGGTCGATGCGCTCGCCGCGCGGGTGACGTCCGACCTCGGCGCCTGCCATCTGCTCGTCTGCAACGCCGGCGTCGGTGGCGGGTCCCTCGAGGGGCGGGACGATCTCGACACCGCGCTCGCCGTCCTCGACGTCAACCTGGCGGGCACGCTGCGCTGCTGCGCCGCGTTCGCACCGCTGCTCACCGCGTCCGCACCGTCGCAGGTCGTGAACGTCGCGTCCGTCGCGGGCAAGCTGGGGCTCGGCCCCGCCGCGTACGTCGCGTCGAAGTTCGGCATGGTCGGGCTCAGCGAGGCGCTCGAGGTCGCCTGGCGGGGACGTGGCGTGACGGTGACGCAGTGCAACCCGGGGTTCGTGCACACGGAGGGGTTCCCGCAGGAGTGGGCCGACGGGACCCCGCTCGCCCGGCTCGTCGTCGGTCCGGAGGTGGTCGCCGACGCGCTCGTGCGTGCCGTGCGCAAGCGTCGGACCGAGGTGACCGTGCCCCGCTGGTACCGGGGCTTCGTCGTCCTCCGGCACGTCGCCACCCCCCTGTGGCGCGGCGTCGGCCGGCTCGCCGAGGGGCCCCGTCAGCGGAACGCCGCCGCCCGCGCTCGTCGTCATCGCACCGACGACGGATCGTCCGCGTGACCCTCGCCCGTGCGACCGAGGTCCTCGCGGACGTGTTCGGCTTCCCCGCGTTCCGTCCGAGCCAGGACGAGGTCGTCGGGCACGTCATGGACGACCGTGACGTGCTGGTGGTCATGCCGACGGGCAGCGGCAAGTCGCTCTGCTACCAGGTCCCCGCGGTCGCCCGACCGGGCACGGCCATCGTCGTCTCGCCACTGATCGCGCTGATGCGCGACCAGGTCGAGGACCTGCGGGCCCGTGGGGTGCGCGCGGCCGCCCTCAACTCGTCGCTGTCACCCGAGGGGGCCCGCGCCGTGGAGGACGAGCTCGTCGCCGGCACGCTGGACCTGCTCTACGTCGCCCCCGAACGGCTCGTCACCGACCGGTTCCGGGCCCTGCTCGACGAGTTCGAGCCGGCGCTGTTCGCCATCGACGAGGCGCACTGCGTGTCCCAGTGGGGGCACGACTTCCGGCCCGAGTACCTGCAGCTGTCGTTCCTGCGGGAGCGGTTCCCCTGGGTGCCCCGCATGGCGCTGACGGCGACGGCCGACCGGCGCACCCGCGACGAGATCGCCGACCGGCTGCTGCGCAGCGACGCCGCCCACGTCGTCACCGGCTTCGACCGTCCCAACATCCGCTACCTCGTCGGCCTCGACGACGGTTCCGCACGTCCCCAGCTGCTGCGGTTCGTCCAGGAGCGGCACGCCGGCGCGGCGGGCATCGTGTACTGCCTGTCCCGACGGATGGTCGACGACGTCGCGGCGTGGCTGGCGGCCCAGGGGGTGACCGCGCTCCCCTACCACGCCGGGATGGACGCGGCGGAGCGGGACGCGAACCAGCAGCGGTTCCGCCGTGAGGACGGCATCGTCATGGTGGCGACGGTCGCGTTCGGGATGGGCATCGACAAGCCGGACGTGCGCTTCGTCGCGCACCTGTCCCTGCCCCGCAGCCTCGAGGCCTACTACCAGGAGACCGGGCGGGCGGGCCGCGACGGGCTGCCGAGCGAGGCCTGGATGCGGTACGGCCTCGCCGACGTCGTCCAGCAGCGCCGCTTCATCGACGGGTCCGACGCGGACGAGGAGCATCGGCGCCAGGACGTGCGCCGGCTCGAGGCGCTGCTGGGCTACTGCGAGGCGACCGGCTGCCGCCGGCGGGTGCTGCTCGCCCACTTCGACGACGACCCGGGGGCGGACTGCGGGAACTGCGACAACTGTCTCGAGCCGCAGGACACCGTCGACATGACCGAGGCCGCCCGGATGGCGCTGTCGTGCGTCTACCGGACCGGCGAGCGCTTCGGCGCCGGGTACGTCATCGCCGTGCTGCTCGGCCGCGACGACGCCCGGATCCGCCGGAACGGGCACCACGAGGTGTCGACGTTCGGGATCGGGACGGACGTCGACGAGGCGACGTGGAAGGCGGTGCTGCGGCAGCTGGTCGCACGCGGCGAGCTCGCGACGACCGAGCACGACGGGCTGCGGCTGACCGACCGCAGCGGGGCCCTGCTGCGCGGCGACGGCACGCTGCACGTCGGGCGACGTCGGATCGGTGCGGGCGGGACGGCCTCGGCACGGACCCGCGGGCGTGGCGGAGCGGGACGCCCCGCGGATGCGCTCGACGGTCCGCAGCGGGCACGCTTCGAGCGGCTCCGGGAGCTGCGACGGACCCTCGCGCACGAGCAGGGCGTCCCCGCCTACGTCGTCCTCGACGACGCGGCGCTCGCCGCGATCGCCCGGGACGTCCCCCGTGACGAGGCGGGGCTGCTGGCCATCCCCGGGATCGGCCGGGTGAAGCTCGAGCGGTACGGCGCCGCGTTCCTCGCGGCGCTCGCGGAGGAGTAGCGTCGGGCCGACCCCTCCCGTGGAGCGCTCCCCCTGTCCACGACCCCGACCCTGCCGCGTCGTGCCCGCCGCCCGATGGCCGGCCGCGAGCTGATCCTCTTCCTCGCGATGACGATGGCGCTCTCCGCCCTCGGCATCGACCTGCTCATCCCCGCGTTCCCCGAGATGCGGGTCGCCTTCGACCTGCCGTCCGGCTCGACGCTGATCTCGAGGTTCATCTCCGCCTACTTCGTCGGCCTCGCGGTCGGCCAGCTGATCATCGGGCCGCTGTCGGACCGCTTCGGTCGCCGGGTGCTGCTGCGCGCCGGCATCGTCCTGTACGCCATCGGTGCCGCGCTCACGATCCTCGCCCCGTCGTTCACGCTCCTGCTCGTCGCCCGCGTCGTGTGGGGGCTCGGGGCCGCGGCCGGTCGCGTGCTGACCATCGCGATCGTGCGCGACGGCTACGCGGGTGCGGCGATGGCCCGGACCGTGTCGACGATCATGGCCGTGTTCATCCTCGTCCCCGTCGTCGCACCGTCGCTCGGCACGCTGCTGCTGACCCTGTTCACGTGGGACCAGCTGGTCCTGATCAACCTCGCCGCCGCCGGCGTGATGCTCGTGTGGACGACGCGGCTCGGCGAGACGCTGACGCCGGACGCACGGCGCACGCTCGTGCCGGCCGAGCTGCGGGCCACGGCCGCACACGTCCTGCGGCATCCGGCGTCGGGCCCGCTGGTGGTCGCCCAGGCGGTGCTGTTCGGCGGCTTCGCCAGCTACCTGTCCACCTCCGAGGTCGTCTACGCGGACGTGTTCGGCCGCGCCGACCTGTTCCCGCTGCTGTTCGGCGGCATGGCGCTGCTGATGGGATCGGTCACGCTGGTGAACGGCCGACTGGTGGAGCGCATCGGCCTCGACCGGATGCTGCGCACCGTGCTCGCCGGCTACCTCACCGGCGCCGTCCTGCTCCTCACCCTCGCGCTGGTGACCGGCGGCCGTCCGGCGCTCGGCCCCTACGTCGGCGTCCTCGCGCTGCTGCTCGCGAGCCACGCCGTCCTCATCCCCAACCTGAACGCGCGCGCCATGGAGCCGATGGGAGCGATCGCGGGCACCGCGAGCGCCGTCAACGGCGCCGTGCTCGTCGGGGCCGGTGGGCTGCTCGGCGCCACGTTCGACCGTGCCTACGACGGCACGGTCCTCCCCCTCACCCTCGCCCTCGTGGGGGTGGGGGCGGTCGCCACGCTGCTGCTGTGGCGCGCCGGCGTGCTCAGCGGAACAGGCCGCCCAACCCGCGCCCGGTGATCCGGCCGGCGACCCGCCGTCCCACACGCCGCCCGATCCGGCCCTTGCGGACCGCCTGGACGTCCCCGAGGACCTTCGCCAGCGTGTAGAGGAACCCGCGCGTCTTGTTGATGCTCATCCTCGACCCCTTCGGACCCTTCGCGTCCGTCGACCCCGCACGGCCACGGCGAGCAGCCGTCCGACCGGCCCCACGGCGGTGCACACCGGCCCCTCCGGTGCGCGGCCAGCGTAGGGAAGACCCCCGACACGCTGCTAACCTCCGCCGCATGTGCTCCCGCGTCTCCTGCCCCTCCTGCGGCCTCGCGACCTGGTCCGGCTGCGGCGCCCACGTCGACCAGGTCCTGCGCGACGTCCCCGAGGACCAGCGCTGCACCTGTGACGACGCCCGTCCACCGCGCAGCCTCCGCGAGCGCCGCTCGCTCGGCGCACGGCTCTCCCGGCTGCTCGGCCGCTGAGCCTGACGGACCCGCCCGACCCGGAGGCCACCATGTCACGGGAGCGGGCGCTGGACCCCCGGCTGCAGCTCCTCCACGACCGGCGGACGGTCTCACGCCTCGGTGACCCCGGCCCCGACGGCGACGCGCTCGCCGCGCTGCTCGCCGCCGCCGACACGGCACCCGACCATGGCCGGCTGCACCCGTGGCGGCTCGTCCCCCTCGACGCCGCCGACCGTGCGGCGGTGTCGACGGCCTACGCCCACGCGCAGCGGACACGGGACGACCGCGACGACCTCGTCGAGCGGGCGGCGTCGAAGCCGCTCCGCGGCCCGTGCGTCATCGCCGCGTTCGCCCGCACCGTGGACCATCCGACGGTGCCCGCATGGGAGCAGCTCGCCGCCGCGGCCGCGGCGGTGCAGAACCTCTGCCTCGCGGCGACCGCCCTCGGCTTCGGGTCGGCCTGGCGGACCGGGTGGTACGTCGAGACGCCGGAGGTGCGGGCGGCCCTCGGCGCGGCCGACGACGAGCAGGTGATCGGGCTCGTGCACGTCGGGACCCCGCGACCGCCGACCACCGCATGAGCGGCCCCGACCACTAGCCTGCCGCCGTCGTGGACCTGCGGTGAGGGCACCGCACGGGCGGGTCGGACGACCGGCGACGCGAGGAGCGGCCATGTCCGAGACGGTCGGCCGAGACGACGGTCCCGACACCCTCGCGGGGCACCTCGACCTCGAGGCGCTCCTCGATGCGGGCGACCTGCACGGCGTCGACCGCTGGGTGTCCGACCGCGACCTGCTCACCGTCGCCGACGAGCTGGCCCGGCTCGACCCGGCCGAGCGTGCGATCGTGTTCCGCCTGCTGCGCAAGGACCGCGCCTCCGAGGCCTTCGAGGTGCTGTCGCCCACGCACCAGGCGGAGCTGGTCGAGGCCCTGGGGGACGCGAGCGTCCACGACCTGTTCTTCGCCCTGGACGCCGCCGACCGGGCCGAGCTGCTCGACGAGATGCCGGCGAGCGTCGCGGCCCGGCTGCTGGCCCAGCTGCCGCCGCAGGCCCGGCGCTACACCGACACGCTGCTCGGCTATCCGGAGGAGTCCGCCGGCCGGGCCATGAGCCCCCGGTACGTCTCGCTGCCCGACACGATGTCCGCCGGCGACGCGATCGCGAAGGTGCGGACCGCACAGCTGCGACCCCGGGAGGTGCTCGTCCTGCCCGTCGTCGACGCGACCCGCCGGCTCGTCGGCGTCGTCGACCTGCCGGACGTCGTCACCGCCGAGCCGGGCACGCCCGTCGGCGGACTCGCCCGTGCCGAGACCTACGCGGTGTCCGTCGAGGAGGACCAGGAGGTCGCCGCCCGGCTCATGCAGGAGGCCAACCTCGTCGCCCTGCCGGTCCTGGACCACGAGGGCCGGCTCGTCGGCGTCCTGACGGTCGACGACGCGATGGAGATCATCGAGGAGGAGGAGACGGAGGACGCGGCCCGCGCCGGTGGTGCCGAGCCGATCCTCGTCCCGTACCTCGACGCCGGCGTGCTCCTGCTCGCCCGTGCCCGGGGGACCTGGCTGCTGCTGCTCGTCGTCGCCGCCGTGCTGACCGTCAACGTGCTGCAGGCGTTCGCGGCGACCCTCGACCAGGTCGTGACGCTCGCCGTGTTCATCCCGCTGCTGATCGGCACCGGCGGGAACTCCGGCGCGCAGGCGGCGACGGCGGTGGTGCGGGCGATGGCGCTCGGCGAGGTCCGCATCGCCGACCTGCCACGCATCCTCCGACGAGAGCTCACCGTCGGACTGCTGCTCGGCATCATCCTCGGCGGCATCAGCCTGCCCGTCGTCGGCCTCGTCTTCGGATGGGACTTCGCCGGTGTCGTCGCCCTGACGCTGCTCGCGATCTGCACGTGGGCGTCGTTCGCCGGCGGCCTGCTGCCGGTGCTGGCCCGGCAGGTCGGCATCGACCCTGCGGTCGTGTCGGCCCCGCTCATCTCGACACTGGTCGACGCGACCGGCCTCGTGATCTACCTGCTCATCGCCCGGACGCTCCTCGGGCTGTGACCCGCCGGTGCGGTCAGCCGGTGCGGTGCGTGACGCCCGTCAGCTCCTCGGTCCGTGCGAGGAGCGCGGCGGCGAGGGCACGGTCGCGGGCGCGGGGCGGGGGTGTGACCTCGACCGGTGCGCCCCGCATCCCGCGGGCCGGACCCCAGGCGCTGCCGGGGCGGACCGTCGGGTCGGTCGCGGCCCGCAGCTGCGGGAGGGCGCCGGCGGCCGCCGGCTGCGCGAGCAGCGACGTGGCGGCACCGAGCAGCCGGGCCCGCGAGCGCGCCAGCGCACCGCCGCCGAGCGCGGGGCCACGGGTCTGCAGGTCGGTCGCGGCGTAGCCGGGGTGGGCGGACGCCACGACGACGGCGGCGTCCGCCTGCGCGAGCCGCTCGGCGAGCGCCGCGGTGTACAGCAGGTTGGCGAGCTTGGACGCCGCGTAGGCGCGCCACGGCCGGTGCGGGACGGCCGGCCGTCCGAGCGTCGCGGGGTCGACCTGTCCGGCCCGGGCCATCTCGGAGGTGACGACGACGACGCGCGGCCGGGGCGCCGCGGCGAGGAGCGGCAGGAGCCCGGCGACGAGTGCGGCGTGCCCCAGGTGGTTGACCCCCATCTGCAGCTCGAAGCCGTCCACCGTCGTCCGTGCGGGGGTGCCCATCACGCCGGCGTTCGCGATGAGCACGTCGAGCCGGTCGTGCTGGGCGCGCATCGCGGCGACCGCGCCGCGGACCGAGGCGAGGTCGGCGAGGTCGAGCGGCAGGTGCTCGAGCGACGCGTCGGGGACGGCCCGCTGGATGCGGGCGGTCGCGGTCGCCGTCCGGTCGGGGTCGCGGGTCGCCAGCACGACGTGGGCACCACGGCGGGCGAGCGCGCGGGCGTTCTCGAGCCCGAGCCCGCTGCTCGCCCCGGTGACGAGGACCGTGCGACCGGTCAGGTCGGGGACGTCGTCCTCGGTGAACGCCATCGTCGAGCCCCCTCCGCGCTGCCGTTCGCGACCGGTCCCGACGGCGACCGCTCCAGGCCGTCGGGCGCGGCCGTCGGGCGCGCCCCGCGCCTCGGGTTCGGAGCCCGTCGAGTCACGGACGGCGGAGGGAGGGGCCGGAGCCCCTCCCTCACCGTCCGGTGCGCGGCGGCGACGCTCAGCTGCAGCCGCTCGTCGCGCCGCAGGACTCGCAGACGTGGCAGGCGCCCGCCCGCTGCATCTTGATGCCGCACTCGAGGCACATCGGCGCGTCCGCGTCGACCGGCACCGACGAGCCGGCGAAGCCGGCGGGCGTCTCCGGCTCGGTGGCCACGGCCGGTGCGGCCGGTGCCGGGTCGCTCGCCGGTGCGGCGGTCCCGAGCTGCGGTGCGGTGCCGTACTCGGCGTCGAGCGACGCGGTGCGCTCGGCGACCGAGTAGATGCCGAGCCGGTCCCGCGTCTCGTAGGGCAGGTACTCGAGGGCCAGCTTCCGGGCGACGTAGTCGACGATGGAGGTCGCGAAGCGGACCTCCTCGTCGTCGGTCATCCCGGCCGGCTCGAAGCGCATGTTCATGAACTTCGCCACGTAGGTCTCGAGCGGGACGCCGTACTGGAGCCCGATGGAGACGCTGATCGCGAACGCGTCGAGCAGCCCCGACAGCGTCGAGCCCTGCTTGCCGAGCTTCACGAAGATCTCGCCGAGCCCGTCACCGGGGTACTCGCCCGCGGTGAGGTAGCCGGTGGCGTCACCCACCCCGAAGGAGATCGTCTGCGAGGGCCGCGTCTTGGGCAGCTTGCGACGGGTCGGGACGTTGACCGTCTCGACGACGGTCGCGGCGGTGTCCCCGTCGGCCGCCGCGTCGTCCTTCTTGGACACCGACAGCGGCTGGGCGACCTTGCAGTTGTCGCGGTAGATCGCGATGGCCTTGATGCCGAGCTTCCACGCGTCGACGTGGAGCTGCTCGACCTCCTCCACCGTCGCGGTCTCCGGCAGGTTCACCGTCTTGGAGATCGCGCCGGAGATGAACGGCTGCGCGGCCGCCATCATGCGGACGTGGCCCATGTAGTGGATGCTGTCGTCACCCATCGCGCACTGGAAGACCTTGGTGTGCTCCTCGCGCAGCGCGGGAGCCCCGTGGATGGTCTTGTTCTCGTCGATGTAGGCGACGATCGCCTCGACCTGCTCCTCGGTGTAGCCGAGGTGCCGCAGCGCCTGCGGGACCGTCTGGTTGACGATGACGATGGAGCCACCACCGACCAGCTTCTTCAGCTTCACGAGCCCGAGGTCCGGCTCGATGCCGGTGGTGTCGCAGTCCATCATCAGCCCGATGGTGCCGGTCGGCGCGAGCACGGTCGCCTGCGCGTTGCGGAACCCGTGGTCCTCACCGATGGCCAGGGCCGCGTCCCACGCGCCACGTGCGGCGTCGAGGAGGTCGCGGGGCACCGGGCGCGGGTCGATGTCGTCCACGGCCGCACGGTGCTTGCCGATGACGCGCAGCATCGCGGACTCGTTCTTGCGGTAGCCGTTGTGCGGCCCCTGGACCTTCGCGAGCTCCGCGGAGGTGCGGTAGGCCGCACCCGTCATCAGCGCCGTCAGCGCACCGGCCCAGGCCCGCCCCTCGTCGGAGTCGTAGGGCAGCCCGATGGACATCAGCAGCCCACCGAGGTTGGCGTAGCCGAGCCCGAGCTCGCGGAAGTCGATCGCGTTGCGCCCGATCTTCTCCGTCGGGTACGACGAGTACCCGACGATGATCTCCTGGGCGGTGAACACGACCTCGACCGCGCGCTCGTAGGAGGCGACGTCGAACCGGCCGGCCTCGTAGTCGTAGAACTTCTTGAGGTTGAGGCTGGCGAGGTTGCACGCCGAGTTGTCGAGGTGCATGTACTCGCTGCACGGGTTCGAGCCGTTGATGCGGCCCGACTCCGGCGACGTGTGCCAGTCGTTGATGGTGGTGTCGTACTGCATGCCGGGGTCGGCGCACTCCCAGGCGGCCTGGGCGAACTGGCGCATGATGTCGCGAGCGGGCTTCGTCTCGACCACCTCGCCGGTGGTCACGGCCCGCAGGGCGAACTCCTCGTCGTTCTCGTAGGCCCGCATGAACTCGTCGGTGACGCGCACCGAGTTGTTGGCGTTCTGGTACTGGACGCTCGAGTAGTCGGAGCCGTCGAGGTCCATGTCGAAGCCGGCCTCGCGCAGCACGCGGATCTTCTTCTCCTCGCGCGCCTTGGTCCAGATGAACTCCTCGACGTCGGGGTGGTCGACGTTGAGGATGACCATCTTGGCGGCGCGGCGGGTCTTGCCACCGGACTTGATGGTCCCGGCCGACGCGTCGGCGCCCCGCATGAAGGAGACGGGGCCGCTGGACTCACCGCCGCCCTTCAGCTGCTCCTTGGAGGACCGGATGGTCGAGAGGTTGATCCCGGAGCCGGAGCCGCCCTTGAAGATCGTGCCCTCCTCGACGTACCAGTTGAGGATCGACGACATCGTGTCCTCGACGGAGAGGATGAAGCACGCCGAGCACTGCGGCTGCTCCTCGACCCCGACGTTGAACCACACGGGCGAGTTGAACGCCGCCTTCTGGTTGACCAGCAGGTGCTTCAGCTCGGCGTTGAAGATCTCGGCGGACTCGTCGTCGGCGAAGTAGCCGCCGTCGATGCCCCAGCCGGTGATCGTGTCGGCGACGCGGTCGACCATCTGCCGCACGCTGCGCTCACGCTCCGGCGTCCCCAGCGTGCCACGGAAGTACTTCTGCGAGACGATCTGCGTCGCCATCATCGACCACGACGTGGGGAACTCGACGCCGCGCTGCTCGAACGACACCGAGCCGTCGCGCCAGTTCGTCAGGACCGCGTCGCGCAGCTCCCACTCGAGCTCGTCGTAGGGGTGCACGCCCGGGGTGGTGAAGGTGCGCTGGAAGCGCATGCCTCGGCGGCCGTCCTCGCGCTCGACGACGCGCACGCCGACCCCACCGTCCGTTGCGTCCTGCGGCGTCGCCGCCTTCGTGTCCTGCTTGCCCATGTCCGTTCCCTCTTCGTCGTCGCCCCGGCGCACGCCGGCGGGGGGGCGTTCAGGTGGGTGGCGACGCGGAGGCCCGTGCTGGTCCGTGGAGCCCCTTCGGGGTCCGGTCGCCGCTGTGTGGTTGTGGTCCTACGGTGCCCGCCCCGCGCGATCCCGGCGGCAGTCGGAGGGGCGGGGCGTCCGGCACTCGGATGGCGGACGGCCGCTCCCGCGCTGCCCCGTGCGTCCGACCCCGCAGGTCGCGGGCGTCCGGCGCACGCGGAACTACACGCGTGGAAGACCGCCGCACTCTGCCGACTCGACGACCGCGACGCAAGTACCACGGACCGGGCGGTGGACGGGGCCGCCCACCATCCGTGGGGGACCGGAGGGGCCGACGACCACCGCATGTGGTGGTCCCGACCCCGCCGCTCCCCCGCGCGTCCCCCGCGGCCGGGCTCCCGTCCCCCTCCGTTCCCCAGGTCGTCCCCCGGTCGTCCGCAACGCCCCGCGCACGAAGCAGCCCTTCGCCGTGCGCTGGTCGCGCGGTCTCAGCCGTCGGCGCGCCCACACGGCGCCGTCCACACGTCCGGGCCGACGACCACCGTCCGACCGGGACGGACAACTACCCTGCGGCCCGCGGCCGGCCCCTCGTCCGGCCCGACCGAACCGACCGGGAGGGACCCCGCGCGTGGAGCCCGCAGAGCAGCCCGCAGAGCGCCCCGGCCCCGGTTCCCCCCGGACCGTCCCCCCGTGGCTGGACACCCTCGCCCAGCTGTCCTGGCGGCTCCTCATCGTCCTCGCCGCCGTCGCCGGCGTCGTGTTCCTCATGACGCGCCTCTACCTCGTCTCCCTGCCGCTCATCCTCGCGCTGATCCTCGCGACCATCGCCGTGCCGCCCGCGCGGCGGCTCGAGCGCCGCGGGGCGCCCCGCCTCCTGGCGGCGCTCACGACCGTCGGTGGCGGCGCCGTCGTCCTCATCGGCGGGATCGTCCTCCTCGTCCCGGCCTTCACCCGCCAGGTCGCGGCGCTCGGACCGACCGTCAGCGAGGCGTTCGAGCGGGTCCTCGCCTGGCTCGACCGCGGCCCGTTCGGCCTCGACCGGGCCGACCTCGAGTCGCTCATCAGCGACGCGCTGACCAACGTCGGCCAGTTCTCCGGCACGCTCGCGTCACAGGTGGGGGAGCTCGCGATCGCCGTGGGCGAGGTGCTCACCGCCGTCGTCCTCGCCCTCGTCCTGCTGTTCTTCTTCGTCAAGGACGGTGAGCAGATCGTCGGCTGGTTCATCGCCCGCGCCCCCGAGCGGGTCCGCGACGACATGCGGGCGGCGGGAGCCCGCGGCTGGGGCGCGCTCGCCGGCTACGTCCGCGGGACCGCAGCGATCGCGCTCATCGACGCCGTCGGCATCGGGCTCGGGCTGCTCGTCCTCGGCGTGCCGCTCGTGCTGCCGCTGACGCTGCTCGTGTTCCTCGGCGGGTTCGTCCCCGTCATCGGCGCGTTCGTGTCCGGACTGCTCGCCGTGCTCGTGGCGCTGGCCACCGGCGGGCTCACCGACGCGCTCATCGTGCTCGGCATCGTCCTCGCCGTCCAGCAGCTGGAGGGCAACGTCCTGCAGCCGCTCATCATGCGCCGCGCCGTCGCCCTCCATCCCGTCGTCATCCTCAGCGTGCTCACCGCCGGCGCGGTCGTCGTCGGTGTCGTCGGCGCCTTCCTCGCGGTCCCGCTGGCCGCCACGCTCGCGGCGGTCGGCAACGAGCTGCGGCTCCGCAGCGAGCTGCGCCGGCGGGGCTCGCGTCCCGGGCCGGCACCCCTCGGCGGTCGCGGCGTCGACCCCGAGCTCGGGCTGCCCGAGGCGGCACCGGCCCAGCCCCGCCGCCCACGGCGCCGCAGCGGCACAGGGGGCGGTCGGCGCGATGGCTGAACCGCGGGGGCGTGCCGAGGTCCACCTCCGGATGCCCGTCGCCGACGACGCCGACTGGATGGCTGCCGCGGACGCCTCCGCCGCGACCGCGTTCGCACCGCCGCTCGGCCTCGACGCGGAGCGCCTCGCGACCGAGCTCGCGGAGGGGACGTGGGCGACCGACGACCGCTTCGCCTGGGCCGTCCTCCTCGACGGCTCGCCGGCCGGCTTCGCCGTCGTGGTCCGCGAGGGCCCCGAGGACGCACGCGTCCAGCTGCGCATCCTGCCGGCCCAGCGGGGACGGGGCGCGGGGCGCGACGTCCTCCGGCGGCTGGCCGACCATCACTTCGCGGCGGACGACACGCTGCTGCGGCTCACCGGTCGCGCGCACGAGCGCAACGTGCCGATGCAGCGGGTGTTCCACGCCGCCGGCTTCCGCATGGAGGCCCGCTACCGCGACACCTTCGAGCAGGCCTCCGGGGGGCGCGCCTCCGAGTGGGGCTACGCGCTGACCCGGTCGGACTGGCAGCGGGACCGCCACCGCAGTGACGCCGCCGAGCTCGACCTGCACGGGCTCACGTTCGTGCTCGAGGAGACGGCGGAGGGACCCGACCTGCCGGGGCTGGTGGTGCGGTTCCTCCAGGAGGGCCGTCGGACCCTCGCCCGCTACGACGCGGACGAGCTGCCCGAGGGCGAGCTCGCCGGCATCCTGCACGGGGGCGTGCTCACCTACCGCTTCCTGCATGCGGTCGAGTCGGGGACGGACCTCGAGACCGCGGAGGGCGGCGGCATCATGCGCGCCCAGCGCCGCGACGACGGCCGGCTGGAGCTCGTCGACCGTTGGACCGACGCGGAGGGCCAGCACGGACGCCGGGTCCTCGTCGAGCGCCGGACCTGATCAGGCGCCGACGTCGGGCAGCGCGTCGACGGCGATGTGCAGCGCGTCGAGGACCGCGAGCGCCCTGCCGTCGGAGTCGACGACGGCACTGCGGGCCCGCAGCTTGCGCCCCTCCTGCGCGTCCATCCGTGCGGTGACCCGTACCGGGTCGAGCGCCTCGACGGGACCGGCGACCTGCAGGCGCAGCGACCCGAGCAGCACGGCGCGGTGTCCGGCCTCCCGGGCCGCCGGCACCGTCGCCCACGCCGAGGGGCAGTCGAGGGCCGCGGCGACCACCGGCAGCGCGACCTGCCCGGGACCACCCCCGTCGGCCGAGCCGGGCCGCACGAGCCCGGGGTCGGGCACCCACGGCACCGACAGCCGGTCCGACGCGAGGAACGCCGGCGGGGTCCGCAGCGCCAGCGGATGGGTCGACGCGGTCCCGCACACGAAGCACGTCGGATAGAGCGGGTCGGGCGACGGTGGCGGGGGCGGCCCCTCCGCGAGCGCGACCAGATCGGCGAGCGCGTCGAGCGGGTCGGTGCCGGTCAGCTCGACCGTCGCGCTGACCCGCGGCGCGCCGTGCTGCCACGTCGTCACGTCGTACCAGCCGGCGCTCGCCCCGGGCGTGACGTGCGCGGCCAGCGGCGCGTCGAGCAGGGTGGGCGCGGCGAGCCGGGCGGTGAGCGCGTGCAGCGGCGCCCCGTGCCGGTCGACGAGCGTGGCGAGCTCCGCGGTGAGGCCGGCGGTCAGCCCGCCCTGCAGCACGCCCGGGGGGCCGTCGAGCCCGGCCGGCAGGGCGACGGCGAACCAGGTGCCGGCCCCGTCGTGACGGGGTGCGCCGACGCGCACGCCGAGCCCGGGCGGTCCGAGCGGCCGGTCGGGGGCGGGGAGGTCGACCGGCGGGCCCGCGGACCCGTCACCGTCGTCCCGCATCGCACCCTCCCCGACCGTCGCCCGACCGGGCGCGGGCCGCACGCTAGTCGCGGTGGTGGGGACCTCGGCCCGGGGGGCCGCGCCGTCTAGGCTCCGCGCGTGCGCTGCCCCGAATGCGGTCAGGACGACGATCACGTCGTGGACTCGCGCCCCCAGCCGGGCGGCGAGGCGATCCGGCGTCGCCGCGAGTGCCGCGCGTGCGGTGGCCGGTTCACGACCTTCGAGCGCGTCGAGCGCCGGCCGCTGCTCGTCCGCAAGCGCTCCGGCGCCCTCGTCCCGTTCGAGCCCGCCCGGGTGCTGGAGGGGATGGCCCGTGCGGCGAAGGACCGGGTCGAGCGGCCGCTGCTCGAGCGGGCCGCGGCGGAGGTGGAGCGGACGCTGCGCGACGCCGGACGCCGGGAGGTGACCAGCGAGCAGGTCGGCCTGCAGGTGCTCGCGCGCCTGCGCGACCTCGACGAGGTGACCTACGTCCGCTACGCGTCGGTCTACAAGGACTTCCAGCGGCCCGAGGACTTCGAGGAGGAGCTGTCGGAGCTGCGCAAGGAGCTGCCGCCGAAGCAGCGCTGAGCGCGGCTCAGGGTGCGGGGACGAGCACGACCGTCCACGCGTCGAGCGCGCCGCTCCCGAACCCGTTGAGCCGGCGCAGCGCCTCGAGCTGCGCACGCGGGTCGACGTCGGCCGGCGCCGACCGCACCGCGACGTCCCACAGCGTCTCACCCGGCTGGAGGACGACGTGGCCGGCCGCCCGCGGCGGCTCCGCGGCGGCCAGCAGCGGCCGGGCGACCCCGACGGCGAGGGCCGCGGCGACGAGGATCGCGGCCAGCGCGACGAGGACGGTCCGACCGCGCGGTGGCGCCGCGGGCGCCGCGACGACGCGCAGGTGGGGGCGGGCGGGCGCCCCGGTGGGGGCTGGGACGACGGTGCTGGCGGCCATCGGGCTTCCTCCGGTCCCGGCTGGTGCCGGGACGCTCCTGCGCGGTCGGTCGGGCGGTCGGGCGGTCGGGCCGTGTCGCCCGCCGTGCCGGCAGTGAACCGAACAGGCGTTCGACGCGGGGCCCCGAGGACCCGTCCGTTCGAACAGGTGTTCGTCCGAACGGGTGTTCGCGTCGCCGCCGCCGGCGGCTATGCTGTCGAACGGCTGTTCGGAACGTCCGGACCGGCCCCGGCGGACGGAGGCGCGGCATGGCGCGCGACACGACCCACGACGACGGCGCGTCCGAGGCGGACGAGCAGACCCCGCTGACCGCGCGGCAGCGCGCCATCCTCGACGTGATCCAGGCCAGCATCGACGAGCGCGGCTACCCGCCGTCGGTGCGCGAGATCGGCGACGCGGTCGGCCTGAGCTCGTCGTCGTCGGTGCACGCGCAGCTCGAGTCCCTGGAGGCGCGCGGCTACCTCCGGCGCGAGGGGTCCAAGGGCCGGGCCATGGAGCTCGGGCGCGACCCGGTCACCAACCTCACCCGCCGGCCCGGCTCGAGCCGCAACGTCCCCCTCGTCGGCGAGATCGCGGCGGGTGCACCGCTGGTCGCCGAGGAGCGGGTCGAGACGGTCCTCCCGCTGCCCAAGGAGCTCGTCGGCGACGGGGAGCTGTTCATGCTGACCGTCCGGGGCGACTCCATGATCGAGGCGGGCGTCCTCGACGGGGACCTCGTCGTCGTCCGCGCGCAGCCCCGGGTCGAGCAGGGCGAGATGTGCGCCGCGCTGATCGACGGCGAGGCGACGGTGAAGTCGTTCCGTCGCACCCGAGGGGGGGACGTGTTCCTCGACCCGGCCAACCCGGCCTACGAGCCGATCGCGCTGCTCCCCGACCAGGACGTGCGCGTGCTCGGCAAGGTCGTCAGCGTGCTGCGTTCGATCCGCTGACGTCGACGGCGTCGGCCACCGGCGTGCCCGCGGCGAGCAGCCGTGCGGCGAGCGCCGGTCCGACCTCCGCGCGCAGCGTCGTCCCCTCGGCCGCGTGCTCGACGCGGACGACGCGGCCCTCGCGATGGACGCGGGCGACCAGGTCCGCACGTGCGTGCGGCAGCAGGACGTCGAC
This sequence comes from uncultured Nitriliruptoraceae bacterium, assembly GCA_913060655.1. Taxonomy (GTDB): domain Bacteria; phylum Actinomycetota; class Nitriliruptoria; order Nitriliruptorales; family Nitriliruptoraceae; genus CSBr16-57R1. The sequence goes on along the minus strand of CAJXTG010000003.1, from coordinate 48,015 downwards.
GGTGCGCCGCTCGTCGGGCAGCTCGGCGGCCACCCTCGAGAGCAGCGCGTCGACCCCCTCCCCCGTCACCGCCGAGGTCCGCACCGGCTCCGCATGCCGGGACGCCCGGACGGCGTGCTCGAGGTCGGCGAGCGTCAGCGCGTCGGCCCGGTCGACCTGGTTGAGGACGACGACCTCGGGGACCTCCGCGGCCCCGATCTCGGCGAGGACCTCCCGCACCGCGTCCAGCTGGACGAGCGCCTGCGGGTCGGCCGCGTCGACGACGTGGAGGAGCAGGTCGGCGTCGGCCGTCTCCTCGAGCGTCGACCGGAACGCCTCGACGAGCCCGTGCGGCAGCTTGCGGACGAACCCGACCGTGTCGGACAGGCCCACCTCCCGACCGTCCCCGAGCCGGAGGCGACGCAGCGCCGGATCGAGCGTCGCGAACAGGCGATCCTCGACGAGCACGTCGGCGCCCGTCAGGCGCCGGAGCAGCGACGACTTCCCCGCGTTCGTGTAGCCCACGAGCGCGACGACGGGCAGGCCGCTGCGCTGACGTCGGGCGGCCTTGACGGCCCGGACCCGGGCGCTGCCGGCGAGCTCACGACGGATCGCGGTGATGCGCCGCATCAGCCGGCGGCGGTCGACCTCCAGCTGCGTCTCACCGGGCCCGCGTCCGCCGATCCCGGCGCCGCCGGCGGTGCGACCACCGGCCTGCCGGGACAGCGCCTGCCCCCAGCCGCGCAGCCGCGGGAGGAGGTAGGTGAGCTGCGCCAGCTCGACCTGCAGCCGGCCCTCCCGGGAGGCGGCGTGCTGCGCGAAGATGTCGAGGATGACGATGGTGCGGTCCAGCACCTTGCGGCGGATGCGCTCCTCGAGGGTGCGCTGCTGGGCGGGGCTGAGCTCGTCGTCGAGGATGACCGCGTCGGCGTCGTGCGCCTCGGCGAGCGCGCGCAGCTCGTCGATCTTCCCCCCGCCCACGTACGTCGCAGGGTCCGGATGGCCCCGCCGCTGCGTCGCCCGGGCGACGACGACCCCACCGGCGGTGTCGATGAGCCGCTCGAGCTCGTCGAGGGACGCGGTCACCTCGGCCTCGTCGCGTCCGGGCAGCCCCATCCCGACGATGACGGCCCGCTCGACGGGGCGGATGATGTCCACGCCCTCGCGGGGCGCGTCGTCCGCGATGACGTCACGGTCCGCACGGCGACGCTCGGCCCGACGCAGCGCGACCGTCGGGTCCTCCCCGTCGGGCGTGGTCGTCACGTGGCCGCGGACCACCCGTCCGCCGCCAGCGGCGCGACCGCGGCGAGCCGCGGGTCGTCGAGGGCGAGGGAGGACGTGATCTCGGCGGGACCCTCCAGCTCCAGCGTCCCGTCCAGGTCACGGACGGTCAGGACACCGCCGGGCAGGTGGACGGCGACCTCCGCGTCGACGAGCCCGCGGGCGCGGAGGGCGGCGACGGCCGCGCACGCGCCGGTGCCACAGGCCGCCGTCTCCCCCACGCCGCGCTCGAGCACGCGCAGCCGGACGCTGTCGGACCCCTCGGGCTGAGCGAAGCCGACGTTGACCCCCGCGGCGAACGCCGGGTGGGACTGCAGGTCCCGCCCGTCGGACTCGAGCGGCGCGTCGGCGACGTCGTCGACGGTGATCACGGCGTGCGGGTTGCCCATCGACACGACGTCGAAGGCGAGGGGGACGTCGTCGAGATGCCAGCGGTTGCTCATGTCCCGGCGGGCCCACTCGGCCGCGAAGCCGACCGTGTCCGGGTCCTGCTCGGCCCGGCCCATGGTCACGGCGGCGGCGGCGAACGTGCCGTCGGCGTCCCGCAGGACCCGCACCGGTCGGAGCCCCGCACCGGTGCTGACCGCGACGGTGGCGGCGTCGGCGTCGACCAGCCCGTGCTCGAGGGCCACACGGGCGACGACCCGCACGCCGTTGCCGCACATCTCGGCCGTCGACCCGTCGGCGTTGCGGTGGTCCATGAGCACGTCGGCGCCACCCTCGGCGGCCGGTGCGATGCGGATGGCGCCGTCGTGCCCGCCGTCGTCGTCCGCGAGCGGCCCGTCCGCGGCGCACAGCAGGCGGGCGAGGTCGGCGGACAGGCGGCGGGACCCGTCACGGTCGACGAGCACGACGAAGCGGTTGCCGGCGCCGTGGGCGGTGAGGAGCGTCATCGGCCCGAGGGTAGGGGTCCGGTCGAGGTGCCGCGGTCTAGGCTCCGCGGCGAGCCGTCCGCCCCGGCCCCCGGTGCGGACCGGATCGCGGAGGGGCCCGATGCGCATGCTGCGCCGCACCGTCACGGCGATCGTCGTGGTCACCGTCGTGGCGCTCGTGCTGGTGACCGTCGCGGGGGTGGTCGCCGTCCGCCGCTCGTTCCCCGAGACCGACGGGACGACCGTGCTGGCGGGACTGTCCGCACCCGTCACCGTCGAGCGTGACGTCGACGGCATCCCGACCATCGTCGCGTCCGACGCCGCGGACCTGTTCCGCGCGCAGGGGTTCGTCCATGCGCAGGACCGGTTCTGGGAGATGGACTTCCGCCGGCACGTGACGGCGGGACGCCTGTCGGAGCTGTTCGGCGCGTCGCAGCTCGACACCGACCGGTTCATCCGCACCCTCGGCTGGCGGCGGGTCGCCGAGGCGGAGCTGCCGCTGCTGGACGAGCGCACCCGCCGCATGCTCGACGCGTACGCCGACGGGGTCAACGCCTGGATCGACGGCCGCCGTGGCGCCGCCCTGTCGTTCGAGCACGCGCTGCTGCCGGTGACGGGCGCCCGCGACTACCGGCCGGAGCCGTGGACCCCCGTCGACTCGCTCGCGTGGCTGAAGGCGATGGCCTGGGACCTGCGCTCCAACCTGAACACGGAGCTGGAGCGCGGCCGGCTGCAGCTCGTCGACCTGGGGCCGGGCCGCGCGTGGGAGGACCTCTTCCCCGCCTTCGACGCCGCCACGTACCCGCCGATCCTGCCGTGGGGCGGCGGCGTCGTCGACGGGGCGTTCGTGCCCGCGGCCGGGACCACCGCGTCCGCGACCGGGGTCGCCGCCAGCGTCGCCCCGGCGGCCGGACCGTCCCCCTCGGACGTGCCGTCGCCCACCACCGTCAGCGCCGCGCAGGTCGATGCGGCGCTGGCGCGGGCCGGCGTCGCGCTCGCGGCGGCCCCGACGCTGCTCGGTGACGGGGACGTGCCCGGCATCGGGTCGAACTCGTGGGCGATCGCCCCGGAGCGCAGTGCGACGGGCGGGGCGCTGCTCGCGAACGACCCGCACCTGGGGCCGTCGCAGCCGTCGCTGTGGTACCAGGTGCGCCTGCGCTGCGCGCCCGTCACCGACGCCTGCCCCTACGACGTCGCCGGCTTCTCGTTCTCCGGCATGCCCGGGATCATCATCGGCCACAACGCCGACGTCGCGTGGGCGTTCACCAACCTCGGCCCCGACGTCGCCGACCTGGTCGTCGAACGCATCGAGGGCGACACGGTGGCGACCGCCGCCGGCCCCGTCCCCCTCGAGGTCCGCACCGAGACCATCCGCGTCGCCGGCGGGGACGACGTCCCGCTGACGATCCGCACGACCCCCAACGGCCCCGTGTTCTCCGACGTGTCCGAGGACGCGACCGAGCTGACGTCGGGTCCGCTCGCCGACGGTGACGACGGCGCGGAGTACGCGGTCGCGCTGCGCTGGACGGCGCTCGAGCCGGGGCGCACCGCCGACGCGATCCCGGGGCTGATGACCGCACGCGACTTCGACGAGTTCCGCCGTGCGGCGGCCGACTTCGAGGTCCCCAGCCAGAACCTGCTGTACGCGGACACGGCGGGCACGATCGCCTACCAGGCGCCGGGCCGCATCCCGGTCCGCGACGGCCACGACGGCACGGTGCCCGTCCCCGGCTGGACCGGCGTCGCCGACTGGTCCCGCTACCTGACCTTCGACGAGCTGCCGTACACGCGCGACCCCGCGGAGGGGCTGCTGGTCACGGCCAACCAGCTGGTGCTGCCACCCGGGTCGACCCCGTTCCTCCACGTCGACGTGGCGGCCGGCCAGCGTGGCGGGCGCATCGTCGAGCTGCTCGGCGACCGCGACGACCTGACGCTCGACGACCTCGCGGCGATCCAGTTCGACAACCACAACACCAACGCGGCGACGCTGGTGCCCCATCTCCTCGCCGTCCCCACCGACGACCCCGACGTGCGGGCCATGCAGGAGCTGCTCGCCGGCTGGGACCTGCAGGACGACGCCGACTCGGCCGCCGCCGCCGCGTTCAACGCGACGTGGCGGGCGGTGCTCGCCCGCACGTTCCACGACGAGCTGCCGGAGTGGGCGTGGCCGTCGGGCGGCGGGCGCTGGTGGGAGGTCGTGCGCGGGCTGCTCGCCGAGCCGCGCTCCGCCTGGTGGCACGACGCGTCGCTCGGGGCACGGCAGACCCGCGACGACGTCCTCCGGCTCGCGCTGGCGGACGCCCACGCGGAGCTGACCGCCCGGCTGGGGGCCGACCCGGAGGGGTGGCGCTGGGGTGCGCTGCACACGTTGACGCTGACGCATGCGACGTTCGGCTCGTCGGGCATCGGCCCCGTCGAACGGCTGTTCAACCGCGGGCCGCTGGAGACGTCGGGCGGGTCCGACATCGTCAACGCCACCGCCTGGTCCGCACCGGACGGCTACGAGGTGGTGTGGGTGCCGTCGATGCGGATGCTGATGGACCTGTCCGACCTCGACGCCGGGCGGTGGATCCACCTCACGGGCCAGTCGGGCCGACCGTTCCACCGCCACTACACCGACCAGGCGGAGCGCTGGCGCGTCGGGGCCTACGCGCCGATGGCGTTCACCCCGGCGGCGACCGCCGCCCGTGCGGAGCAGGTCCTGACCCTCACCCCCAGCGGCTGAGCACGTCGGCCGGCGACGTGGCCGTGCACCGCGGGTCGGCCCGGAACCAGGCCCGCTGCCGTCGGGCGTAGCGGCGGGTCCGCGCCGCGATCGCGTCGACCAGCCCGTCCGCCGCAGCGGCACCGGAGAGGACGGCCTCCGCCTCCGCGTAGCCGATGGCGGCGGCGGCGGTGCGTGACCGTGCCGCCCGTCGGAGCCGTCCGACCTCGTCGAGGAGCCCGTCGGCCACCATCCGGCGCGCACGACGGTCGATCGCGTCGCGCAGGACGTCCCCGGGCGGGTCGAGGAACGCGACGTCGAGGTCGTCGTAGACGCTCTCGTACCGCTGCCAGGAGCCGTCCCAGTCGCTGAAGCGCCGCCCGGTCAGCTCCACCACCTCCAGCGCCCGCACGAGCCGGCGCACGTTGCGGGCGCCGATCCGCGCGGCCGCGACCGGGTCGACGGCGGCGAGCGCACCGTGGGCGGCCGCAGGGTCGTCCGCGTACCGCGCCTCGAGGCGGCGACGCAGCGGCGCGTCGGTCGGGGGGAAGGCCAGCTCGTCGCTGACCGCCCGCCAGTACAGCCCGGACCCGCCGACGAGCAGCGCCGTCGCCCCGCGGGCGTGCACCTCGGCGATCGCGGCCCGCGCGAGCGTGCGGAAGCGCACGACGGTGAGCTCCTCCGCCGGGTCCAGCACGTCGACGAGGTGGTGCGGGACGCGCGCGCGGTCCTGCGCCGACGGCTTCGCCGTGCCGACGTCCATGCCGCGGTACACGGTGAACGCGTCGATGGCGACGAGCTCCGTCGGCCGGCCCGCAGCGCTGCGGCGCTCGGCCACCTCGAGCGCGAGCGCGGACTTCCCCGACGCGGTCGGGCCGAGCAGCGCCAGCACCGGGCCGTCGGACACCGGCGGGACGTCGCGGCCGGTGCCGTCGTCCGACGTCGGCGGCCCGCTCACCCGACGACGGGCAGACGCCGCAGCGTCGGGCTGACGAACGTCGGGGTGCCGCTCGCGGTGGGGACGGCCCCGTCGGCGGCGGCCCGCTCGGCGGCCCGTCCGGCGGCCGTGCGGGTCACCGTGCGGGCCGGACCGGCGACGGCGTACCCGGTGGCGGCGGACCGCACGGTCGCGACGGCCAGGTCCCCGGGGTGGAACCCGCGCTCCGGCGTCGGGGCCGGGAGGTGGACGAGATGGTTCGCGGGGTCGCGCCCCGACCACGTGCCGGGGTCGGTGCGGCTGGGGCCGGTGACGAGCAGCTCGACGTCACGGCCGACGAGCCGCTCGTGGGCCGCATGGGAGTGCGCCCGGACCCGCTCCTCGAGCCGGCGGTAGCGGTGGGCGACCTCGTCGGGGTCGACGAACCGGTCGACGAGCTCTGCGGCGTCGGTACCGGGGCGGGGCGAGTACTGGAACGTGAACGCCTGGTCGAAGCGGACCTCGTCGACGACGGCGAGGGTGGCGAGGAAGTCGTCCTCCGTCTCCCCGGGGAAGCCGACGATGATGTCGGTGGTCAGCGACGCGTCGGGGATGAGCGCGCGGGTGCGTTCGACGAGGTCGAGGTAGCGCTCCTGCCGGTAGGAGCGGCGCATCGCCCGCAGCACGCGGTCCGACCCCGACTGCAGCGGGAGGTGCAGGTGCGGCATGACGTTGGGCGTCTCGGCCATGGCGTCGAGCACGTCGGGCGTGAAGTCCCGCGGATGCGGCGACGTGAACCGGACGCGCAGCAGCCCGTCGACGTCGCCGAGGGCGCGCAGCAGGTCGGCGAAGAGGGCCCGGCCTGCGAGGTCCCTGCCGTAGGAGTTGACGTTCTGCCCGAGGAGGGTGACCTCGACGACGTCGTCGGCGACGAGTCCGCGGACCTCGGCGAGCACGTCCTCGACGGGACGGGAGCGCTCCGGCCCGCGCAGCGCCGGGACGATGCAGAACGCGCACGTGTTGTCGCAGCCGACGGAGATCGACACCCACGCGTGATGGCGGACGCCGCGCTGCGCCGGCAGTGCCGAGGGGAACACCTCCAGCGTCTCCAGCAGCTCGACGACGGGCAGGTGGTCGGCGTCGGCACGGGCGAGCAGGTCGGGCAGGTGCCCGAGGTTGTGCGTGCCGTAGACGACGTCGACCCACGGTGCCCGCTCGGCGACCGTGTCGCCGTCCTTCTGGGCGAGGCATCCGCCCACCACGATGGTGAGGTCGCGCCCCTCCGCGCGGCGGGCGTCCTTCAGCCCCTTGAGGTGACCGAGCGTGCCGTAGAGCCGTTCGTCGGCGTTCTCCCGCACCGCGCACGTGTTGAGGAGGACGAGGTCGGCGTCCATCGGGTCGACCGCACGCCGGTAGCCGACCGCCTCGAGGATGCCGGCGGCGCGCTCCGAGTCGTGCTCGTTCATCTGGCAGCCGAACGTGCGGACCGCGTAGGTGCGCGGCGCCGTCGCCGTCGCGGTGGGGCTGGTCATCCGTGACCTCCGTCGGACGCGTGGGTGCCGGTCAGCTGACGTCAGCGAGGACGGTTCCCCCGTCGGTGCGCCGCGTACGGCGCGTCTCCACGGCGACGAGGGCGGCCGGGGCGAGCAGGAGCAGGATGGTGGTGGCGGCCATCGCCGAGAACCCGAGCAGGGTCATCAGCAGGCCGGAGAGCGCACCGGCGCTGCCGCCGGCGACGTTCATCGCGAGGTCGCTGAGCCCCTGCGCCGGCGCCCGGTCGTCGAGCGGCAGCGACGCGGTCAGCAGGGCCGACCCGGCGATGAGCGCGGCGGACCAGCCGGTGCCGAGCAGCAGCAGGCCGGCGAGGAAGCCCGGCCCGCCCTGCGGCGTGCTGAGGGCGGCGAGGGCGACGGCGAGCACGAGCTGCCCGAGGCCGACGGCGAGGATCCGGTGGGCGCCGTACCGGTCGGTGAGGCGGCCGAACACGGGGCTGAGGGCGTACATCCCGAAGATGTGCAGGCTGATGGTCAGCCCGATGATGCGCACGTCCGCGCCGTGATGGCCCATGTGGACCGGGCTCATGACCATCACCCCGACCATGACGGCGTGCGCGGCGGCGATCGCCGCGACGGCCGCCCGGGCCCCGCCGCTGGCACCGACCGCCGCGAACGCGCTCGCGACACCGCGGCGAGGGCTCGGGCCGTCACCGGCCGACGTCCCCGCGAGGTCGCGGGCGAGCAGCAGCGGGTCCGGCCGGAGTCCGACGGCGAGCAGCAGCGCGGCGGTCGCGAAGGCGGTGGCGGAGAACACGTAGGGCCCGGCGAGGTCGGGGACGCCGACGAGCTCGGCGACGACCACCCCGGGGCCGGTCAGGTTCGGACCGAGGACGGCCCCCACCGTCGTCGCCCAGACGACGACGGACAGGTCGGCGCCACGTCGGGCCGGGTCGGCGAGGTCGGTGGCGGCGTAGCGGGCCTGCAGGTTGGAGGCGTTGGAGGACCCGAACAGGAACGTCGCGGCGATCATGAGCGGGAAGCTGGTGACCGTGGCGGCGGTGACGGCGAGCACGGCGCCGGCCAGGCCGACGAGGTAGCCGGCGACGAGGCCCGGGCGGCGCCCGTGGCGGGCGGAGGCACCGATGGCGGCGGCGGCCACCCCTGCACCGAACGCGGAGGCGGAGGCGGCGAGGCCGGCGAGCGCGGCGGAGCCGGACAGCTCGAACGCGAGCAGGGTGGTGACGGTCACACCGGCGCCGACGCCGAGGCCGCCGAGCACCTGGGTCGCGACGAGCAGCCGGCGCGTGCGACGCTGCACCTGTGGGGTCCGGTCCACGGTGACGGCGCTCAGCGCCCGGCGGCGGTGGTGAAGCGGCGGCGCGTCTCGTGGTGCCGTGGGCCGTCCCGTCCTTCCAGCCGTCCGGACGCGACGAGGACGACGACGGGGAGCGCGAGCAGGGCGGTCGACGCGCCCCCGGCACCCGGCAGGACGGCGAGCAGCGCCGCGAGGCCGACGAGCACGCCGAGGGCGATGCGGGCGCGGACGGCGGAACGACCGACGAGGAGGACCATGACGGTCAGGAGCGCCGGCACGCCGATGACGAGCCACACCTGCAGGCCGCTCATCCGCACCTCCGCTCCGCGCGGGCGCCGAGCGCCCCGCCTCCGAGCAGGCTACTGCTGCGGCGTCGGCTCAGCGTTCGGCCGCGGCGCGGTCCTCACGATCGGCGTAGACGGCGTCACGGGCGGCCTTGCGTGCCAGCGCCTCCCCGTGGCCGCGGCGGACGAGCGCGCCGACGGTGCGCCGCACCGCCGCCTCCGCCTCGACCCCGCGGTGACGTGCCGCGTGGTCGCGGGCGACCGCGAACGCGGCCGCCTCGGGGTCGGCGTGCGCATGCCGGGTGAGGGCCTCGTCGACCTGCGGGCCGGTGAAACCGCGGTCGCGGAGGTCGCGGCGGAGCCGGCGGTCCGCATGGCCACGGGCACGCCGCTCCGCGATGAGCGCGTGCAGCAGCGCCTCGTCGTCGACGAGCCCGTCGCTGCGGGCGCGGCGCAGCGCGTCGTCGATCGTCGCGTCGTCGTGTCCGCGGTCGGCGAGCTTGTCGCGCAGCCGGCCCTCCGACTGGGGGGCGTTCGCGGTCGAACGCCGGATGAACGCGACGGCCGCGTCGACGTCGTCCGCACGCTCGGCGACGGACGCCGGGTCGGGCCCGGCGTCGGCGCCGTCGGTGCGGGGCGGCGCGTCGCCGGCGGACTGGCGCGCGAGGTCGACGACCTCCGCGGCCCGCGGTGCAGGAGCATCGGTGCCGTCACGGTCCGCCCGTCCGGGCGCCGCGACGGGCTCGCGCGGCACGCCGCGCTCGGCGAGCCACCGCTCCGCGTCGACCGGCACGTTCAGCCCGCGTCGGCGTCGGCGTCGGCGGCGTCGTCCGCGGCCACGGCCTCGGGGTCGAGGGCGGTCACGCCGACCTGCGCGAGGATCCGGCGCTCGATCTCCTCGGCGACGTCGGCGTGCTCGCGCAGGAAGGTGCGGGCGTTCTCCTTCCCCTGCCCGAGCTGGTCGCCGTCGTACGTGTACCAGGCGCCGGCCTTGCGGATGATGCCCTCCTCGACCCCGAGGTCGATGAGGGAGCCCTCCTTGGAGATGCCGACGCCGTAGAGGATGTCGAACTCGGCCTGGCGGAACGGCGGCGCGACCTTGTTCTTCACGACCTTCACGCGGACGCGGTTGCCCACGGCGTCGGAGCCGTCCTTGAGCGTCTCGATGCGACGGACGTCGAGCCGCACGGACGAGTAGAACTTCAGCGCCCGGCCGCCGGGCGTCGTCTCCGGCGAGCCGAACATCACCCCGATCTTCTCGCGCAGCTGGTTGATGAAGATGGCCGACGTGTTCGAGCGGTGCAGCGAGCCGGCGATCTTGCGCAGCGCCTGCGACATCAGCCGCGCCTGCAGGCCGACGTGGCTGTCGCCCATCTCCCCCTCGATCTCCGCCCGTGGCGTGAGCGCCGCGACCGAGTCGACGACGACGACGTCGATGGCGTTCGAGCGGATGAGCATGTCGGCGATCTCGAGCGCCTGCTCGCCGTTGTCGGGCTGGGAGACCAGCAGCTCGTTGATGTCGACCCCGAGCGCCTGGGCGTAGGTCGGGTCGAGCGCGTGCTCGGCGTCGATGAACGCGGCGGTCCCGCCGGCGCGCTGCGCCTCGGCGACGACGTGCAGGGCGACGGTCGTCTTCCCCGACGACTCCGGCCCGTAGATCTCGGTGACCCGACCGCGGGGGACCCCGCCGATGCCGAGCGCCACGTCGAGGGCGATCGATCCGGTCGGGACGGCGGCGACGGGCACGGCGGCCTCGTCGCCGAGCCGCATCAGCGACCCCTTCCCGAACTGCTTCTCGATGTTGGCGAGGGCGACGTCGAGTGCCTTGTCACGGTCCACGGTGCGTCTCCGTCCGGTGCGCGGGGTCGGGGTGCGGGCTGCGGCGACCCTAGGGGCTGGTCCGCCGGCGGCGACGGAACGGTCCGCCGCCTGTGGACGCGAGGCTAACCGAACACCTGTTCGATGTCACGGAAGGGGTGTCCGTCCGGCCCCGGCCGACCCGTCCGGACCCGTCCGACCCCGGCCCGCAACGGTCCGTCACCCGCCATCCGCCGGCCACCCCGCCGTCACCGCCCGTTCTCCCCCCGCCCGTAGGGTTCGCTCGCACCGTCGGTCCTCTCCTCCCGGCGGTGGTCGGACCGCCGCCCGCTCCCGGCGCGCGTCCGACACGGTGGACGGCGGGTCGCAGCGCCGGCCACCCGGCCGTCCCCCTGCGTCGGCCCAGGACCCCCGCCCCACGCGGGGGTCCTGTCGTGTCCGGGCCGCCGGCGGCCGGCGCTAGCGTCGACCGCCGACCGAGGAGCCGCCGTGCCGGAGCGTCCCAGCGACCCGCGGGCCCCGCGCCTCGTGTTCGTCGACACCGAGGCGACCGGGCTCGACCACCGTGTCCACCAGCTCACCGAGGTGGCCTGGGTGGTGCGCGAGCCCGACGGCACGGAGCGGACGCGCCGCTTCGTGCCCGAGCACACGCTGGAGGGGGCCGAGGCGAAGGCGCTCGAGCTGACCCGGTACCACGAGCTCCTCGCCGACGAGCCCCGCACTCCCGACGCCGAGTGGGTGGACGTCCTGCTCGGGGACACCGAGGGGGCGGTGCTCGTGGGGGTCGTGCCCGACTTCGACGCCCGCCACCTCCTGCAGGCCTGCCAGCGGGTCGGACGCACCCCCACCTGGGACCACCATCTGCTGGACGTCGGGACGCTGGCGATGCCGCTGCTCGCCGCCGCCCCCGAGGTGCCCCGCGGTGTCGCGTCGCTGTGCACCTCGCTCGGGGTGCCCCACGACCCCGAGCGTGCGCACGGCGCCCTGTACGACGCGCAGCAGACGATGCGCTGCTTCGACCGCGTGTGGGAACTGCTGCGTGGACTGCGGGCCGACGACGCACCGCTGCCCCCGCCGGTCCCCCGGCCGCCGTCGAGCCGCGAGACGCCGGCCGCGCCGTCAGCCGGTGACGAGCCGGCGGCGCAGCAGGTCGAGGGCGGCTGACCCGAGGCGGTCGATGATCGCGCCCCGGTCGCCGGGGAGACGCCGCCCGTCCGCCTCGCAGGCGCCGTCCGGACCCGCGAGGGCCCAGTGGACGGTGCCGACGGGCAGGGCACCGACCGGCTCGGGGCCGGCGACGCCGGTGACCGCGAGCCCCCAGTCGGCCCCGGACCGCTCCCGTGCCGCGACGGCGAGCGCGCGGGTCGTCGGCTCGGACACCGGCCCGGCCGCGGCGACCAGCGCGGGATCGAGCCCGGCCAGCGCCGCCTTCGCGCCGTCGCCGTAGACGACGAGGCCCCCGACGAGGGCGGCCGACGCGCCGGGGACACGCGCGAGCCGTGCGGCGATCGCCCCACCCGTCGCCGACTCCGCGGTCGCGACCCGCTCGCCGCGGGCGACGAGCAGCCGGACGACGGTGGCGGCGAGGTCCTCGTCGTCGAGCCCGGCGACCGCATCCCCCAGCGCTGCGACGACCCGGTCGACGGCCGGCTGTGCCCGGCGCCACGCCGCCGTCCGGTCCTCGGCGGTCGCGGTGAGCCGGACCTGGACCCCGTGCTGCTTGGCGAGGAACGCGAGCGTCACGTCCCCGTCGGCGGCGACCAGCGGTTCGACGAGCGCGGCGACGTCCGACTCCCCCCGCCCGGCGACGTGGACGACACGGGTCACGGTCGCCGCCGCCGGGACGAGCCCGGCGAGCTGGGGCTCGACGAAGCGGTCCCACAGCTCCGCGAGCTCCCAGGGGACACCGGGCAGCGCGACGATGCGGACCTGCCGGTCCCCCACGGGCAGGTCCACGGCGAACGCCGGGGCGGTCCCCGCCGGTTCCGCCGCGACCGCACCGGCGGGCACCATCGCCTGCCGACGGTTGCTCGGGGCCATCGGACGTCCGAGCGCGACGAAGCGGGCGAGGATCGCCTCCTCGAGCTCCTCCCGCAGCTCCAGCTCGACGTCCAGCGCCGCGGCGACGGCCTCGCGGGTGCGGTCGTCGGCCGTCGGTCCGAGCCCACCGCCGACGATCACGAGCTCGCAACGGTCGGCCAGCCAGCGGAGCGCGTCGACGATGGCCCCGACCTCGTCCCCGACGGCGAGGTGGTGGGCGACGGTGACCCCGCGGGCGCGCAGCCGGCCGCTGATCCACGTCGCGTTCGTATCGGTGAGGTCACCGAGGAGGAGCTCGTCCCCGACGGACAGCACCGCCGCGCGCGTCCCGCCGGCGACGGTCAGGCTCATGCGGTGCTCATCCGTGCGTCGCGCGTCGCACGACCGACGAGCGCCCGGGCCCGCCACAGGTAGTCGACCCCCGAGCCGACGGTCAGGGCGAGCGCGATCACGAGCAGGCCCTGCACGAGCGGGCCGTCGACGAGCGGCAGGATGATCGCGGCGATCGCGACGATCTGCGCGACGGTCTTCACCTTCCCCCACACGGTGGCGGGCACCACGACGCCGGCACGGCGGACGATCACGACGCGCAGCAGCGTGACGACGAGCTCGCGGCCCGCGATGACGGCGACGACCCACCAGGGGACCTCGGCGAACAGGGCCAGCGACGCGAGCGTGCCGACGACGAGCAGCTTGTCGGCCAGCGGGTCGGCCAGCGCGCCGAACGCGCTCACCCCCTGGATGCGGCGCGCGACCCACCCGTCGAACGTGTCGGTCAGGGCCGCGCCGACGAACACGCCGAACGCCCACCAGCGGGCGTCGGGGAGCTCGTCCCCGACGGCGAGGAGGACGAGGACGAGCGGGACGAGGGCGGCACGCAGGAAGGTGACGGCGTTGGGGACGAGCGACCGCCACGTCGGACGGTGGTCATGCGCCGACCCGGGTCCGTGCGGTGCCACGCCGCCGCCCTCCCGTCGCGTCCGGAGCGTGGCAAGGGTAGGGCCTCGGCCGGTTCACCCGTCCGCGACGGCCGCGGCGTCGGTGTCGACGGGTCCGTCAGGACCGAGGACGACGCTCACGACCGCGCCGGACGCGCCCGGCGCACCGAGGTCCTCGCCGTTGAGCTCGACGCGGACGCCACCGGCGTTCCCGAACCGCAGGGCGACCCGGGTGGTGGCCTCGAAGCGCAGCGTCTCGCCGGCGGCGACGACGGCCGACGGACGGGCCGGCACCCCGTCGACCAGCACCTCCAGCCACGAGTCGGCCTCGAAGGTCAGGATGACGTCGACGGGCGGGCCGTCGGGCTCGGGCGCGGGCAGCTGCTCCGGTGCGGACGGCTCGGGCTCGTCGGCCGGTGCCGGCGTCGCCGGGTCCGGTGTGACGGCGACGGCACGATCGGCGGGTGCCGGCTCGGGGACCCGCCGACCTCCGAGTCCGAGGATGACCGCGACGACACCGGCGAGCGCGAGGACCCCGCCCACGCCGATCAGCCAGCGAGGGGCGTCCCGCCGCAGCCGGATCGCCTCGCCCGTCGGGAGGTTCGTCGCGCGCGTGAGCGGGTCGTCCCCGTGCAGCCGCAGCAGCTCGTCCGCGTCCGCACCGACGAGGGTGGCGAAGGAGCGGAGGAACCCGCGGGCGTACACCGCCCCGCCGAAGACCCCGACGTCGCCGGCCTCGAGGGCCTCGATCTGGGCGGTCCGACAGCGCAGCCGCGTCGCACAGTCGGCGACGGTCAGCCCGCGGTCCTCGCGGGCCCGTCGCAGCAGCGCGCCGGCGCGGGCCGGACCGTCCGGTCCGGGCTCATCCCCAGCATGCTCGAGCTGGTCCATCGGGCTCCATCCGGTGCCGTCATCGCGGTGGGCCGTCGTCGTGCCTGCGGTGGGGCGGCGGGGGCGTTCGGACGGTCCGACGATACGCCGCGGATCGCCGTTTGGGAAGGGGCGGGCGGCCCGAATGCGCTTCAGGGCGGACGGCACACCCTGCCGCGATCCGTACGGCGACCCGTGCCGCGGTCCACGGGCGCCGTGCGGCTACCCTCGCGACCCATGCACACGATGACCCGCGCCCACGCCCCCGTCCGTGCCCTGCTCGCGCTCGCCGCAGGGCTGCTGGCCGTCGCCCTCGTGCTCGGTGGCACCGCTGCGCCGGCCGCCGCCGTCGCGGAGGACGCCACGGTGCTCGCCGCCGAGGAGCGGGAGCGTCGCCCCATCGCTCCCACGCAGCGGGACCAGCTGGGGCTGCTGCTCTACGGGGTGATGGCGGTCGTCGCCCTGGCCGGTGTCGCGACGCTGCGCCGCCAGCTGCGCGGCGACCGTGAGCAGACCGACGGCGAGTTCCGCTGGCGCTGACCGCCCGCCGGGTCGGACCGCGTCACAGCAGGCCGGACTCGAGCGCGGCGCGCAGCCGCTCCTCGTCCCACAGCACCTCGCGGGCCTTGGAGCCCTCGCTCGGCCCGACGCAGCCGACCTCCTCGAGCTCGTCCATCAGCCGTCCCGCGCGGGCGAACCCGATGCGCAGCTTGCGCTGCAGCATCGACGTCGACCCCAGCCCGCTCGACACGACCTGCTCGGCCGCACGGCGCAGGAGGCCCGCGTCGCCGTCGTCGTCGCCCCGGCTGCCCGGTCCGGCCCCGGCGGTGGCGTCACCGGTGACGGTCGCGGCGACCGCCTCCTCGAACTCGGCCTCCCGCTGGGTCCGGCAGAACGACACGACCGTGGCGATCTCCTCCTCGGTGACCCAGCAGCCCTGCATGCGGGACGGCTTGCCCTGGCTGGCCGGCAGGAACAGCATGTCACCACGGCCGACGAGCTTCTCGGCGCCACCGGCGTCGAGGATCGTGCGCGAGTCGGTCTGGCTGGCGACGGCCAGCGCGAGCCGTGACGGGATGTTCGCCTTGATCAGCCCGGTGATGACGTCCACCGACGGACGCTGCGTCGCGATGACCATGTGGATGCCGACCGCGCGGGCCATCTGCGCGATGCGGCAGATCGCGTCCTCGACGTCGCGGGGGGCGACGAGCATGAGGTCGGCGAGCTCGTCGATGACCAGCAGGATGTAGGGCAGCCGCCGTGGGGGGATCTCGGTCCCGTCCGGACCCGGACGGGACGCGAGCTCGCCACGGTCGTACGCGTCGTTGTAGCCGTCGATGTTGCGGAAGCCGAGCAGCGCGAGGAGCTCGTAGCGCTGCTCCATCTCCTTCACGCACCAGGCGACCGCATCGGCCGCGCGGCGCGGGTCGGTGACGACGGGGGCGAGCAGGTGCGGCGCACCCTCGTACACGCCGAGCTCGACCCGCTTCGGGTCGATGAGCAGCATGCGCACCTGGTCGGGGCGGGCGCGCATCAGCACCGAGGCGATCATGCCGTTGAGCGTCACCGACTTCCCCGACCCCGTGGAGCCGGAGACGAGCAGGTGCGGCATCGTCGTCAGGTCCACGAGCGACGGCTCGCCGGCGATGTCGACGCCGAGGGCGACGGAGAGCGGCTGGTCGTCGCGCTGCGCGGCGTCCGATCGGAGCACGTCCCCCAGCGAGATCAGGTCGCGCTCGGTGTTGGGCACCTCGATCCCGATCGCGGACTTCCCCGGGATCGGTGCGACGATGCGCACGTCCGGCGCCGCCAGCGCGTAGGCGATGTCGTCACCGAGGTTCGCGACCTTGTTGACCTTGACGCCGGGGCCGAGCTCGACCTCGAAGCGGGTGACGGTCGGACCGCGGGAGGAACGGGCGACCTTCGCGTTGATGCCGAACTGGTCGAACGTCTCCTGCAGGGCGCGCGACTGCGCGCTGATGGTGCGCGCCGGGTCGCCGCCCTGGGCGCGACCCGACCGCAGCAGGTCCAGCGACGGCAGCTCGTAGGGCCGTTCCTCACCGGGCGGGGCGACCGGACGGGCGCGGACCACCTGGTCCTCCTCGTCGGCCTCGCCGCCCTGCTCCGCGTCGGCCTCCGCGTCGCGGGCAGCCGTGGCGTCGGGACCGGGCTGCTCGTCCCCGTCGGGTCCGACGGTGACGAGCAGCTCCGTCGGCGCCTCGTGCACGTCGTCGACGGCGGGCAGCTCCGTCGTCGCGTCCTCCGGCTCGTCGTCCAGCCAGACGTCCACGACCGCGCGCCGCTCCTCCTCCGGCCGGCCGGCCGACGCCTCCGCGTCCGGACCGTCGGGGATGGCGGCGTCGTGGGTGGCCGTGGGGCGGGAGCGGCCACGCACCGCCGCCCGCAGCCGGCCGACGAGGCCGCGCACGACGCGGGCGACGCCGGCGAACAGGGTGCCGCGCAGGTCGATGCGGGCGGCGAGGACGACCCCGAGCACGACGAGGGCGACGATGACGGCCCAGGCCCCCGCACGCGACAGCCCGGCCTCGAGCGGCGCGGCGAGCGCCCAGCCGACCACCCCGCCCCCGCGGGCGATCGCGGCGAGGCCGTCGCCGGGCGGCGGGACGTCGACGGCCAGGTGCGCGCCGCCGAGCAGGCCGGCGACGAGGAGGGTCACGCCGGTCGCGAGCCGTCCGACCTCGGCGGCCGTCCGCTCCAGGAACAGTGACGCGCCGAGCACGACGAGGGCGACGGGCAGCAGCTGGCCGATGCGGCCGAAGCCTCCGCGGGCGGCGACGTCGAGCCAGCGCCCGACGGGTCCGGCGGCGTCCAGGTAGATCGCGAGGCCGCTGATGACCGCGGCGAGGAGGAGCAGGATGCCGGCCACGTCACGGCGGCGTTCGGCGAGCGCGGCGGCGACGGCGGACAGGACGGCCGTGGCCGCCCGGCGGAGGGGGCCCGGCCCCCGGGCCGTGGTGGCACCCGCTCCTGCGCCGCGCCCCTTCGACGGCGTGCGCTTCGAGGCCGTCGAGCCGCGCTTCTTCGTCTTCGCCACCCGCACTCCCCCTGTCGCGCCCGGTCGCGTCGGGCGCGTCGCGGTGGGCGTGTCGCGTCGGGGCCGCACCCGGCCGGGGAGGCTAGCGGCGGGCACCCCCGTGGAACTCCAGCCGTGTCGTCCGTCCGGCCGGGCCGTGGGGCCCGCCGCGCTGCGGCGGCGGGGACGTCAGGGTCGGTCGCTCACAGCTCCTGGACGACCGGCAGGATCACCGGTCGGCGGCCGGTCTCCCGCTTCCAGAAGCGTCCGAGCGTCTGGACGACCTCGCGCTGCACCGCGGTGGTGTCCTCCCGGCGTGCGCGGCTGAGACGGTCGATGGCCTCGTCGACCGCGGCGCGCGCCGTGCCGAGCAGCTCGTCCACGTGCTCCCCGAGGACGACGCCGCGCTGGGTGATGACACTGTCGGCGGCCCGTTCCGCGTCCCGGGGATCGATGGTGACCACGGCGATGCAGATGCCGTCCTCGCCGAGCCGTCGCCGGTCACGCAGCATCGCCGGCCCGACGTCGGGCAGCAGCCCGTCGATGTACACGTGGCTGGTCGGCACCGGCTCGCCCCGGGTCACCACCCCGTCGGTGAGCACGACACGGTCGCCGTCCTCGCACACGAGCACCTGCTCCCACGGGCAGCCGGTCGCGACGGCGATGCGCCGGTGGGCCATCATGTGGCGGTGCTCCCCGTGGACGGGCACGACGTACTCGGGCTCGAGGACGTTGTGCAGGATCGCGAGGTCGTCGGCGGCGGCATGCCCCGACACGTGGACCGACGCGATCCCCCCGTGCACGACGTCGACCCCGCGCCGGGCCAGGTTGTTGATCGATCGGAACACGGCCTGCTCGTTCCCCGGGATGAGGCTGGACGCGAGGATGACGAGGTCACCCTCCCCCAGCTCGAGGTGCCGATGGTCACCGCTCGCCATGAGGCTCAGCGCGCTGAACGGCTCCCCCTGCGAACCCGTCGAGACGACGATCAGCTCGGAACGGTCGTGCCGCTCGACGTCCGCCATCGCGACCTCACGGTCGGGGTCGAAGTCGAGGTAGCCGAGCTCCCGGGCGATCGCCATGTTGTTGACCATCGACCGTCCGACGAACACCGGTCGACGACCGAACGTCTCGGCCTCGTCGAGGATCTGCTGGATGCGGTGCACGTGCGACGCGAACGACGCGACGACGACGAGCCCGTCGGCCTGCGACAGCGCCTCACGGATGGCGGCGCCGACGGTGCGCTCGCTGGGGACGTGACCGGGGACGTCGGCGTTCGTCGAGTCGGCGAGCAGCAGGTCGACCCCGCGGTCCCCGATGCGCGCGAAGTGGGCGAGGTCGGTGGGCAGCCCGTCGACGGGCGTCTGGTCCAGCTTGATGTCGCCGGTGTGCACGATGGTCCCGTGCGGCGTGGTGAACGCGAACGCGCAGCCGTCCGGGATGGAGTGGGACACCTGCACGACCTCGACGGTGAACGGGTCGTGGTCGACGCTCGTGCCGGGGACGATCTCCCGCAGGTCGGGCGCGGGCAGCTCGGGCCACTCCCGCAGGATGGAGGCGACGAACGCCAGGGTCAGCCGCGTGCCGTAGACGGGCACGGAACGGTCGAGGTCCCGCAGCAGGTACGGCAGCGCGCCGATGTGGTCGAGGTGCCCGTGCGTGAGGAACACCGCCTCGACGTCGTCGCCGCGCGCGACGAGCCAGCGCCAGTCCGGCAGGATGAGGTCGACCCCGAGGTGCTCCGCATCGGGGAACAGCACGCCGCAGTCGACGACGGCGATGCGCCCGTCGACCTCGATGGTGGCCATGTTCCGGCCGATGCTCCCGAGCCCGCCGAGGAACACGACCTCGACCGGCGCGACGTCCGCCGAGCGCACCTCACCCATGTCCGTCCCTCCGTCGCGTCCTCCGTCGCGGAGCACGTCAGGCGTCGCCGCGACGCCTCATCGGTCGCGCTGCGCCTCGAGGGCCGCGAGCGCGGTGACCACCCGGGCGGCGACCTCGTCCCCGGCGTCGGCGAGCGGGGGGCGCACCGGCCCGGCCGGCAGGCCGCGCGCCCGCAGGCCGGCCTTCAGCGGCCCCGGGTTCGGGTCGAGGAACAGGGCCCGGTGCAGCGGCATGCAGGCCAGGTGCAGCGCGCGGGCTCGGACCGGGTCGTGGTCGTGCACGGCGACCATCTCGGCGATCTCCGGTCCCGCCAGGTGGGCGGCGACGGACACGACCCCGACCGCACCGACGCTGAGCAGCGGCAGGTTCAGCTCGTCGGAGCCGGACCAGAGGGCGAAGCCGCCCGGTGCGCCGGCGGTGGCGACGAGGACGTCCGCGGCCCTGTCGGCCCGGCCCGTCGCATCCTTCACCCCGACGATGTTGGGGACGGCCGCGAGGGTCGCGAGGGTGGCGACGTCGAGCTCCCGGCCCGTGCGCGACGGGATGTCGTAGAGCAGCACGGCCCGGTCCGTCGCCGCGGCGACGCTCGAGAAGTGCGCGACGAGCCCCGCCTGGGACGGGCGGTTGTAGTAGGGGGTGACGACGAGCACGGCGTCGGCGCCGGCGGCCTGCGCCCGCTCGGTGCGCTCCACCGACCGTGCGGTGTCGTTCGTCCCGGTGCCGACGGTGAGCCGCACGTCGGTGCCGACGGCGGCGCGGACCGCGGCGACGAGGTCCCACAGCTCGGGGTCCCGCAGGGTCGGGGACTCGCCGGTGGTCCCCCCGAGGACGAGGCCGTCGGAGCCGGTGGCGACCACGTGCCGCGCGAGCGTCGCGGCCCCGTCGAGGTCGAGCGCCCCGTCGGGGGTGAACGGTGTCGCGAGCGCCGTCACGACCCGTCCGACGGCGTCCGTTCCCGTACGTGGGCTCACTGGCTGCCCTCCTCGGGCGGCGCTCCTCGGGGTGCCACGCGGAGACTACTGCCCGGCATCCGCAGGGGGCCGGTGCGCCGGCGGATCATCCGCGGGCGGCGCGACGTCGCTCGAGGGCCTGCTCGGACGCGAGCCGTTCGAGGTCCCCCACCCCGTGGTCGACGTGGACCATCGCGTCGGCGACCGCCGTGTGGCCGGCGACGTCGGCGATCGCCCGATGCATCGCCTGGACGATGCGGCGGTACTGGGGGTGCCCCTGCGGGGTCGAGCGGAGCTCCAGCATCTGCATGGCCGCCCGCGCGTTCAGCTGCACGGAGTAGCGCAGACGGAACGCGAACGGCACGACGTACTGGGCGGCCTCGGGCAGGTCGACGGCGAGGTCGTCGTGCAGGGCCCGCGCCCGACCGATCGCCTCGTGCCACGGTCCGTCGAGACCGGCCTCGGCGAGCTCCGGCGGCGTGTCGTACCCGTGGACGGTGGTGAGCCGCTGCCAGTCGATCGTGCACATGCGATGCCGCTGCAGGTCGCGGAAGCCGCCGTAGTCCCCCAGCACGTCGAAGCGGTAGACGACCCGTTCGAACGCCCGCCCGGGACGGTGCCGACGGTTGACGCGCTCCCCGACGGCGGCGCGCAGCACCTCGGCGCGCTGCTCGGCCGGCCAGGTGCGGACCTGCGCGGTGAGCTGCTCCTCCGACACCGTCACGTGCGGCAGCAGCGTCCCGACGACGAGCGACACCTCCGCGTCGACCGGATCGCGCGGCCACCAGTCGATGAGGGTCACCGGCTCGACGGACGGATCGGGGTCGCCGATGACGTGACGGTCGGCGAGGGCGCGCGTGTCGTCACGGATGGCCGCCAGGTAGTCGCGCCACACGTGGCCGCGGTCGGGACGGTCGACGCGGGCGACGAACGACGGGATGACCTTGCGCAGCTCGTGCAGCAGCCGGTCACCGAGCTCCCGCATCTCGACGAGCGGGTCGGCGGCCAGCCGCAGGAGCAGCGCCTCGTAGGCCTGTCCGGAGGCGAACATGCCGACGTTCGCCTCCGTCGCGGCGGGCAGCAGCCCACGCAGCAGGTCCAGCGCCTTCGCGCGGGTCGCCGCGCGCCAGGCGCGCTCGCTCGTCCCCTCGTCGTGGGGGAAGCGACCGCGGACCCACTCGGTCAGCGGTGGCAGCAGCTGCGCGTAGGTGGCGAAGAGGTGGTCGAGGACCTCCTCGTACCGGGCCGCATGGCGCGACGCCATCACCGACGCCTCACGGTGGTAGCGGTACCGCCCCCCGACCCGCTGGTCGTAGGCGATGTAGCGGGTCGACTGCTCGAGGTAGGCGGCGAGACGACCCCACTCGACCCGTTTCGTCGCGACGTTCGAGATGCCCTCGAGCGCGACGTGCGCGCCGCCGAGCTGGGCGACCGAGTCGTCCCCGTAGTCCCCGAACACCTTCGCGTAGAGGGCGTCCGCCCGCTCCGCGACCCCGTCGGTCGCCAGGTCGCTCGCGAACTCGTCGACGAGGAGGTCCTTCACGCCCGACGCCGACCGGGAGTACCGTGCGAACACGGCGCCCTTGACGACCTCGGGCAGCCCGGTCAGGGCGAACACGTCCCCGTCGGGATCGGTCAGGTAGCGCGCGAGGACGTCCCGGCGGGCGTCGGGACCAGCCACTCCGTCCGGACCGTCCACCACATCGACCCCTGCCACGCCGGGCGGGCAGACTACCCACGCGACCCTCCCCGTCCGGGGCAGCCGCGACCGGAGACCAGCATGCAGCACCCGATGATGGGCATGATGATGGGCGCGTCGTCGGCGCGCGACGAGGCCCGTGACCGCCGCTTCGACCGCACCGTCGCCCGGCGCGCCGTCCGGCTCGCCCGCCCCTACCGCTGGCGGATCCTCGGCTACGTCGGGCTCATCGTCACGATCTCGGTCATCTCCGCGGCCCCGCCGCAGCTGATCCGGCTCATCATCGACCGCGCCATCCCCGAGGAGGACCTCGGCCTGCTGTGGACGCTCGCGGGGGGACTCGTGGCCGTCGCGCTGCTGGTCGCCGTGCTGTCGATGGTCGAGCGCCTCCTGTCGGCGACGATCGGCGAGGGGTTCATCCTCGAGCTGCGCTCCCGCCTGTACCGCCACGTCCAGGGCCTGCCCATCGCGTTCTTCACCCGCACGCAGACGGGCGCGCTCGTCACCCGCCTCAACAACGACGTCATCGGCGCACAGCGGGCGCTGACCGGCACGCTCGGCGGCATCGTCGACAACCTCATCGGCGTCACCGTCACCATCACCGTGATGGCGGCGCTCGACTGGCGGGTCACGCTGCTCGCGATCTCGCTGCTGCCGCTGTTCGTCGTGCCGGCCCGCATCGTCGGCCGCCGTCTGCAGGACCTCGCACGACGGTCGATGGCGCTCAACGCGGACATGAACTCGACGATGACGGAACGCTTCAACGTGTCGGGGGCACTGCTCGTGAAGCTCTTCGGCCGCATCGACGACGAGGCCGCGACGTTCCACGGACGGGCCGACCAGGTGGCCCGCATCGGCGTCCGGACGGCGCTGCACGGCCGCGCGCTGTTCGCCGCGCTCGGCCTGGTCGGCTCGATCGCGACGGCGCTCGTCTACCTCGTCGGTGGCCGGGTCGTCATCACCGACCCCGAGGTGCAGGTCGGCACGGTCGTCGCGCTCGGGCTGTACGTGACGCAGCTGTACGGGCCGCTCGCGCAGCTGTCGAACGCACGGGTCGACCTGATGACGGCGCTCGTCAGCTTCGAGCGGGTCTTCGAGGTCCTCGACCTGCGCTCGAGCATCACCGAGCGGGACGACGCGACGGAGCTGGACGCCCCGCGCGGGCACGTGCGCCTCGAGCACGTGCGCTTCCGCTACCCGGCCGGCGAGGGCGTCGGCCTCGCCTCGCTCGAGGGGCCGGCGACGCCGCATGCGGACGAGCCCGGGACGGACGTGCTCATCGACGTCGACCTCGACATCGCACCGGGGCGGACCGTCGCGCTCGTCGGCCCGTCCGGCGCGGGGAAGTCGACGCTCGCGTCGCTGCTCCCCCGCCTCTACGACGTCACCGAGGGGCGGGTCACGGTCGACGGCCACGACGTCCGCGACCTCACGCTCGAGTCGCTGCGGGCCGCCATCGGGGTCGTCAGCCAGGACCCGCACCTGTTCCACGACTCGGTGGCGGCGAACCTGCGCTACGCGCGTCCCGACGCGACCGACGAGCAGCTCGTCGCGGCCGCCCGCGCGGCACGCATCCACGACACCATCGCGCGCCTCCCGGACGGCTACGACACCGTCGTCGGGGAGCGCGGCTACCGGTTCTCCGGTGGGGAGAAGCAGCGGCTGTCGATCGCACGGATGCTGCTGCGCGACCCCGCGATCGTCGTGCTCGACGAGGCGACGGCGCACCTCGACGCGGGCAGCGAACGTCTGGTGCAGCAGGCCCTCAGCGACGCGCTGACCGACCGCACCGCGCTCGTCATCGCCCACCGGCTGTCGACGGTCGTCGAGGCCGACGAGATCGTCGTGCTCGACGCCGGTCGGATCGTCGAGCGCGGCACCCACACGACGCTGCTCGCCGCGGACGGCCGCTACGCGGAGCTCGTCCGCACCCAGCTGCAGCCGGCGTCAGCCGGCCCCGTCTGACGCGGCGGGGTCCGACGCCGGCGTGGTGGTGTCCTCCAGCCGGCGGGGCGTCGCCCCGGAGGCCCAGGCACGCGCCTTGTCGTGGCGCTCGTCGGGCGTGACCCCCGACGCGCGCAGCAGGTCGAGCACCCGGTCGACCCCGGCGACGTCGCTCGCACGGGCGTGGGTCCACAGCAGCTCACGCAGCGTCGCCTCGTCCGCGTGCGCCCCGGCGGAGGCCGCAGCGGTCACCAGCCGTTCCGCCGTCGCCACGTCGCCCGCCTTGAGCCGTCCCGTCACCAGCCGGGCGACGTCGGCCCGCTCCGGCCGCACCCCGTGCGCGACCATGTGGTCGAGCAGGCCGAGCGCGTCGTCGACGCGGCCGGCGGCGACGAGCGCCCCGAGCAGGGACCCGTAGCTGCGCCCCTGCGTGAGGGTGCCGGCGGTGCGGAACCGTTCGAGCCACGCGCGCGCGTCGTCGAGCCGCCGTGCCCGCACGAGCCGCTCCACGAGATCACGGGCGGCGGAGCGGTCGAACACGAGCTCGCGGTCCAGCAGCTCGGCGGCGACGGGCAGCACCCGGTCGAGCCCCCCGTCGGCCATCTCCGCGCGCAGCACCGCACCGCTGCGGGGTGCGCCGACGGGGACGCCGACGAGCAGGAGCAGGTCCAGCACCCCCGCGGCCCGCGCGACGTTGCCGGCGGCGAGGGTCAGGTCGAGGAGCGCCTCGAGGTTGCGCCCCGTCGGCAGGCACGCCTCCGCCCACATGCGTTCGGCGTCCGCCCACGCCGCGTCGAGGTCCCCCGCGGCGATCCGCGCGCCGAGGAGCAGGTTGCGCTGGTGCCCCGACAGCGGCCGCCCCGCGTCGACCAGCGGTGCCAGCCGTGCGTGGACCTCGTCGACGCGCCCCTGCGCCGCGAGCGCCTCGAGCACCTGCCCGACGACGTCGTCGCCCGGAGGTGCGCCGGTCCCGTCGGCGGCGGCGGCCTCGAGATGGTCGAGGACCTCGAGCGCCCGGTCGAGCTGACCGGCGGCGGTGAGCATGCGCACGATCGCGCCGCCACGGCCGTCGGGGAGGCGATGTCCCGCCGCGCGCAGGGCGGCGACGACCGCCACGGAGTCCTTCGCGGCCCGCCGACGCAGGGCGTCCGCGAGGAGGTGCAGCAGGGCGTCGCGGCTGGGGGCCTGCCCGCGCGCCCGCATGCGCCGGAACAGCGACCACGCCTGCGGGGTCCGGCGGGCGCCGACGAGCAGGTCCAGGACGACGGGCGCCTGCGCGGGGGCGGGGTCCCGCTGCTCCCCGAGGAGCCGGTCGATGACGGTGAGCGCCTCGCCGGCGCTCCCGGCGGTCGCGGTGGCCAGCGCGACCTCGTACTGGCGTGCCGGGTCGAGGTGGACGCCGAGCAGGTCGAGCTGCTCGATGATCGCGCGGGCCTTGCGCAGGGAACGACCGGCGAGGTACTCGTCCAGCATCAGCTCGAGATGCTCGGCGGTGCGCGGCTCGCCCCGCTCGATCATCGTCGCGAGGACCTGCTCCATCATCCGGACGTCACCGCGGAAGCGACGCAGCGCCTCGACGTAGTGGTCGGCGGCCGCTGCGTCGGCGTCGTCGACGGGCGCGTGCTCGGTGGGCTGGTCGGTCGCCACAGGGTCCCTCGTCCGCCGGGGCCGGTCCCGCAGGCGTCGGGACGCTAGCGGCTCGCTCCGCAGACCGCCGTCAGAGCAGCTCGCCCAGCCCCACGACCACCCCGCCCACGTCGCCGACCCGTCGGCACGCGAGCACCGCGCCGGCGACGAACGCGGACCGGTCGGTCGTGTCGTGCCGCAACGTCAGCAGCTGTCCCTCACCGCCGAGGAGGACCTCCTCGTGGGCGACGAGCCCGGGCAGCCGCACGGCGTGGACGGGGACGCCGTGCACGGTCGCGCCGCGTGCACCGTCGACGACCGCCGGTCCCGACGTGCCGGCCGGCGCGGGCGCGTCGTCACCGCGCGCCCGCGCGACGGCGGCGGCGGTCGCGATCGCCGTGCCCGACGGCGCGTCGACCTTGCCGTCGTGGTGGAGCTCGACGATCTCCACGTGCGGCAGGTGCCGGGCGGCCTCCGCCGCGAAGCGCTCCACGAGCACCGCACCGAGGGAGAAGTTCGGTGCGATGACCGCATTGGCGGGTGACGCCGCCGCGAGCGCGCGGGCGGCGTCGAGGTCGGCATCGCTCAGGCCGGTGGCACCCACGACCGCGTGGACGCCGTGCTCGAGCAGCCAGCGCAGGTGGGTGCCGACCGTCGCCGGACCGGTGACCTCCAGGGCGACGTCGACGCCGGCGTCCAGCAGTGCGTCGAGGTCGGCGCCGACCGGTGTCGCCGCAGCGGGGGCGCCCTCCGGCAGCGCCCCGACGACGTCACCGAGCGGCCGCCCCGCGTGGGCCGGCGAGACCCCGGCGACGAGCTCGAGCCCGTCCGCAGCGTCCAGACCGGCGGCGAGCACGGACCCGAGCCGGCCGGCGACCCCGATGATCCCCACGCGCAGCGTCATGCCGTCCTCCCTCCGAGCCGGCCCGCAGCGTAGGTGCCGGGGACGTGCCACGACCACGACCGGACGGGGGCCGGACGGGCCGCGACGGTCCGCGACGTACGGAGGGCCGCGACACGCGGTCGCGGCCCTCCGGGACGTGCAGGACGGTCAGTCCCGGGAGCGGCTCCGACTGCGGCTGCGGGTCCGGCCCTCGCCGTCCCCGGACCGCTCGCGACGCTCCCCGCCACGGTCCCCGCCACGACGCTCGCCGCCGCGGTCCCCGCCGCGACGCTCCCCGCCACGGTCCCCACCGCCACGCGGACGGTCGGCACCCTCGGCGGGCTCGGCCTTCTCGCCGACGTACTCGAGCTTGAAGCGACGCCCACCCTCGAGGACCTCCTTCACCTCGACCAGCACCTGCTGGCCGACGCTGACGGCGTCCTCCGAGTGGTCGAGCCGCTTGCCGGCCATCTTGCCGAGCTCGGAGATGTGCAGCAGCCCGTCGATGCCGGGCGTGAGCGACACGAACGCCCCGAAGTCGACGGTCTTCACGACCGTCGCCTGGTAGCGCTCGCCCACCTCGGGCAGCGTCGGGTTCGCGATCGCGTTGATGCGGTCGCGGGCCGCCGTCGCCTGCTCGGCACCCGTCGCGTAGATCTTCACGACGCCGCGGCCGGCCTCCTCGTCGACGTCGATCTGGGCGCCGGTCTCCTCGACCAGCTCCTTGATGATCTTGCCGCGCGGGCCGATGACCTCGCCGATCTTGTCCTGCGGGATGTGGATGACCTCGACGCGCGGAGCGTTCGCGGCCACCTCCGGACGCGGCGCGTCCAGCGCCGCGTTCATCACGCCGAGGATCTCCAGGCGCGCGTCACGCGCCTGCAGGAGCGCGTCGGCGAGCACCTGCGCGGGGATGCCGGCGAGCTTCGTGTCGAGCTGCAGGGCGGTGATGAAGCCCTCCGGACCGGCGACCTTGAAGTCCATGTCGCCGTAGAAGTCCTCGACGCCCTGGATGTCGGTCAGCGTCGTGTACTTCCCGTCCTCGTGCACGAGGCCCATCGCGATGCCCGCGACCGGCGCGTGCGTCGGCACGCCACCGTCCATGAGCGCCAGCGACGACGCGCACACCGAGCCCATCGACGTCGAGCCGTTGGAGCTCATGATGTCGGACACGACGCGCATCGCGTACGGCCAGTCCTCGGTGCTCGGCAGCACGGGGACGATCGCACGCTCGGCGAGCAGGCCATGGCCGATCTCACGCCGCTTCGGCGAGCCGACCCGGCCGGTCTCACCGGTCGAGTAAGGCGGCATGTTGTAGTGGTGCATGTACAGCTTCTCGGCCTCGGGGTCGAGGGTGTCGAGCCGCTGCCCCTCACGCGTGGTGCCCAGCGCGAGGACCGACAGCACCTGGGTCTCGCCGCGGGTGAACAGCGCGGAGCCGTGCGTCAGCGGGAGCAGGCCGACCTCCGCGGAGACCGGGCGCAGGTCCTTGGGCCCACGCCCGTCGACGCGGAAGCCGTCGGTGACGATCAGCCGACGGACGACCTTCTTCTCGACCGAGCGGAACGCCTCGCGGGCCTGGCCGGGCAGCGCCGACTCGTCGACCCCGGCGACCCCGGCGGCGACGACCCGGTCCACGACCTCGGCCCGGATCTCCCCCAGCTTCTCGTCGCGCAGCTCCTTGCCCAGCGACGCGTCGCGGTAGACCGCCTCGACGTCCTTGGCGGCCGCGTCGAACACGGCGTCGAACACCTCGGACGAGTAGTCGACGAACAGGGCGAACTCGCCGGCGTCACGGACGCCCGCGACGTCGACGAAGCGCTGCTGCGCCTCGCAGAGCTCGCGGATGAGCCCCTTCGCCTGCTCGATCGCCTCGCCGACGACCTGCTCGGTCGGGGCCGGTGCGCCCATCTCGATGTGCAGCACCGCCTCCGGCGTCGCCTCCGCCTCGATCATGAGGATGGCGACCTCACCGGAGTCCTCGACCCGGCCGGCGATGACCATGTTGAACACGGCCTCCTCGGCGAGCTCCTCGAACGACGGGAACGCGACCCAGGAGCCGTCGCGCAGCATCGCGTAGCGGATGGCGGCGACCGGCCCGTCGAAGGGGATGCCGGCCATCATCGTCGCGAGCGACGCGCCGTTCATGGCGACGACGTCGTAGGGGTCGAACTGCGCGGTCTGCAGGACCGTGTTGACGACCTGGACCTCGTTGCGCAGCCCGTCGGCGAACGTCGGCCGCAGGGGGCGGTCCGTCAGCCGGCAGGTGAGGATCGCGTTCTCGGAGGGGCGACCCTCCCGCTTGAAGAACGAGCCGGGGATGCGGCCGTTCGCGTACATGCGCTCCTCGACCTCGATGGTCAGGGGGAAGAAGCCCAGGGACTCCTTCGGGCTGCGCGACGCGGTCGTGGTGGTGAGGACCTTGGTGTCACCGAGCGAGACGATGACGGCCCCGCCGGCCTGGGCGGCGATCTTGCCCGCCTCGAAGGTGAACTGCTTGCCGTCGATGTCGACGGTCATCTCGTGCGTGCCGAGTGCTCCCACGTGGGGGCCTCCTTATCCGTCCCGCGCCGTGCGCGGGGGGAGGCCGGCCCGGGCACCGGTGCATCAGTGGGGACGTCTCGGACCGGCCGTCGGCTGCGGCCCGAGGCGTCGCCACTGACCACCGAGGCGGTCGGGACGGCGCTCCGTGCGTATGCGGTTGGGGGTGGCGTGCCGGCCGGCGGACCCGGACGGACATGCCGCGGCCGGGACGTCCGTCCCGGCCGGGTCGTTCAGCGTCGGATGCCGAGCTCCTCGATGAGGGTCCGGTAGCGCCCGATGTCCCGCTTCCGCAGGTAGTTGAGCAGCCGCCGGCGCTTCCCGACGAGCAGCAGCAGGCCCCGACGCGTGTGGTGGTCGAGGTGATGCTGCTGCAGGTGGGCGGTGAGGTGGGTGATGCGCTGCGTGAGCAGCGCGATCTGGACCTCGGGGGACCCGGTGTCGCCGGGCTCACGGGCGAAGCGGTCGATGAGCGCCTGCTTGTCCGTGGGGAGTTCGGTCGCCAACGTCGTTCCTTGTCGTGTCGGGCCCTGCGCCGTCGGGCCGGGGTGGACGGGGTCCACCGACCGTGAGGCACCGGCTCCCGAGGACCACGACGGTGCGACGGGACCGCCCCGGAGGCGGTGGGTGCCTGACGCCCGAACGGGCACGGCGAGGCCGGATCGGTCCGATCCGGGAGCCGAAGTGTCGCACATGGGGGCCGGAACGGCAACCGGACGCCCGAACGGCGCTGCGGGGGCGTTCAGGCCGGGCGGGGACCCCCGAGGAGCTCCCGGGCGGCCCGCACGTCGTCGGCGATGCGTGCGACGAGGCCGGCGACGTCGTCGAAGCGCTCCTCGCCGCGGATGCGGGCGACGAGGTCCAGCGCCAGCCGCCGCCCGTACAGGTCCGGCGCGCCGTCCACCAGCAGGTGGGCCTCGACGGTCCGGGCCGTCCCGTCGAAGGTCGGCCGCCAGCCGACGTTGACGACCGCCGGCGCCGCGGCGGCGTCCTCGACCGCCGCCCAGCAGGCGTAGACACCGTCGGCGGGCAGCGCCCGGCCGTCGGGGACCGCGACGTTCGCGGTCGGGACCCCGATGGTGCGCCCGCGACCGTCGCCCGCGACGACCGCACCGCTGAGCCGGTGGGGCCGACCCAGCGCGCGGGTCACCGCGGCGACGTCACCGGCGGCGAGCAGCGCGCGGACGGCGCTGGAGGACACCGGGCCGTCCCCGACGTCGACGAGTCCGAGCGCGTCGACGTCGAACCCGTGCGTCGCGCCGAGGCGGCGCAGGAGGGCGACGTCACCGGCCGCACCCTGCCCGAAGCGGAAGTTCTCCCCGACGACGACATGGACCGCGGCGAGGCGTCGGACGAGCAGGTCCACGACGAACCCCTCCGGGCTGCGTGCGGCGAGGTCCGCGTCGAAGGGCACGACCTCGACGGCGTCGCAGCCGAGGGCCTCGAGCGTGGCGACGCGCTCGTCGAGCGACTGGAGCGCAGGGGGCACCGCATCGGGGCGCAGCACGGCCGCCGGATGGGGGTCGAAGGTGAGCGCGACGGCACGCACCCGGCGCGCTCGGGCGACGGTCACGGCCCGCTCGACGAGGGCCGCGTGACCGCGGTGCACGCCGTCGAAGTTGCCGATGGTGACGACGGCGCTCACCCGGCGTCCGCCTGCCGCAGGGCGTCGAGGTCGGCCGGCTGGGACCAGACGAGGTGCTGCGGCCCGTCCGGCCCGGGTCCGACGACGGCGAGCAGCAACGGGCCGTGCACGAGCGCGGTCGTCCGGTCGCTCGGCGATCCGAGCCCGAGCCGCTCGGGACGGGTCCCGGTCACCAGCGCCCGGGCCGTGGCCGGATCGGTCACCTCGTGCACGGTGACGGCACGGCGCAGCGCCGCGACCGGGGTGAGCAGCCGCGCCGTGAGGAGCTGCGGGTCCGCCTCGAGCTCGTCGAGCGTGACCGCGTCGTCGACGACGAACGGCCCGTTGCTGACCCGTCGCAGCGACGCGAGCGTCCCCCCCACCTCCAGCGCGGCGCCGAGGTCGCGGGCGAGGCTGCGGACGTAGGTGCCGGCCGAGCAGGACACGAGGAAGGCGACCTCCGCGGCCGGGCCGGGGCTGAACCGGTCGAGGAGGATGCTCTCGACGGTGACGCGCCGGGCAGGACGGTCGACGACCTCACCGCGACGCGCCCGCGCGTGGAGCCGCTCCCCGTCGACGCGCACGGCCGACACCATCGGGGGGACCTGCTCGAACGTGCCACGGAAGCCGGACAGCGCCGCGCAGACCGCCGCCTCGTCGAGGTGCGACGTGTCGACGGTGGTGAGGACCTCCCCGTCGAGGTCGTCGCTGGCGGTCGTCGTGCCCAGCCGGACGACGGCCGCGTACGTCTTCGTCCCCGCCTGCAGGGCGGTCACCAGCCGGGTCGCCCGACCGAGGCAGACGACGAGCACCCCCGTCGCCGCGGGGTCGAGCGTGCCGGTGTGACCGACGCGGCGGGTCCCGGCGACACGCCGGATCCGGTCGACGACGTCGTGCGACGTCATCCCGGCCGGCTTGTCGACGACGAGCACGCCCTCGGGCGCCGGCGCGCTCATCCGTCGGCCTCCGTCCGCCCGTCCTCCGCCGGACCGTCGCCGGGCAGGACGTCCCGCAGCAGCCGCTCGACCCGTTCGACCTGCTCAGCGACCGGGTCCGGCCGGAAGCGCAGCTCGGGGGTCATCCGCAGGCGGACCCGGCGGCCGACCGCGCCGCGCAGCAGTGGCGTCGCCGCCTCCAGCGCCGCGGCGACCTCGTCGGGGCGGGCGGGGCGCGGTGCCCCGCGCCGCCGCCCCTCGGCGAGCAGCCCGGGGTCCGGCGTCGACCAGAAGACCGTCGCGTGCTCATGGTCGGGGGTCAGCTCGACGTCGGTGAGGGTCACGAGCGCCAGCCGCGGGTCGCCGACCTGCAGCAGGGCGTCGGCCAGCGCCGCCCGCACGTCGCGGGCGGCCCGGGGACTCCCCTGCCGTGCCATGCCGTCTCCGTCCTCGTCAGTCGTCGTCGTAGGTGTCGCGGTGCACGTCGCAGCGGGTCACGACGACCCCGGGGTCCCGCTCGGCGAGCGGGACGATGCGCTCCACGACCCGGTCGACGCCGGAGGCCGTGCCCGACACGACCGCGACGCCGAGGGTGACCCGTTGCCACGTCTCCTGCCCGCCGACCTCCGCGACGCTGCAGCCGAGCTCGTCGACCAGCGCGCGGCGGAGCCGCTGCACGTGCCCACGCCGGTCCTTGCGGCTGCGCGCACCGGGCAGGTGCAGCGCGAGGCGGACGACGGCCCCATGCACCCGCTCCTGCGGCACGACGAGTGCTCCTCCGCCCGCCCGGTCCTGCTCAGGTGCGCGCGACCTCGACGACCTCGAACGCCTCGATGACGTCGCCGACCTTCACGTCCTGGAACTTCTCGAGGCCGATCCCGCACTCGAAGCCCTGCGCGACCTCCTTCACGTCGTCCTTGAAGCGTCGGAGCGAGTTCATCGTGTCCTCGACGAGCACGACCCCGTCGCGCACGACCCGGACCTTCGCCTCGCGCCGGACCACCCCCTGGGTGACCATGCAGCCGGAGACCACGCCGATGCGCGGGACGCGGAACAGCTCGCGGACCTCGGCCTCGCCGAGCACCTGCTCGCGCTGCTCGGGCGCGAGCAGCCCCTTGACGGCCATCTCGATGTCCTCGATGGCCTCGTAGATGATCCGGTAGGTGCGCACGTCGACGCCGGTGCGGGCGATCTCCTCGCGCACGTTGGGTCCGGGGCGGACGTTGAACGCGACGATGATCGCGTCGGACGCCTCGGCGAGCCGGACGTCGCCCTGCGAGATGGCACCGACACCCTTCTGGATGACGCGGACCTGGACCTCGTCGAGCTCGAGCTTCAGCAGGGCGTCCTCCAGGGCCTCGGCGGACCCGGACACGTCGGCCTTGATGATGACGTTGAGCGTCGCACGGTCGCCGGCCTCGACGGCGGAGGTGAACTCCTCGAGGGTCGTCGGACGGCGCTCGGCCAGCTCCTTCCGACGCTCGCGGGCGGCCCGCCGCTCGGCGACGTCCCGTGCGAAGCGCTCGGCGTCGACCACGCGGAACTCGTCGCCCGCCTCGGGGACCTCGTCGAGTCCGAGCACCTGCACCGGCCGGGCCGGGCCGGCCTCCTCGACGGGTGCGCCGTTCTCGTCGAACATCGCCCGGATGCGACCGTCGGCGGTCCCGGCGACGAGGATGTCGCCGCGCCGCAGCGTCCCGGCCTGCACCAGCAGCGTCGCGACCGGCCCACGTCCCCGGTCGAGGTTCGCCTCGACGACGCGGCCGCGGGCGGCCTTGTCGGGGTTCGCCCGCAGCTCGAGCAGGTCGGCCTGCAGCAGCACGATCTCGAGCAGCTCGTCGAGCCCGGTGCGCGCCTTCGCACTGACCTCGACCATCGGGACGTCCCCACCGAGGTCCTCGGCGACGAGGTCGTACTCGGTCAGCTGGGTGCGCGCCCGCAGCGGGTCGGCCTCCGGCAGGTCGCACTTGTTGATGGCCACGACGATGGGGACCTCCGCGGCCTTCGCGTGGCTGATCGCCTCCGCGGTCTGCGGCTTCACCCCGTCGTCGGCGGCGACGACGAGCACCGCCACGTCGGTGACCTGCGCGCCGCGGGCGCGCATGGCGGTGAACGCCTCGTGGCCCGGCGTGTCGATGAACGTGATCGGTCGGCCGTCGCGGGTCACCTGGTAGGCGCCGATGTGCTGCGTGATGCCGCCCGCCTCGGTGGACACGACGTCGGTCGTGCGGATCGCGTCGAGCAGCAGCGTCTT
The DNA here is from genome assembly GCA_913060655.1 of uncultured Nitriliruptoraceae bacterium. Classification (GTDB taxonomy): domain Bacteria; phylum Actinomycetota; class Nitriliruptoria; order Nitriliruptorales; family Nitriliruptoraceae; genus CSBr16-57R1. The sequence goes on along the minus strand of CAJXTG010000003.1, from coordinate 14,125 downwards.
GCCGTGGTCGACGTGCCCCATCACGGTGATCACCGGCGGACGCGGCTCCAGCACCGCGGGGTCCTCCGGCGCCTCGACCCCGAACTCGAGCTCCTCCTCGGAGAGGAAGTGCACGGTGACGCCGAGGTCGGCGCACAGGATCTCGATGGTGTCGTCCGGCAGGGTCTGCTGGACCGTCGCCATCTCCCCCATCTCGAACAGCTTCTTCACCAGCGCCGAGCCGGCGACGCCGAGCTTGTCGGCGAGCTCGCCGACGGTGACCCCGGACACGACCTCGACCCGGTCGGTGCTGACCTGCTGCTCGAGCGGCACGTCACGCCGCATCGGCCCGCGCAGCTCCTGCTCCTCCGGGGTCTGGCGGTCCTGCCGCTTCTTCCGGCGCGTCTTGCCGCTGCCCGGTCCACCGAGCCCGCCGCCCGGGCCACCACGCGGGCCACCGCCCGGACCACCCGGTCCGGTGCGCGGGCCACCGCCGGGGCCACCGCGGCCCGGCGTCTGGCGGTACGGCGAGGACGGCGGCGCGCCGGCCGGTGCGCCCGGACGGCCACGTGCCGGTGCGCCCGCACCCGGGGCACCCGCACCGGGGGGACGCGGCTGCGCCTGCCGGAGCGGGGGCGGGACGGCACGTCGCCCGGAGCCCTCCTGGGGCAGCCCGGCGTCGGGTCGGGGCCGGCGGACGGTGAGCCCCTCGGTCGGCGAGCTGGGGCCGGGCGCTGCCGGGGGCGTGCCGCCGGGCGCCGGGGGGCGCAGCGGCGCGCCCGGCATCCGCGCGGGCGGAGCGCCGGGCATGCGCTTGGGGGCGGTGCCGGCGGTGCCGTCGTCGGCGGGGCCGTCGGCCGGCGGGGCGGCGGGTGCGGCCGGGGCCGCGTCGGCGGCGGGCGCGTCCGCGGCGGTCGACGCAGCGGTGTCGGGCTCGGCGTCGGGCTGCGGCGCGGGCGCCGCGGCCTCGCGGAGGTGCGGGGGCAGGACCTTCGCGGCCTTGCGCTTGGTGGAGACGGCCTCCTGCTCGACGCGTCGGTAGCGCTCGAGCTCCTCCTGCTCACGGCGGCGCCGCTCCGCCTCCTCCCGTTCGCGCTCCTCCGCGGAGCGTCCCAGCGTGTCCTTCAGCCGCTTCGCGTCGACGACCGTGACCGACGACGAGTGGCTGCGCGCCTCGACACCGAGGTCGGCGAGCCGCCGGATGACCTCACGGTTGTCGAGGCCCACCTCGCGGGCGAGCTCGTAGACGCGCACGGTGTTGCTCACGGCTTCACGCTCCTCGTGACGCGGTCGGGGCGACGCGTCGCAGCTCGTCCGGCACCGTGGCGGCCACCGTCGTCCTCAGTGCGCGCCGCAGCAGCAGCGCGTCCCGGGCGAACGCCCGCTCCACGCACGTCGTGTCGCCGCAAAGGTACGCGCCCCGGCCCGGTCGGCGCGACCCGCCGGCGTCGACCACCGCGCGCCCGTCGTCGACGGTCAGCCGCAGCAGGTCGGGCTGGGCCCGCCGGGCACGGCAGGCGACGCACGCACGGACCGGCCGCCTCTCGGCGGCCCGTGCGGCACGGCGCGCGACGCGCGGTCCTCGCCCCATCGGTCACTCGCCCTCGGGCGCGGGGTCCCCGGGGGCCGGCGGCTCCTCGGCCCCGCCCTCGTCGAGGACGCTCTGCCGGACCGCCTCGGCGGACTGGTAGGCCTCCTCGATCGCCTTCGCGCCCTCCTCGGACAGCGGGTTGCCGTACTCGTCGATCAGTCCGGCGTCGAGCGCGGCCTGGAAGGCGCGCTGCTCCTCGGCGAACTGCGACTCCGACTTGATGTCGATGCGCCAGCCGGTGAGCTTGGCGGCGAGCCGTGCGTTCTGCCCCTCCCGGCCGATCGCGAGCGACAGCTGGTAGTCCGGCACGATCACGACCGCGGTCGCGTCGTCGGGGTAGAGGTGGACGTCGCTGACCTTCGCGGGCGACAGCGAGTTGGCGATCAGCTCGCCCGGGTCCTCCGCCCAGCGGACGATGTCGATGCGCTCGAGCCCCTCGTTGTGGAGCTCGCGCTGGACGGCCTGCGCCCGCGCCCCGGCCGGGCCGACGCACGCACCGACCGCGTCGACGTCGGCGTCGTGGCTCATCACCGACACCTTCGTGCGGTGGCCGGCCTCGCGGGCGATGCCCTTGATCTCGACGATGCCCTCCTCGATCTCGGGCACCTCGAGGGCGAACAGGCCGACGACGAGCGCCGGGTGGGTGCGGGAGCACACGATCTGCGCCCCACGGAGCTGCTTGCGGACCTCGATCACGACCGCCCGCGAGTAGGCGCCGTGGGCGAGCCGCTCGTTGGGGACCTGCTCGGAGTACGGCAGCAGCGCCTCGGTCCGGCCGAGCTCGAGCAGCGTCACGTTGCCCTGCTGGGACACCTGCCCCGAGACGATGTCGCCCTCGTGCCCGACGAACTGGCCGTAGGTGACCTCCCGCTCGGCCTCCCGGAGCCGCTGCAGCAGCACCTGCTTCGCGGTCTGCGCGACGATGCGGCCGAAGTCACGCGGCTCGTCGATCCACTCGTTGACGATGTTGCCGTCGTCGTCGAGCTCCTGCGCGTACAGCGTCACGTCGCCGGAGATCCGGTCGATGGTGACCCGCGCCTCGTCGGCCCGTGCCATCGCGGACCGCTTGTAGGCGGCGGCGAGGGCACCCTCGAGGGCGTCGACGACCGTCAGGAAGTCGATGCCCTTCTCACGCTCGATCTCGCGCAGCGCGTCGATGTCGATCTTCATCGCACTCCCTCCTCCGCTTCGGTCCTCACCAGGGCAGCACGAGCCGCGCCGCGGCGACCCGCTCCCGCGCGACCTGCTGCGTCACCCCGTCGACGACGACGTCGACGGTGTCCTCGTCGACCGCGACCAGCCGGCCGCGCACCGGCGCGTCATCGACGGTCAGCTCGACGTCGCGTCCGAGGTTGCGCACGAGGTCCTGCGACGTGAGCAGCGGACGCTCCACCCCCGGCGAGGAGACCTCGAGGATCGCCTCGGCGGGCACCACACCCTCGGCGACGAGGGCGGCGTCGAGCGCCCGCGACAGCGCCGCGATGACGTCGATGTCGACCGCCTCCGGCCTGCCCGTGCCGGCCTCGAGCCGGCCGACCTCGGGCACGTCGACGTCGACGGTGACGGTCACGGTCGGGGCGCGGCCGTCGCGGACGGCGACGTCGAGCACGGCGAGCCCACGCACGGACGCCTCCGTCCGTGCGAGCTCCGCGACCCGTCCCTCGACGGTCCCCACCGTGCCGCCCACTCCTGCTCCTCCGTCGTGCCTGCCCGTCGTGCCGGACCGTCGTGCCGGACCGTCCGGGCCGGGGCCCGCACGGCAACGGCCGGCCCACGGGGGGCCGGCCGACGAGGTCGTGAACCGTCGGTTCGTCCCGCGGGCGTCCAACGCTGCCCTCGGACGGGACGGTGCGACCCGTTCGGACCGCACGGTGGGGACGCTACCACGGCGCAGGGCGTGCCGGAGGGCCAGCCGGGGCCACCGGACGGGCCGGCGGGCGCCGGCGGGGGGCGGTGGGCGGGACGAGCGGGTCCGGCGCGGGGGTCAGACGACGACGGGGGCGCCCTCACCGCGCTCGCGGCGGATCTCCTCGGCCATCTCCGTCGCGAAGTGGACCATCGCCTCGACGATGTCCTCCTCCCGGACGGTGGCGATGCGCTCCCCCCGGCGGATGATGTCGCCCTTGCCGTTCCCGGCAGCGACCCCGAGGTCGGCCTCGCGGGCCTCGCCGGGACCGTTGACGACGCAGCCCATGACGGCGACCCGCAGCGGGGCATCGATGCCCTCGAGCCCCTGCTGCACCTCCTCGGCGAGCGTCCACACGTCGACCTGCGCCCGACCGCACGACGGGCAGGACACGACGTCGAGACCCCGCTCGCGCAGGTGGAGCGACTCGAGGATGGTGATGCCGGCCTTGATCTCCTCGACCGGGTCGGCGGACAGCGACACGCGGATCGTGTCGCCGATGCCCTCCGCGAGGAGCGCCCCGATCCCGACGGCGGACTTGATCGACCCCGACTGCAGCGGACCGGCCTCGGTCACACCGAGGTGCAGCGGGTAGTCGCAGCGCTCGGCGAGCAGGCGGTAGGTGCGGATCATCGTCCACGGGTCGGAATGCTTCACCGAGATCTTCGTGTTGAAGAAGTCGACGTCCTCGAGCAGCCGGACCTCCCGCAGCGCCGACTCGACCATCGCCTCCGGCGTGGGCCCCCCGAACTCCTCGAGGATCGCGTCCTCGAGGCTGCCGCCGTTGACACCGATGCGGATGGCGACCCCCGCCTCCGCGGCGAGCCGGCCGAGCAGCGCCACCTTGTCGTGCTTCTTGATGTTGCCCGGGTTGATCCGCACCCCCGCGCACCCGGCCTCGATGGCCATCACCGCGTACTTCCACTGGAAGTGGATGTCGGCGACGACGGGGATGCGCGCGTGCTCGGCGATGCGCGGCAGGGCCTCGGCGTCCTCACGGCGCGGGACGGCGACACGCACGATGTCGGCGCCGGCGGCCTGCACCGCGGCGATCGCCTGCAGCGTCAGGTCGGCGTCGTGGGTCGGGGTGACCGTCATCGTCTGCACGGTCACCGGGGCGTCGCCACCGACACCGATCGGGCCGAGGCTGATGCGCCGCGACTTCCGGCGGACGGGCCCGTCGGACGCCGCCGCGGGCGTGGCGGCGGCCGCCGTGTCGGGGACGATCGGGAGCGTGGAGCTCACGGCGTGGACCTCGTGGTCGGTGGGCGCCGCGTCGCGGGCCGGCGGGGAGCGGACCGTCGGGCGCCGTCCGCCTGGTTCGGAGCGCTGCGGCGTCAGGACGGGAAGGTAGCCGCGGGGCGGCTCAGAGCCGGATCGGGTCGGTCAGGTCGAGCCACAGGGTCGTGACGAGCAGCAGGGCGAGCACGGCGATGACGGGGATCGCGATGCCGGCGAGCGCCTCGGGTCGGACGCGGAAGTCCTGCCGCCGGCCCCGCAGCCGGCGCAGCCCGTTGACCGTCGACTCGACGGCGACGACCGCGAGATGCCCGCCGTCGAACGGCGGGAGAGGCACCAGGTTGAACAGGAAGAAGAACACGTTGATCGCGGCGAGCAGGGTGAGCACGACCGGCAGCCCGCCCTCACGCTCCCCGATCTGCCCGGCGAGCGACGCGGCACCGACGAGGGAGACGGCCCCCTCCACGTCACGCTCCTGCTGTCCGAACGCCTGGGCCACGAGGTCCCCGAGCCCCGACGGCGACAGGATGCGGACGAGCCCGCGCACCGACTCCCCGATCATGGGGACGACCCCGCCCGGCGAGCCCGGGGACGGCGCACCGACCGCGGCCTCGACGAGCGCCTCCCCCGGTCGGAGCCGCTGCAGCTCCGGGGCGGTGGCGATGCCGATGATGCCGATGACGCCGGCGTCGTCCGTCTCGACCGCCTCGGGCGTGACGGCGAGGGTCAGCCGCTCCCCCGCGCGTTCGACGGTCAGCGTCGACGGGACGTCGGGGCGGGCCCGCAGCGCCTCGCGGAGGACGGCGAAGTCGGTGCTCGCGACGTCGTCGACGGCGACGAGCACGTCGCCGACGGTGACCCCCGCCGCGGCCGCCGGGGAGTCCTCGCGGACGAAGGCGACCTCGCCGGTCAACGCCCCGGTCGGCTGCGGCCACACGGTGAACACCGTGGCGAGGAGGGCGAAGGCGATGACGAGGTGGGTCACCGGCCCGAGGCCGACGACGACGGCCCGCTGCCACGCCGGACGGTCGCCGTACCGGCGCCCCTCGTCACCGCGCAGCAGCCGGTGGGGGACGTCGCCGACGCGCCGGCTCGGCGGCAGCTCCCGCTCCAGCGCGCGTGCCAGGGCCGCGCGCATCGCGGCGTCCTCCGGCGCCGGGTCGGACCCCCGTGCGGTGTCGCGGATGCGCACGGCGAGATCGGCGGGCACGCCGCGGTGGGCGAGCTCCTCGTCGAGCGCCGTCCACCAGCGGCGGGCGTCCTCCGCGTCGTGCACGACCGGCAGCGCCGCGACGAGCGGCTCCTGCGTCGTCTCCCCCTCGTCGCCCATCCCCACGATGCGCACGTAGCCGCCCAGCAGCAGCGCCTTCAGCCCGTACTCGGTCTCCCCGCGGCGGGTCGACCACAGGGTCGGGCCGAAGCCGACGAAGAACCGGTCGGCGCGCATGCCGGTCAGCTTGGCGCTGACGAGGTGGCCGGCCTCGTGGATGATGACGGCGAGCACGATGCTCGCGACGAAGGCGACGATGCCCAGGGTGCCGCTCACGACGGCCCCTCCGATCCGCCGCGTTCGGCGGCCGCGACGAGCAGGCCGACCCGGTCGGCGGCACCGCGGGCGGCCGGCAGCGTGCGGCCCTCGCCGAGCGTGCGTGCGGCGAGCAGCTGCCCGCAGGCCGCCTCCGCGTCCCGACCACGGGTGTCACGCAGCGTGACCGTCGCACCGGAGCGTTCGAGCCGACCGACGAACGCGTCGGTCCGCGCGCGGGTCGGCTCCTGCCAGCGGACCCCCGGCGTGGGGTTCATCGGGATGACGTTGACGTGGGCGCGGAGCCGCCGTGCGATCGCCGCCAGCGCGTCGGCCTGGGACACGTCGTCGTTGACGTCACCGATGAGGCACCACTCGATGGTGACGCGACGGCGCGTCCGACGCCGGTAGTCCTGCACGGCCCGCTCCAGTTCGTGGAGCGGATGGGTGCGGTTGACGGGCACGAGGTCGTCGCGCAGCGCGTCGGTGGCGGCATGGAGGCTGACGGCCAGCGTCAGCGGGAGCCCGAGCTCCGCGAGGCGCCCGATGGCGGGCACGAGCCCGACGGTCGAGACGGTGATGCTGCGTGCGGACAGCCCGAACCCGTCGGGGTCGTGGAGCCAGCGCACGCTCGCGATCGTCGGCTCGAGGTTCGCGAGCGGCTCCCCCATGCCCATGTAGACGACGTTGGTCACGTGGTCCGGTCCCTCGCCGGCGACGACGGACGGGTCCAGTTCGACGTCACCGATGCGGCCCGTCGCCAGGGCCTGCTGCGCGACGACGACCTGCCGGACGATCTCACCGGCGGTGAGCTGCCGCCGCAGCCCGGCCTGACCGGTCGCGCAGAACGGGCAGCCCATCGCGCAGCCCGCCTGCGTGGAGATGCACACGGTCGCGCGCCGCGGGTACCGCATGAGCACCGTCTCGATCGCCTCCCCGTCGGCGAACCGGAGCAGGAACTTGTGGGTCCGCCCCCCGTCGGCGACGTGGTGGGCGACGAGCTCGGGCGTCGACCCGGCCGTGCGCGCAGCGAGCCGGTCGCGCAGGGCGGCGGGCAGGTCCGTCATGCGCTGCGGGTCGTCGACGCCGCGCACGAGCCACGCCGCGACCTGGTCGCCGCGGTAGGCCGGCTCCCCGAGGTCCTCGAGGAGCGCACGCAGCCCGGCGCGGTCGGTGGCGTACAGGTCCACAGGCGTGTCGGTGGACGCGGCGCTCACGTCAGCACCAGCAGCAGGTGGCCGGCGGGCAGGGCGAACAGCAGGCCGTCGACCCGGTCGAGCACGCCCCCGTGTCCGGGCAGGAGCCGACCGAGGTCCTTCACCGCCAGGTCGCGCTTGATCATCGACGCGACGAGGTCGCCGACGAACGCGGCGAGCCCGACGACGGCGCCGACGGCCGCGCCGAGCAGGGGCGTGCGCAACCCGTCGAGCGGCAGGACGAGCGCGCCGACGAGCGCCGCACCCGCGACACCACCCACGAACCCCTCCCAGGTCTTGTTCGGACTGACGGCCGGGGCGATCGGTCGCCGGCCCAGCCGCGCACCGACGGCGTAGGCGGCGACGTCGCCGGCCGCGGCGGCGCCGATGACGGCGACGAGGGGCACGACCCCACCGTCGAGGGCGCGCACGAGCGGCGCGAACGCCGCGAGCCCACCGACCCATGCGCCCAGCAGCACGGTACGGGCGACCGTGCCGAGCACGTCCGAACGGTCGACGTGCACGAGCGAACGCAGCAGCGCGGCCACGACCAGCACGACGAGTCCGGCACCGAGCCCGGCGGTGCCGCCGAGGTGGACGCCACCGAGCAGGACGACGGCGCTGCCGACGAGCACGTCGGTGTGGACGGGCCGACCGAGGCGGGCGAGCAGCGGGCCGAGCTCGAGATGGGCGGCGACGACCAGCGCACCGACGAGCAGGGTGAGCGCGACCGGCGGGAGCGCGAGCGCGGCGGCGAGCAGGACGAGGAGCGTCACGCCGACGACGGTGGCCGCGACGAGGTCACGCCCCTTCCCCGTCTCGGTGTTCAGGTCCGCCTCCATGGGCTCGCTCGGGTCGGGCCGGGGGCCTAGACCTCGAGCAGCTCCTTCTCCTTCGCCTCCAGCGCCCGGTCGACCTGGCCGACGTGGTTCGCGGTGAGGTCCTCCAGCTGCTTGGCGGCCCGCTCGTGCTCGTCCTTGCCGACCTCGCCGTCGTCCTCGAGCTTCTGCATGGCGTCGCGGGCGCTGCGGCGCACGTTGCGCAGCGCGACCCGCCCCTCCTCGGCCGTGCTGCGAGCGAGCCGGATGTAGTCCTTGCGCCGGTCCTCGCTCAGCTCGGGGAACACGCACCGCAGGATGCTGCCGTCCGACGACGGGTTGAGCCCGAGGTCCGCCTCGGAGATCGCCCGGGAGATGTCGTCGAGCGCCGCCTTGTCGAACGGGTTGACGACGAGGATGCGCGGTTCCGGCACGGAGAAGTTGGCGAGCTGCTGGATGGGTGTCGGCGTGCCGTAGTACTCGACGACGACGCGGTTGAGCAGCTGCGGGTTCGCCCGCCCCGTCCGGATCGTGGCGAAGTCCTCGCTGACCTTGGTGACCGCCTGCCCCATCCGGTGCTCGGCGTCGGTCATGATCGCGTCGATGCTCATCGTGCGCTCCTGTGGGGGCGCGGCCCGATCGGCGGGGCCGCTGCAGGGTCATGGTACGGGGCCGGGCAGCGGCCGCCCCGGCCGCGCCGGCCGCTCCGACCGCCCCGTCACGCCCCGTCGCGCCCGTCATGCCCCCGTCATGCCTCGGGGCGTCGCGACGTTCCGGCCCTGTGCCGCGTCAGCCGGCCTCGGCGCCGGCGGCGTGGACCAGCGTGCCGACGTCCTCGCCGCGCACGACCCGGCGGATGTTGCCGGCGCGCAGCAGTTCGAACACGACGATGGGGAGGCCGTGGTCCATGCACAACGAGATCGCCGTCGCGTCCATCACCTTCAGGCCCTGGTTCAGCACCGACAGGAAGTCGATCGACTCGTAGCGGGCCGCGTCCGGGAAGCGGTTCGGGTCGCGGTCGTAGACCCCGTCGACCTGGGTGCCCTTGAGGATCGCGTCCGCGCCGATCTCGAGGGCCCGCTGCGCCGCGGTCGTGTCGGTGGTGAAGTACGGCGCGCCCAGACCGGCGGCGAACACGACGACGCGACCCTTCTCGAGGTGGCGCATCGCACGGCGGCGGATGTAGGGCTCGGCGAACTGCTGCATGGCGATCGCCGTCTGCACGCGCGTGGGCACCCCGGCCTTCTCGAGCGCGTCCTGCAGGGCGAGCGCGTTGATGGTCGTGGCCAGCATGCCCATCTGGTCGGCGCTGGAGCGGTCCATGCCGGCTGCGGCCGGCGCGTTGCCACGGAAGATGTTGCCCCCGCCGACGACGATGCCGACCTCGGTGCCGTCGCTCTCGCGGAGCTCGGCGACCTCCTCGGCGACCCGCCGGACGATCGACGGGTCGATCCCGCCCTGGACGGCGGGGTCGGAGAACGCCTCGCCGGAGAGCTTGAGGAGGACGCGCCGGTAGGGGGTCCGTTCGCTCACGCTCGGCTCCTCGTGCTCACCGCGGCCACGGCCGCACCTCGTCGACGGCCGGTCAGGCACCGACCTCGTAGCGGGTGAAGCGGGCGACCTCGATCTTCTCGCCGAGCACACCCTGGAGGTCGCTGAGCGCCTGCGCGACGGTGCGGTCCGGGTCGACGACGAACGGCTGGTCGAGCAGCACCCAGTCGGCGAGCACCTTCTTCACCTTGCCCTCGACGATCCGCTCGACCATCTCCTCCGGCTTGCCCTGCTCGAGCGCCTCCTTGCGGGCGAAGTCGCGCTCCTTGTCGAGCATCGCCGCGTCGACGTCCTCGGCCCGCACGAACAGCGGCTTCGAGGCGGCGATGTGGAGGCACAGCTGCTTCGCGAGCTCCTGGAACGGCTCGCTCTTCGCGACGAAGTCCGTCTCGCTGGACAGCTGCAGCAGCACGCCGACCCGTGCGGGCGAGCCGGGGCTGGGCTGGTGCAGGTAGGCGGTGACCATGCCCTCGGCGGCCGTCCGGTCCGCGACGCGCGCGTCCATCTTCGCGCCGGTGCGCTCGCGCACCAGCTCGGCCGCGCGGTCCATGTCCCCGTCGGCGTCGACGAGCGCGGACTTGCACGCCATCATCGGCGCGTTGGTCAGCTCGCGCAGCTTCTTGACGTCCTCGGCGGTGATCGCCATCGTGGTGCTCCCTCGGTCGTGGTGGGGTGGGGCCGGTCAGGCGCCTGCGGTGTCGTCGGAGCCGCCGTCGACCAGGTCGTCGGCGATCTCGGGCACGGCCTGCGCGGCGAGGTCGGCGGCCGCGGCCCGGGAGGCCTGCTCGGCCGCCTTCTGCCGCTCCAGCTCGAGCTCCCACGCGGCCTTCGGCTCGCTCGCGTCCGCGTCGCCGCCGGTGGTCGCCGCGGCCTCCGCCTGCTCGCGGAGCTCGTCGTCGGCGGAACGCGACGCGCGCAGCATCAGGCCGTCGGCGCACGCGTCCGCGATGATGCGCGTCAGCAGGGTCGAGGCCCGGATCGCGTCGTCGTTCCCGGGGATCGGGTACTGGACGACGTCGGGGTCGCAGTTGGTGTCGAGGATGCCGATGACGGGGATGTCGAGGCGGTTCGCCTCCTTGACGGCGATCTCCTCGATGACGGTGTCGACGACCCAGACGGCGTTGGGGACCTTGCCCATGCTGCGGATACCGCCGAGGGTCAGGTCGAGCTTCTCCCGCTCACGCTCGAGCTGCAGGACCTCCTTCTTGGGGAGGAGGTCGAAGGTGCCCGAGGTCTGCATCGCCTCGAGCTCCTTGAGCCGGGCGATGCGCGAGCGCATCGTCTCGAAGTTGGTGAGCATGCCGCCCATCCAGCGTTCGGTGACGTACGGCATGCCGACGCGCTCCGCCTGGTAGCGGATCGTCTCGGCGGCCTGCTTCTTGGTGCCGACGAACAGCACCGTCCCGCCGCGGGCGACGAGGTCACGGGTGTAGGCGTACGCCTGCTCGATGAGCCCGACGGTCTGCCGCAGGTCGATGACGTAGATGCCGTTGCGCTCGCCGTAGATGAAGCGGCGCATCTTGGGGTTCCACCGGCGGGTCTGGTGCCCGAAGTGGACGCCGGCCTCGAGCAGCTGGCGCATGGTGACGACGGCCATGGGTGATCCTCTCGGTTCGGTTGGGCCTCCGCCCGCGTCGTCCGGGGGGTGCGACCGCTGTGCGGTCCGCACCGCGCGACCCACCCCGCGTGAGCGGGGCACCGGGGCCGCCCGTCGGCGGGCGTGCGTGATGGGTTCGATGCTGCAGGGGGAAGTGCCGTCCGGGACCTGCCCGGACCGGAGGGATGCTAGCGCGCCGCGGGCCCGTCCGGATCGGCGTCCTCGCCGGCCGGCACCGCATCCGCCGCGTCCTCCCCCGCCTCGGCGGGTCCGGCGGGTGCGGCGGCGTCCGCGGCCGGTGACCCGTCGGCGGCGGGCTCGCGCGTGCCCGACGCCGCGTCGCGGCGGGCGGCGGCGGCCTCCTTCGCGCTGCGGCGCGTCGCGCTGAGCAGGAACGACAGGCCGAGGATGATGAGGACGGCCGGCAGGATCAGGCCGGCGGTCCCGCCCTGCACCGACTCGACGACGCCGAGCCCGGTGAGGATCGAGCCGGGGACGACCGGCCACCACCAGCCGCCCTCACGGGTGCCGCGCGACAGGAGCTGCACGGTGGGGATGAGCAGGAAGCCGATGCCGAGGCCGGCGAGCCCGACGTCGTCGGCGAGGCCGAGGTCCTGCGCGACGAGCGCACCACCGACGCCGCTGAGGATCCCGCCGGGGACGAGGAAGCCGTAGCTGCGGGTCGCGAGGTAGGTGGCGAGGAACGCCAGGCCTCCGAGCAGGACGACGGCGACGCCGCCGACGCCGGTCAGCTCGATGAGCAGCAGCGCGACACCGAGCACGACGAGCAGTGCACCGGCGACCGATCGTCCCACGGGGCGTGCTCCTGTCGGGGCGTTCGACGCTAGCGCCGTGCCGCGGCGCGGCGCACGGCCACAGGTCCCCCACCGCCCCCGACCGTCACGGGAGCAGCGGCGCGAGCGGCAGGTCGGCGGCCGCGTCGCCGTCACCGGCGAGGGCGCCGACGGCGGTGAGCACGTCCCCCGTCACCGCACCGACCGCGGTCGTCAGTCCCCCGGGGCTGCGGACGATGTCCTCGCCGGCGAGGAACCGCCAGACGACCTCGCGCAGCGCCTCCGTCTCGAGCACACCGGCGTGGGTGCCCGGCAGCACCCGACGTTCGGCGCCGGGCAGGGCCGCCCGGTCGGCGCCGACGAGCCCGTCGAGGCTCGCGACGATGTTGAGCACGCGGGTGCCCGTCGCGAGGGCGCCCGAGCCGGCGCCGGCACGGTCCGCCTCCCAGCGGGCGGTGAGCTCGGTGAGCACGTCCGAGCCGGTGGCGATGTCGTGCAGCGCCGGCGCGTCGGGCTCGAGCGACCGGGCCGCGCGACCCGGAGCGCCCGGGAGCGCACCGGCCGCCTCCCAGGCGCCCCGCAGCGGCCGGCCCGTCACGGGCCCGTCGACGAGGGCGACGCCGGCCCGTGCGAGGTCGGACCCCTCCAGCGGTGAGGCGACGGTCACGACGTGCCCGACCGGCGGGAGGTCCGGGTCGTACGGGTCGTGCCGGTGCAGCAGGTAGTGGGCGATGACGACCCCGCCCAGCGAGTGCCCGAGCAGGTCGACGGCACGGCCCGGCTGGCGCCGTGCCTGCGCGCGCAGCTGCTCCTCGAGCCGGCGTGCGGCCGTGTCGACGTCCTGCCACGTGTGGCGGACGTCGTAGGGCGCGCCGGGCGCGGCGTACGAGAACCGGGTCGCACCGGCGTCGTCGATGCCGAGATGGTCGGGGTCGAGCAGCTCGACGTCACTGGTGCTGGACAGTCCGGCGACGAGGACGAGATGGTTCGGGTTCGGCGGGACGGCGAAGCCGGCCCGGTCCGCGTCCGGACTCGGGCTGGTCAGCAGACCTCCGAGCCGGCCGCCCGACCACGGCGCGTAGGGCCGCACCGCATGGTCCGCCGCCCACCAGCCGCCGTCCCCGACGAGCGTGGGACGGGGCCGGCCGAGGCCGGGCAGGGTCATCGGGTCGACGTAGCGGTCCCCACGGCGCGCGCCGAGGTGGAGCCCGACGTCGGCGCCGGGGTCCCCGTGGTCGCCGGCGGCCAGCGTGCCGAGCACGTCCCCGCGTTCGACCTCGTCGCCGGCACCCGCCGCGAGCCCGGCCAGTGGCCCGTAGCTGGTGCGCACCCCGTCCCGGTGCGCGACCACGACCCAGGTGACGTCGGCGACGGGACCGGCGTGCACGACCGTCCCCCGCTCCGCGACCCGCACCGGCGTCCCGGGCGGGGCGGCCAGGTCGATGCCCCGGTGCCCGGCGCCGAACCGCTCGGAGGGGGGTGCGAAGGGCCGGACCACGGGCGCGTCGACGGGCAGCCGGTACTCGGGCGGCCGCAGCGCCTCGGCCAGTTCGCTCACGGCCGCGGCGACGCGGAGCGCGGTCCGCGCCGCACCCACCGTCGCCGTCGGTGCGACCGCCGGCCGGTCGGACGTCGCGCCGACGGCCGTCGCGAGGCCGGCGGGCACGAGCAGCCCGGTGACGGCGAGCAGGACGGGGACCGTGCGACGGACCGGGTGGTGGGCCGGGGCCGGGCGGTGGGCCGAAGCCGGGGGACGGGGCACGTGCGCTCCACGCCCCGTCGTCGGACCGGCCGCGACCGCGACCGGCCGGAGCGACCCTAGGTCGCCCGCCGGCGTGGCGACCGGCACGTCGAGGTGCTGTGGACGACGCTCAGCGGGCCGCGCGCGCTCGCGGGTGGGCCGACGCGTGGACCTCCTGCAGCCGCCCG